>NZ_BAAGUS010000005.1:0-241085 GCF_054781275.1 Nocardioides ginkgobilobae | reverse complement strand
CCGTTCGCCGCTCGAGTACCCCCGAAAGGGCCTTTCCGCTCGACTTGCATGTGTTAAGCACGCCGCCAGCGTTCGTCCTGAGCCAGGATCAAACTCTCCGTTGAAAAACAACACCACCACCCAACCCGAAGGCCAGACGATGGAAAAAGAGATGCCCCTGACAGAAGAACCCTGACACCCAACCGATTCACACCGATCAGGAAATTTGTCAGAATCATTGTCAAAGAAACCATCAACCAACCAGACCCCACAAGGCCCAGATGATCGACGGGGCATAACAAACTAATTCGTCCACTATGACACACTGTTGAGTTCTCAAGAATCAGACGCACCGGGCCACTCGCCTTTCGGCTTGCGTTCCCGCGCTGACTTGTCCTACGTTAGCGGCTTGGTTTCTCGCGGTGCAAATCCGCGCTTTTCCCTCGCCTTTCCCCGTTGCTCCGCCTCCCGGCGTTCTCGGTGGCCGCTCTGGCGGACACACCGATGACCGGGTGGTGATGGTGCTGGGGTGGTCACCTCGGGGCCGGGAGCCCGGCCAGACCGGCCTTGCTCCCCGCCGCTCCCTGGCGACGAGAAGAACAGTAGACGACGGTCAGGGGCTGCACAAATCGGGGGGTGCCACCACGGTCCTGGCGCCCTCCAGGGAGCCGCAGCCGGCCAGCTCCATCGCCTCGAGCAGCTCCTCGGTGAGCGTGTCGAGGAGCCCGGTGACGCCGTCGGCGCCGTCGGCGGCGAGCGCGTGCAGCGCCGGCCGACCCACCAGGACGGCGCGGGCCCCCAGCCCCAGGGCGGTGAGCACGTCGATCCCGGAGCGCACTCCCCCGTCGACGTACACCTCGGTATCGGCGCCGACCGCGGCGACGACCCGGGGCAGGGCGGTGGCGGTGCTGACCGCGCGGTCGAGCTGCCGCCCCCCGTGGTTGGAGACCCACACGGCGGCAGCCCCTCCCTCCACGCAACGGCGAGCGTCGTCGGGACGCAGGACTCCCTTGACCACGACCGGCAGCCCGCTGGTATCGCGGATCCACGCCAGGTCCTCCGGGCGGAGGCCGCGGTGGTGGCGGTGGGCCGTGGGGTCGGTGAAGTTGACGCGGTGCCAGGAGAGGTCGATGCCCTCCCAGTCCTCCTCCGCCGGCTCGTACTTGGTGCCGGGGAACGGCGTGTCCACCGTGAGCGCCACGGCACGGGCTCCCGCGGCAGCCGCAGCACGCAGGACGGGCGCGGCATGCTCGCGGTCAGCGGGCAGGTAGGCCTGCAGCCACCACACGGCGTCGGGGTCGACTGCCCGGGCGGCGGCACCGATCTCGTCGAGGAGGTGGCCGGCATTGCTGGACACGACGTGCACGGCTCCTGCCGCCGCCGCGCCCGCGGCCATCGCGAGCTCACCGTCCGGGTGCGCGACTCGCTGCATGGACGTGGGGGCCACCCCGACGGGGGTGCGGACCGGCGTACCGAGCAGCGACGTGCGGACGTCGGGGGCGTCCTCCCCGTGCAGGACCCGCGGCCACAGGCGCACCGAGCGCCAGGCGTCTCGGGCCTCGTCCCGGGTCACGGCCTCGCGGGCGCCGGACTCCAGGTAGGCCCACATCGGTGCAGGGAGGACCGTCCGCGCGCGCTCGGCCAGCTCGGCCTGCCACCCGCCACGGCGAGGGTCGGCCCACCCGGGCCGACCCGCGCGTGCTGCCCCCTGCGCCGGGCTCATGCCACCTCGACGCCCTTGAAGCTCTTCTTGCCCTTGCGCAGGACCAGCCACCTGCCCCCGATGAGGTCCGACTCCGCCGGGACGGCCTCGGGGTCCTCGACCCGCGTGTTGTTGAGGTAGGCCCCGCCCTCGCCGATCGTGCGGCGGGCCTCCCCCTTGCTCTTGGCCAGACCGGTCTCCACCAGCAGGTCGGTGATGGTCGGCAGCGCGCCCCGGTCGACGGTGACCGCGCCGGCCTCGCGCAGGGCGGCGCCCAGGGTGTCGGCGGAGAGCGTGCTCATGTCACCACCGCCGAAGAGGGCCGCGGAGGCGGCCTGGATGCGGGCTGTCTCGTCGGCGCCGTGCACCAGCGTCGTGACGTGCTCGGCCAGCGCCTTCTGCCCGGCGCGCAGGAACGGCTTCTCGGCGTGCGTCGCCTCGATCTCCTCGATCTCCTCGCGGGAGAGGAAGGTGAAGATGCGCAGCAGCTCGCCCACCTTCTCGTCCTCGACGTTGAGCCAGAACTGGAAGAAGGAGTACGGCGAGAGCATCTCCGGGTCGAGCCACAGGGCGCCGCCCTCGGTCTTGCCGTACTTCGTGCCGTCGGCCTTGGTGATGAGCGGCGTCGCGAAGGCGTGCACGGAGTCCCCGGTCGCGCGACGGATCAGCTCGGCGCCGCCGGTGATGTTGCCCCACTGGTCGGAGCCGCCGAACTGCAGCGTGACGCCGTGCTCGCGGTAGAGGGAGAGGAAGTCCATCGACTGCAGCAGGACGTAGGAGAACTCGGTGTAGGAGATGCCCCCGGCCTCGAGCCGGCGCTTCACGGTCTCGCGCGCCAGCATCCGGTTGACCGGGAAGTGCTTGCCGATGTCGCGCAGGAAGTCGATGGTCGACAGGCCCTGGGTCCAGTCCAGGTTGTTGACCATCGTGGCGGCGTTCGCGCCCTCGAAGGACAGGAACGGCTCGATCTGCCGGCGTACCCGCCCCACCCACTCCGAGACCGTGGCGGCGTCGTTGAGGGTGCGCTCCCCGGAGTCACGGGGGTCGCCGATCATGCCGGTCGCCCCGCCCACCAGCGCGTACGGCGTGTGGCCGGCGTCCTGGAGCCGCTTGGCGGTCAGGATCTGCACCAGGTTGCCCAGGTGCAGGCTCGGCGCGGTCGGGTCGAAGCCCACGTAGAACCGCACGCTGCCCGACGTGAGCGCCTCGCGCAGGGCGTCGAGGTCCGTCGAGTGCGCGATGAGGCCGCGCCACTCGAGGTCGTCGAGGAGGGTGGGGTCGAGGGACACCGGTCCGCCTTCCGTCCGCGGGCCGGGAGCCCGGCCGTCGTCGTGGGTGCGGCACCCGGGAGCGGGCGCGCGGTCCAAGCCTGCCTCATGACCGCGTCGCACACCCACCGGGTTCCGCCCACCCGCACGAGGGAGCAGTGCCCCGGACCCGTGCACCTATCCTGACCGGCTGAGGAGGTGCCCATCAGTGATCGCTGGCAGGTACTCGCTGGACCGTGAGCTCGGCCGGGGCGGCATGGGCGCCGTCTGGCTGGGCCGCGACGAGGTGCTCGGACGCGAGGTCGCGGTCAAGCGGCTGGGGCTGGCCCCCGGCGCCGAGAGCCCCGACCTCGAGCGGGCCGAGCGCGAGGCCAGGCTGGCGGCACGGTTGAGCCACCCGCACGTGGTGGCGGTCTACGACCTCGTCGACGAGGAGCAGCAGCAGTACCTCGTCATGGAGTACGTCGAGGGCACCAACCTCTCCGGGCTGCTGCGCGCCCGCGGACCGCTGCTGCCCGACGCCGCCGCGGCCCTGCTCGGCCAGGCCGCCGACGCCCTGGCCGCAGCCCACGCGGCCGGGATCGTCCACCGCGACGTCAAGCCCTCCAACATGCTGGTGGGCGAGGACGGTCAGCTGAAGCTCTCCGACTTCGGGATCGCCCGGGCCGACGCGGACGCCTCCCTCACCCAGACGGGCCTGGTCACGGGATCGCCGGCCTACCTCGCGCCCGAGGTCGCCTCGGGCGGCACGGCCACCGACGCCAGCGACGTCTGGTCGCTGGGGGCCTCGCTCTTCCATGCGCTGACCGGCCACCCGCCGTACGAGGTCACCGACAACGTGCTGGGTGCACTCTTCCGGATCGTGCACGAGGAGCCGCCGCAGGTCCCCGACCCGGGGTGGCTGGGGCCGGTGCTGGAGGCGACGATGCACCGCGACCCGGCCGCGCGCTGGTCGATGGCGCAGGTGCGCGACTTCCTGCTCGAGGGGCCGAGCACCGTCGGCGGGGCCGTCGGCCTGCCGGAGGGCGCCGTGGACACCGCGGCACTGCCCGCGGCCGAGGCGGTCCGCGCGACCGCGGCAGCCGGGGGCGACCGCACCGACGGGACCCAGCTCCTGTCCGCGGTGCCGGCCGTGACGACCGGTCCGCAGCCCGTGGTCGCGCCCTCGTCCCCCGGGTCCCCCGACTCCCCGGGCCGGGCCACCGGCACGCACGCCGCAGCCGCGACCGGGTCGCCGCACCGTCGACGTGGCCGGACGGGGCTCGTGCTGCTCGGCCTGGTGGCCGGCGCGACCGTGATCGTCCTGGCGTTCGTGCTGGGCCAGGGCCGCGGCGGCGAGCCCGCGGAGCAGCAGTCCCCCACGGTGGCCGCCAGCCCCTCCGAGAGCGCGCCGCCGGAGCCCGACGTCGTGACGGAGCAGGACCTGGAGGAGTTCGCGACGTCGTACGTCCAGACCGCCGCGGCCGATCCCGAGGCCGGGTTCGAGCTCCTCACGCCGCCGTACCAGGAGGCCAGCCGGGGGCTCGAGGGCTACACCGGCTTCTGGGGAGGCGTGCGCGAGGTGACCGGCTTCAGCATCCGCGGCAGCGACGCCGGGGCCGGAACCGTCACGTACGAGTACTCCTACGTCCTGCGCAACGGGCAGCGCCGCACCGACGTCGTGGAGCTGACCCTCGAGCAGCAGCAGGACGGCTCGCTGCTCATCGCGGGAGCCCGCACGATCTGAGCGGTTGAGCCGGGCTGGGGCGCCGGCCACGGGACGCGCCCTCGGCCCGACCTGCCCCCTCCGGGCCGGGCAGGACCTAGGGTGGGTACGACGGGGTCGGCGGCGTGGCCGGGGAGGTGGGACGTGGACCTGGCGGGTCTCTACCGCGACGTCGTCGAGGGCTCCCCCGACGGCATCTGGGTCATCGACCTCGATGGCCGGACCGTCCACGCCAACGCCGCGATGGCACGGCTCCACGGGGTCACCCCCGAGGAGATGGCGCGCGTCTCGATGTACGACAGCCTCGACGAGCTGGGTCGTGCACAGCTCGCCGAGCACCTGCGCCAGGTGCGCGAGGGCCGGCTCAACGAGGGGGAGGTCGAGGTCCAGCTGGTGCGGGCCGACGGCACTCCGGTGTGGTGCCTGGTGCGCGAGTCGCTGGTCGAGCTCGAGCCCGGTCGCCCGGGGCTGTGCACCGTCTTCAGCGACTACACCTCCCGACGCGAGATCGTCCAGGCGCTGCGCACCAGCCGTCGCAGCCTGGCCGAGGCGCAGCGGATCGCGCGGATCGGCAGCTGGGAGTGGGACCTGACCACCGACACCATCACGGGGTCCGAAGAGGTCGACGCGATGTTCGGCTCCTCCAGCGCGACCGAGCCCTGGGGCTACGAGCGCTTCCTCGGCCAGGTCCACCCCGAGGACCAGCCGATGGTGGAGGCGGCCGTCGAGGCCGCGATCGACGAGCACGGCTCCTTCGACATGACCGTGCGCGTGCTCGCCGACGAGCGGTGGGTGTGGACGCGCGGGCGCGGTGTGGTCCACCACGACCGCGAGGGCCGGCTGCTCCTCTCCGGCACCCTCCAGGACGTCACCGAGGTCGTCGAGACCCGGATCGCGCTCGAGGACCAGGTCACGCAGAACACCCTCATGCAGGCCGTCGCCAGCGCGGCCAACGCCGCCTCCAGCCTCGACGAGCTGCTCCTGCGGGCCCGCGAGCTGGTGCTGCTGCACGACGACTGGGAGCGCGCGGTCGGCTTCCGGTACGACGACGGACGACTGGTCCCGATCGCCGTGCCCGGGGAGGTGCCGGACCCGGCGCACGAGCAGCGGGAGCAGCGCGAGCTGGCCCTGGCCCAGCGGGCCCTCGAGCAGCGAGCACCGGTCTGGGACGAGACGCGGCTGACGATCGCCTTCCCGGTGCTCCTGGACGACGAGGTCCTGGCCGTCGTCACCATCACGTCGGCTCCCCCGCTCTTCCGCCACGCGATGATCGAGCAGATGGTGCTCCACGTGGCCGACCAGATGGCCCGCGTCGCCTGGCGCGAGCGCACGGCAGCGGAGCTTGAGCGGGCCCGCGACGGCGCCATGGAGGCCTCGCGGATGAAGTCGGACTTCCTGGCCACCATGAGCCACGAGATCCGCACCCCGCTCAACGGTGTCATCGGTCTCAACGACCTGCTGCTGCGCACCGACCTCGACCCCGACCAGCAGCGCCTCGCCGCGGGCGTGCAGGTGGCCAGCCGTGCCCTTCTCGGCGTGCTCAACGACATCCTGGACTTCTCCAAGATCGAGGCCGGCCACCTCGAGCTCGAGGTGCTCGACTTCGAGGTCCGCCAGGTCGTCGAGCAGGTGGTCGGCGTCCTCGGCGAACCCGCCCGCGCCAAGGGGTTGGAGCTGGTCGTCTCCTGCGCTCCCGAGGTGCCCCGGATGCTGGCGGGCGACCCCACGCGCCTGGCGCAGGTCCTCACCAACCTGGTCTCCAACGCGGTGAAGTTCACCGACGAGGGCGAGGTCGTCGTCCGCGCGACCGCCGAGCCCGGCCCCGAGGACCGGACCGTCCTGCGGATCGCGGTCAGCGACACCGGCATCGGCGTCCCGGCCGACAAGGTCGAGGCCCTCTTCGACCCCTTCACCCAGGCCGACACCTCCACGACCCGCGTGTACGGCGGCACCGGGCTCGGCCTGGCGATCTGCCGCGAGATCGTGCAGGCGATGGGCGGCAGCATCAGCCACCACGACAACCCCGGCGGCGGCTCCGTCTTCGTGGTCACCGTGCTGATGCACCCCTCGGCGAGCACCCTGGACGACAGCGCCGACCAGCATGCCCGCAGCGTCCTCGGCGGACGCCGGGTGCTCGTGGTCGACGACAACCCGCACAACAGGACGATCCTGGCCGAGCAGCTGGGCTGGTGGGGGGTGCGTGCGGTGGCCGTCGACTCCGCCGTCGGAGCGCTCGCGGCCGTCCGCTCCGCGGCCCTGCGCGGACTGCCGTTCGAGGCGGTGCTGCTCGACATGGCGATGCCGCACCACGACGGGCTGTGGCTGGCCCGGCGGCTGCGCGCCGAGCCCGGCGGTGAGGACCTCAAGCTGCTGGTGCTCACCTCCCTCACCGAGGTCCCGCGCCAGGAGGTCCAGGCCGCCGGCATCGACGACCTGGTCGTGAAGCCGGTGCCCTCCGGGGTGCTGCGCGCGACGGTGCTGGACCTCCTCGACGGCGACAGCCAGACCTCCTCCGACGCGGCGCGCGGGCCGGGTCCGGCCGGGCTGCCCTGCGCCGGCGCCGCACCGGGCGCGTCCTCGCCCTCGGGCGCGGGGCGCGTGCTGGTGGTCGAGGACAACCCGGTCAACCAGATGGTCGCCGCCGGGATCCTGGCGTTCCTCGGGTACGAGCACCACGTGGTCGACGACGGCCGGGCAGGCCTGGCCGCCTGGGCCGACGGCGAGTGGGACGCGGTCCTGATGGACGTGCAGATGCCCGTGCTCGACGGGTACGCCGCGACCCGTGCACTGCGCGAGCAGGAGGCCGAGCGCGGCACCGGGCGGCGTACCCCCGTGATCGCCATGACCGCCGCCGCCGTCGACGGGGAGCGCGAGCGCTGCCTGGCCGCCGGCATGGACGACTACCTCACCAAGCCCGTCGACCCGGCGGCACTCGCGGCGACCCTGTCGCACTGGCTGGAAGGCACTGCCGTGGAGCACGACACCCCGACCCCCGACGCCGGCGCGGGCACGGCCCCTGAGCAGGAGGGGCTGGACACCGACCGGCTCGACATGCTGCTCGACCTGGACCCCGGGAGCACCGCCTACCTCGACCGCGCGATCGGCAACTTCATGCGCAACAGCGTGACCGGGATGGAGGACATCCGCGCGGCGATCGCCGCCGGCGACGCCACCGCCCTGAGGCACTCCTCGCACAAGCTGGCCGGGGGCGCGCTCAACCTCGGGGTGGGGTACGCCGGGGAGGCGGTGCGGCTGATCGAGGCGATCGCCGACACCGGTACCACCGAGGGCGCCGAGGCGCTGCTCGGCCAGGTCGAGGAGGCTCTGGCCCGGGGCCGTGAGGCGCTCGCGGCGTACCAGGAGCGCTACCGGGCCGAGCTCGGCGCCGGCCAGGACTGACCCGGAGGGCCACGCCGGGGCCGCGCCTCAGTCGAGGGTGGCCTCCTCGGCCGTGACGCTATCCACCGGTTCCTCGGCCGGCGGCGCCGTCGGGTCGACCGGGTCGTAGGCGCAGGAGTTCGCCGTGTTCTTGGGTCGTGCGGGGTCGTCCTTCTTGCGGCGCTGCTCGGGCGGGTCGATGGCCTTGGCGACGGTCTCGCGGAGGTAGTCGAAGTCGGGGTCGCCGGAGAAGAAGGCCTCGCTGGTGCGGAAGACGACCGAGCGGACCTTGGCGTCCTTCATCTTCAGCGCCAGCCCGGCGAAGGCCGGCAGCAGCCGCTGCGGGATGTCGGAGTAGACGACGTCCTTGCCCGCCGCGGCGAGCGCGGTGTAGCGGCGCAGCAGGGTGATCGGGTCGGCGGCCTCGATCATGGCCGCGACGGCGCACCGCTGGCGGTCCATCCGCTCGTAGTCGTCGCTGCCGTAGCGGCCTCGGGCGAACCACAGGGCCCGGAAGCCGTCGAGCTCCTGGTCGGGGCCGGGCTCGATCCAGCCGGTCGGCGGGATGCCGGCGTCGGTGTTGCCGTTGATCGCGACGCGGGTGTTGACGTTGACGGTGATCCCGCCGATGGCGTCGACGATCTCCTGGAAGCCCGCGAGGTTCACCAGCACGTAGTAGTCGACGTCGAGGCCCAGGCTGCCGCCGACCGCCTGCTTGAGGGCGTCGGCGCCCTCGTTGGTGCTCTCGCCCAGCACGCCGGGGTGCAGGTCGGGGACCACCTTGTAGATCGCGTTGAGCATCGAGGAGCCCGGGTCGCCGGGCATCGTGAAGCCCGTCGGGTAGAGGTCGTAGAGCGGGCTGTCCTCGGGGAACTGGGCGTTGACCATGTTGCGCGGCAGGCTGAAGAGCAGGGTCTTGCCCGTGACGGTGTCGATGCTGGCGAGGATCACGGTGTCGGTGCGGACACCGTCGCGCCCCTCTCCCCCGTCACCGCCGAGGAGCAGGACGTTGACCCGGTCGCGGCCGCCCCAGGGGTCCTCGGCTGTCACGTCGCGCGGGGCCGTGGAGGTGGTGTTGTCGCTGAAGACGGTCTCCACCAGGTCCGCCTGGACGGTGGCGTAGCGCGCGGCGACCGCGAACGGCGCACCCACCACTCCGACCAGGCCGAGCACGAAGGCGTGGCCGACCAGGGTCGTCCACGGGCGGCGCTGGGTGGGTCGCACCTGGCGGTAGGTCAGGTAGACCACGACGGCCCACACCGCCAGGGCGGCGACGATCACTCCGGCCGCGACCTTCAAGCGGGTCGGGTCCAGTGCGAGGTCGAGGGCCGCGTCGAGGTCGCGGGCGGCGTACCAGCCGGCGAAGCCGGCCAGCGCCAGGGTCGGCACGAGCACCAGCACGCCGAGCAGGCGACGGCCCGTCCACAGGAACCCGCTGCCGGGCACGAGCGCGCCGAGCAGCGTGACGGCGAGCGTGCCGGGCAGTCCGGCGGCGCGGCGCCAGGGTCGCCGTCGCGCCCGGTGGCCGGCGGGCCGGGAGGGCACCAGTGGCGAGGAGCCGTCCGGGGCCGCGCCGGTCGAGAGGGCCTGGGCCCGCGCGAGCGCGCTGGCCCTGCGGGCCGCCCGGGACTGACGACGGGTGACGGCGCGACGACGACCGGTGCGCGGAGCGCGGGGCTCCGGGGCGCGGTCGGCCGGCTGGGTCACGGGCACCTCATGAGGGGGATGGCGGAGCGCTGGCCGGGTCAGCCCACGCGCGGCGGAAAATATCACCCGATCGAGCGGTAGAGCGTGAGGTCGGCGGCGTACGCCTCCTCGATCAGCGCCCGCGTCGAGGCGCTGACCTCGTGCTCGCGCGGCGGCGAGACGTTGCGCTCGGGCAGCCGGACCTTCTTCTTGCCGACCTTGTCGCGCATCCACGCGAAGGCGACCTCGAGGTCGTCGTAGCGCCAGAGCCGGTCCACCGCCAGTCGACCGTCCTCGCCGGTGACGTAGTCGGTCTGCGGGCGCAGGCGGATCTCCCCGCTCACGACCCGACCGACGAACTCGTCGAAGCCGAGGTCGCCGACGTAGGTGCGCTTCCCGGCGATCCCGGGCCGGGAGCGGTAGCGCCACCACGACGCCACCACGCGACCGGCTCCCGCACCAGGGCGGTCACCTCGTAGTCGGAGCGGGCGTAGCCGTGGTCGGCCAGCAGCGGCGCGAAGCGGCTCTCGAACTCGCGCGCCGTCACGTGCTTCAGCGACGGCGGGCCGGAGGTGACCAGCTGTGCGTGCTTGGTGAAGGCGGCCTCGAGGGCGGTCGACCCGGACTTCGGCACCGCGAGGACGACGAACCCGTGCTTGGGGACGGCCAGCATGCGGGCATCCTGCCAGCGCGAGGTGAACGGACCTGCCCGGGGCCGCCTGCCGGGGTGGGGTGAGCCCGGCCCCGGCGGGGTATCTCGCTCGGGAGGCCCGGGGAATCCCGGGTCCGGACGAGGGAGGTAGCCGTGCGACGAGGTGGGATGAGCATCATCGGGGTGCTGCTGGTGGTGTGGCTGGTGATCGGCTTCCTGGCCGCGCTGCAGCGGGGCTACTTCGGCGACGACCGCGAGGTCAGCTGCAAGACCGTGGGCGACACCGCGCTGACCGTGGTGGCGGGGCCGCTGAACTACCTGGGCGTGAACCCGAAGATCGACTGCGAGCAGCTGCCCGACGAGCTGCCGCAGCCCTCGGAGTAGGGCGGGTGGGGCTCGAACCCACGACCCAAGGATTATGAGTCCTCTGCTCTGACCGACTGAGCTACCGCCCCGTGACGTCCGAACGGCGTCGTACGTCGGCCGCGACCCTATCGGTCGCGGCTGTCACTGTCGGGGGCCACCCGCCCGGGTGGCAGGCTCCGGAGCCGGACGTCGATGGCTGAGGTCGCACCCCCGGGCGAAGCACAGAGGGCCGCCGACCTCGCGGTCGGCGGCCCTCACCCTGCTCCCCCGGTTGGACTCGAACCAACAACCCTCCGGTTAACAGCCGAATGCTCTGCCAGTTGAGCTACAGGGGATCGCGCAGCGCGCACACAGTAGCAAGGGGCCAGGAGGCCTAGGAAATCGGGCCGGAGCCCGCGGGTCAGAGCCCGCCGAGCTGCTCGCGGGCCTGCGCCAGGGCGGCCTCCGCGACCTCGCGGACGGCGGGGTCGTCGGGGTCCACGCCCTCGTCGTACTCGTAGATCCAGTGGATCGGCGAGCCGCCCGAGGGTGCCCGCCGGGCGATCACCCGCAGGCCGCGCCGACCGGTGACGGGGACGTGGCGCTGGTGCACCACCGAGGCGGTCACGCGCTCGCGGACCAGCTCCAGCAGCCGACCGGGCTCCTCCAGGCTCCAGCCGTGCTCGGGACGGTCCTCGCCCCACGTGCCGACCTGGCTGACCCGCAGGACCCCGGTGTCGGCGTCCCAGTCGGCGGCCTCCACCTGCTCCCAGGCGACACGCAGGGTGCGTCCGTCCGCCTCCCGCGCGTGCAGGGCGTCGCGGGTGCCGGCGACGACCGCGCCGTCGGTGGCGCGGGCCCAGGCCAGGACCCGCTCCCCCGGCAGGGACAGACCGTGGGAGTCGCGGCGCAGGAGGCCCATCAGTGCGCCGCCTCCCCTGCCACGAGCTGGTCGCGCAACCCGCGACGGTGCTGCTCCAGGGCGGCGAGCTCGCCGAACATGCGGTTGTAGGCCTCCGGTTCCTCGACGGGGTTGGTGCGCTGCAGCCGCGACTTCACCGCGGCGATCCGGCGCGCGGAGGTCAGCTCGAGCAGCCGCAGGACGTGGTGGGTGACGTACGCCGCGTCCGGCTGCTTGGGGGTCAGCACCGGCTCGACCGCCAGCGCGGCGACCGCCGAGGAGACCTCGGGGTCGGTGGCGGCGTCGCGGAGCCGACCCGCCCACGTGGGGTCGCCGGAGCCCTGCGCGGGACCGCCCAGCGCGGTGACCGCCTCCCACACGCCGCGGTAGACGGGGTGGGTGAAGTCGTCGGGCCCGATGTCGCCCGTGAGGCGGCCGATGCCCATGGGGTGCTGCACGACGAGCTTCAGCAGCTCGCGCTCCAGGCGGTACCGCGGGTCGAGCAGGTCGGGGACCGCCGGCCGGGCGGGGGCCGGCACGGGTGCCGCCTGGTCGGGCCGCTGCGTGCGCGGGCCGCGCTCGGCCGGGGGGCGTGCGGCGGCCCGGCGTACCTCCGCCAGGACGGCGTTGGGGTCGACCTCGCCGCCGATGAGCCGCGAGATCTCCTGGGCGAACGCGGTGATCTTGGCCTGGTCGCGCACCGAGGCGACGACCCGCGCGGCCTCGCGCATGGCGTCGATCCTCCCGTCGGCACGGTCGAGGTCGTGCTTGCCGATGATGTTGCCGATGACGAAGCGGTACAGCGGGACCCGGCGCGCCACGAGCTCGCGCACGGCCGCCTCGCCGGTCGCGAGGTCGCCGGTGGAGATCCGCAGGTCGCACGGGTCCATGCCCGAGGGCTCGACGGCGACGTAGGTCTGCGACACGAAGTTCTGGTCGCCGCCGAAGGCGCGCAGCGCGGCCTTCTGCCCGGCGGCGTCACCGTCGAAGGTGAAGATGACCTCACCGCGGAACTCCTCGTGGTCGTGCAGGAAGCGGCGCAGCACCCGGGCGTGGTCGTCACCGAAGGCGGTGCCGCAGGTGGCCACGGCAGTGCCGACCCCGGAGAGGTGGCAGGCCATGACGTCGGTGTAGCCCTCGACGATGACCGCCTGGCTGGTGCGGCCGATCTCGCGGCGGGCCAGGTCGATGCCGTAGAGGACCTGGGACTTCTTGTAGATCGGCGACTCGGCGGTGTTGAGGTACTTCGCCTCGATGCGGTCGTCGTCGAAGATCCGGCGCGCCCCGAAGCCGATCGTCTCCCCGCTCGGCTCGCGGATCGGCCACAGCAGGCGGCCGCGGAACTTGTCGTACGGCGAGCGGCCGACCGCCACGAGCTGCGCGACCGTCAGCTCCTCGACCGAGAAGCCCTTCTGCTGGAGGTGGCGGTACAGCGCCTCGCCGGTCCGCGGGGCGAACCCGATGCCGAAGGTCTCGGCGGCGTCCTTGTCGAAGCCGCGCTGGGCCAGGAACTGGCGGGCGGCCAGGGCGTCGGGGGTGCCGAGCTGGTCGGCGTAGAACTCCTGGGCGTGCTTGTGCGCCTCGACCAGCCGGCCGCGCTGGGGGCCCTTCGGCCGCTCCGGTGCGTCGCCGTCCTCGCGCTGGAGTGCCACACCGGTCTTGTCGGCCAGCCGCTCGACGGCCTCGGCGAAGCTCAGCGCGTCGATCTTCATGAGGAAGGTGATGACGTCGCCACCCTCCTGGCAGCCGAAGCAGTTGCCCGTGAGGATGTTGTCCTCGAGCGTGAAGGCGTGGCCGTCCTCGACCTCGGCGCAGTAGACCTCCTCGACCCGGTCGGACCACGAGACGCTCTGCACCACCCAGCCACGCCGGGAGAAGGCCTTGTGGTGTGCCTCGAACCGGCGGCGGTGCTCCTCCAGCAGGAAGAAGTCCGGCTCGAGGTCCTCGTTGACCAGGTGGACCCGGTGGAGGTCGGAGGGCTCCGACGCACCGATGCCCACGCGCGACTGGGTCGTGATGCCGAAGGTCGCGATGCCCAGTCGGGTGCAGACGGCGCGCACGTGCTCGAGATCCTCGCGTCGCGCCGAGCTCAGCATCACGGTGCCGTCGGTGGCGACGCACCCGTCAGCCGCGAAGTAGCCGGCGAGCCAGCCGTAGAGGTAGGACGTGCTCTCCTGCACCGGGGGCAGGGACTTGAAGTACGCCGGCAGGTCGTGGACGAGCACGTTGTCGCCGCTCGTGGAGGTGTGGCTGCGGGGGAACCACTCCAGCATCGCGAGGTCCTTCGGCGGGCAGAGCTGGGCCCGGCTGCCGTCGTACGCACGGGTGCCGTCGCCGTACGTGAAGCCGCGCGCGACACCGAAGGGAGACGGACGACTGCGACGGATGCGGGAGCGCGGGTACTTCGGCACGAGGCGGTCACCCGGGCGCAGGTCCTTGGTGAGGACCTCCTTCTCCGAGCGCCCGCTCTTCCCGGCCCGCACGAACCAGCGGTGCTCGTCGGTCGCGAAGATCTCCTTGCGCTGCCGGTTGCGCGTCATCGTGATCCGCATCAGCCGCTGCACCCCGTAGGAGCGGAAGGGCGCCTCCACCCAGTCACCGTGTCGGTCGAGGATCTTCGCCGTCGTCCCGGCGAGCTCACGGATCGGCACGACCCCGTCGTAGGTGAGGACGCCGGTCTCCCCTGCCAGGCAGTGGAAGAAACCGCGGCTCGGGGTGATGTGGAAGGACGGGGACTTCTCGTCGTGGAAGGGGCACAGCCCCTTCATCGAGCCACCGCCGGCGTTGCGCAGTGTGACGTACTGGCTGACGACCTCCTCGATCCGGGCCTTCTCACGCACCTCGGCGATGCTGTCGTCACGGATCCGGCCTGGCACGTCGCGATCCTACGGGCGCGGGTGCTCGCTCAGTAGGCGCCCGTCATCTGGTTGTGGAGGGGCTCCCCGGCGGCGAAGCGCTGCAGCTGCTCGCGGACCAATCGGTGGGCGCGCGGCCACATGGCCGAGGACGCCCCGCCCACGTGCGGGGAGACCAGCAGGCCGGGGGCGTCCCACCACGGGCTGTCGGCCGGGAGCGGCTCGGTGTCGACCACGTCGACGGCCGCCGTGAGCCTCCCGGTGTGGAGCTCGGCGAGGAGGGCGGGGGTGTCGACCACGGGGCCGCGGGCCATGTTGACCAGCAGCGCACCGTCCTTCATCCGGGCCAGGAACGCCGCGTCGACCAGTCCGCGGGTCTCGCTGGTCAGCGGGCAGATCAGGACCACCACGTCGGCGCCGGGCAGCAGCGCGGGCAGCTCCTCGAAGGAGTGGACGGGGCCGCGCTCGTCGGTGTGTGCCGTCCGCGCCACGCGCACGACCTCGGTCTCGAAGGCGAGCAGCCGCTCCTCGATGGCGCGGCCGATGGCGCCGTACCCCACGAGCAGGACCCGGCGGTCGGCGAGCGCCGGGCGCCAGCGGGTGTTCCACCGGCGGGAGTCCTGGTCGCGGACCATCCCCGGGACGTCGCGCAGCGAGGCGAGGACGAGGGTCAGCGCGAGCTCGGCGGTCGAGGAGTCGTGGATGCCGCGACCGTTGCACAGGGTCACGCCCTCGGGCACCCGGCTGCGCACGTTGTCGACGCCGGCCGAGAGCACCTGCACGACCTTGAGGCTGGTCATGCGGGGCAGGACGTCGCCCACCGCCGGTCCCATCTGGTACGGCGCGCAGTAGAAGCGCACCTCCTCGACCGAGTCCGGCACGGCCGTGGTCGGGTCGACCACCTCGTAGCGCAGCCCGGCCGGCGGGTCGCCGAGCTCGGAGGGGTCGAACGGGAGCCAGACGAGGGGATCGCTCACGGTCCCGACGCTACCGAGGTCACGAGCGGCGTCCGCGCAGCTCCTCCCACCGGGAGACGGCCGAGGCGTCGGTGAGCGAGGCGACCTGGTCGATGACCACGCGGAGCCGGCCGGGGTCGTCGGCGGCCGCGTGCCAGTCGTCGGCGAACGCCCGGTCCAGCGCGTCGGGGCCGCGGTGCGCGAGCAGGGCGACGAGCTCGCCGAGCAGCTCGCGCTGGCGGGCCAGGACGGCCAGCCGGTCCTCGGCCTGCATGACGTAGTGGGCGGCGACCC
This sequence comes from Nocardioides ginkgobilobae, assembly GCF_054781275.1. Taxonomy (NCBI): domain Bacteria; kingdom Bacillati; phylum Actinomycetota; class Actinomycetes; order Propionibacteriales; family Nocardioidaceae; genus Nocardioides; species Nocardioides ginkgobilobae. Next base: position 225,364 of record NZ_BAAGUS010000005.1, on the reverse strand, counting down.
CCTTGAGCACCAGCATCTCGAGCGCGGTCGAGGCCGGGACGACCAGGTCGGCGGCGTACCGCACGAAGGGGCCGGGGCCGGCGGCGTGCGTGGCCTGCTGGACCGAGCCGCAGAAGCGGCCGATCAGGTCGCTGGTGAGGTTCTTGAGCGCGGCCAGCGAGGAGCGGCTGCCGTCGTAGGACGCCTCGGGCCAGGAACCGATCCCCCGCAGGTCGGCGAGGACGGCGTCGAGCTCGTCGTCGGAGGCGGAAAGGGGGTACCAGTCGCGCAGGGTCGCCCAGACGGCGGGCGCGTCGAGCCGGGTCAGGTCCACGCGGCCGGCGACGACGCCGTCCTCGACGTCGTGCACGGAGTAGGCCACGTCGTCGGCGAGGTCCATCACCTGCGCCTCGAGGCAGCGGCGGCGTGGCTCGGTGCCCTTGCGCAGCCAGGTGAAGACCGGCCGGTCGTCGGCGTAGACGCCGAACTTGCCGTCGGTGGACTCCTCGGGACCCCAGGGGTACTTCGAGCAGGCGTCGAGGGTCGCGCGGGTCAGGTTGAGCCCGACGGAGCGGCCCTCGGCGTCGACGGTCTTGGCCTCGAGCCGGGTCAGCAGCCGCAGCGTCTGGGCGTTGCCCTCGAAGCCGCCGCACTCGACCGCGAGGTCGGCCAGGACCCGCTCGCCGTTGTGGCCGAACGGCGGGTGGCCGAGGTCGTGCGCCAGGGCCGCGGTCTCGGCGATGTCGGGGTGCGTGCCGAGGGCTCGCGAGAGGTCGCGGGCGACCTGGGCCACCTCGAGGCTGTGGGTCAGCCGGTTGCGCACGAAGTCGTCGCTCTGCGGCCCCACCACCTGCGTCTTGGCCGCGAGCCGGCGCGAGGACGCCGCGTGCACCACGCGCGCGCGGTCGCGCTCGAACGGGGTGCGCTCGGGTGCCGCGACGCGCTTGGGCGGCTCGGGGACGAGCCGCTCGCGCGCGTGGTCGTCGTACAGCTCCGCGCTGTCGAGGGAGGCGTCCATCGAGCCGGACCCTAGTCCAGCCCTCCGACGTCTAGTAGGTCGTGACGTGGACGTGGTCCTCGTGGTTGGCCGTCACCGAACCTCGGTCCTCCATCGCGCGCCAGCCCTCGTTGCCGCGCTCGACCGACCAGATACGTCTGAAGTAGATGATGTAGTTGACACCGAGGTCCGCGTAGTTCTCCCGCACGAATTCGGCGACCTGCCAGCCGAGGTCGGGCGAGACCATGATGTCGACCGCGATGCCCTGGGCGTGCTCACCGTCGCTGCGGAAGGTGCCGTAGGTGGTGATGCTCGGGAAGTTCGCGCACACCGCGCGGTGGACCGCGACGATGTTGGGGCTGACCCCGGAGGGCACGCTGGTGCCGTTGGTGCAGGAGGCCTCCGCGGGCGCGACCACGGCGGCCGGCTTCTCGTCGGCGAGGTAGCCCTGGGTCACCCAGCGGGCCTTGCCGTCGACGACGACCTCGTCGCGGCCGTAGAGGCTGCGACCGGTGACGAGGACCTTCTCGGCCTCGTCGAGGACGCCGACCTTCTTCGCCTTCTCACCCGGCTCGGTCCACAGGTTGAGGGCGGCGGTCGTCCAGAGCTTGGTGTCGGCCTTCTTGATCGCCTTGGCGACGGCCTGGCGCGAGGTCACGCGCTCGAGCTTGGTCTTCTCCTCGGCACCGGAGCGGCTGCCGCTGCGGGAGACCAGCTCCTCGCGCAGCTGTGCCGGCCGCGGGGAGGCAGCGGAGTCGGCGAAGGCCGAGCGCAGGTCGGCGGCGGTGGTGCGGGCCACGACGGTCTCGTCGGCCGGGGCGCCGGTGAAGGCGACTCCCAGGGAGACCACCGAGGCGGTGGCGAACAGGGCGAGGGGGCCTGCCACGAGCGCGGCTCGGGGCTTCCGGCGGGCATCGGTGTCCCGCTTGTGGCGATGATCTGCCACAGCGCTGATCCTTAGCTGTCGGGGTCGGGGGATGTGCGCCGTCGGACTGGTGGGCCTTCGAGCGCGACGAACAGTGGACCACAGCGGTCGGATCGTGACCGCATCGTGACCCGGGAAATCGTGGGTGTCGCTGCTCACCCGCGGTGAGCCGGGTCACACCGTACCCGGCGGCGGAGGAGGTCGGGGCGCTTCTCAGCCCCCGGAGTGGAGGTCCTCCTCGACCGCGCACCCACGGCCGTCGGCGTCGTCGAGCCAGCCCTCGGGCAGCACCACCCGCGCGCGGGGCGAGCCCTGCCGCCCCCGCGGGGTCCCCAGCTCCGAGACAGGGAACTCCTCGTCGGGGTCCAGCTCGGCGAGCAGCGCGTCGAGGTCGGCCAGCGTGCTCACCAGACCGAGGTCGCGGCGCATCGCGCCGCCGGCCGCGAAGCCCTTGAGGTACCACGACACGTGCTTGCGGAACTCCTTGCAGCCGCGCTCCTCCCCCATGTGGTGGCACAGCAGCTCGGCGTGGCGGCGCATCATCGCCGCGACCTCGCCGAGCCGGGGGAGCGAGCGGGTCCCGACGGGCCCGACCGAGGAGGGGTCCGCGAAGGCCGCGGCCAGGTCGCGGAAGAGCCACGGCCGCCCCAGGCAGCCGCGACCGACGACCACGCCGGCGGCGCCGGTCTGCTCGACCATCCGCAGCGCATCGGCGGCCTCCCAGATGTCGCCGTTGCCGAGGACCGGGATGTCGACGGCCGCGACCAGCTCGCCGATGGCGTCCCAGTCGGCCTGCCCGGAGTAGGCCTGGGCGACCGTGCGCCCGTGCAGGGCGATGGCGGCGACCCCGCTCTCCTGCGCGATCCGCCCGGCGTCGAGGTAGGTGAGGTGGTCCTGGTCGATGCCCTTGCGGGTCTTCATCGTCACGGGCACGTCGTACGGCGCCGCGGCCCGCACCGCGTGCTCGAGGATCTCCGCCAGCAGTCCGCGCTTCCACGGCAGCGCACCGCCGCCGCCCTTGCGCGTGACCTTGGGGACCGGGCAGCCGAAGTTGAGGTCGATGTGCGCGACGCCGTACTCCGAGCAGAGGATCTCCGCGGCCTTGCCGACGTGGACCGGGTCGGTGCCGTAGAGCTGCACGGAGCGCACCGTCTCCAGCTCGTCGAAGACGAGCATGTCGCGGGTGTGCTGGTCGCCCTCGACCAGCCCGCGGCTGGTGATCATCTCGCACACGTAGAGGCCCGCACCCTGCTCGGCGCACAGCCGGCGGTAGGCGGCGTTGGTGATGCCGGCCATCGGCGCGAGCACGACCGGTGTGGGGACGTGCAGGCTCCCCAGCGTCAGGCCGGGGTGCGCTGCCACGGAGTCGGTGGCGGACGGGGCGGACATGGCTCCCATGGTGCGCGATGGGAGGCTGGCCCCGTGAATCCGACCCCGCTGGGTACCGAGGAGGTCCTGGCGATGCTCCAGGACGTCGTGGCCCGGCTGGTCACGCCCCGCTTCGGCCGCCTCGGCGACGGCGAGGTCACCAGCAAGCGCCGCCCAGGCGACCTGGTCACCGTCGCCGACCGCGAGGCCGAGGTCGAGCTGACCCGGCTGCTGCGGGCCCGCCAGCCCGGCGCGCTGGTCGTCGGCGAGGAGGCGGTCCACGCCGACCCCTCCCTCGTCCGCGCGCTCCCCCACGCCGCGCACGCCTTCACCCTCGACCCCGTCGACGGGACCCGCCACTTCGTGGCCGGTTCCCCCGACCACGCCACGATGCTGGCCGAGCTGCGGCGCGGCGAGGTCGTGCGCAGCTGGATCTGGCAGCCGCAGCACGGGCGCGCCTACGTCGCCGAGCGCGGCGCCGGCGCCTGGCGCGACGGGCACCGCCTCTCCCCCGGGCCCCGGCGCCCCGGCCCGCCCCGGCCGACCGGCACCTGCTGCGGGGTCGACTACCCGAGGCTCGCCTCGGGCCAGGCCGACCTGGCGGCGTACCTCAAGCAGAAGCCGTGGGACCACCTGCCGGGCGGGCTGCTGCTGGCCGAGGCCGGTGGGAGCGTACGTCGCTGGGGACCGCTGCTCGTCGCCCGCAGCGGCCGGGGCGACTAGGAGCGGTCGCCGCCGTCCTGCCCGCCGCGCTCCTGCCCGCCGCGCTCCTGCTTGCCCTGGGGCTTCTTCCCGTCCTTGCCCGCGCCGTCACCCGGGCGCTTGGCGCCGAGCCTGAGCACGTCGCCGGACCAGGTGATCGGGTTGAACTCCTGCGCGGGCCGGAACGAGACCGCGACCAGCTCGCCGGCGTCGGGGGCGAGGTACACCAGGCAGCGCTTGACCCGGTCGCCCGGCTCGAAGGTCTTCGGGAAGTCCGTGGAGGGGCAGGGGGTGAACTCGGTGACGAAGGTCGAGGACTCAACGAGGGTGTCGTTGCCGTCGACGATGTAGAGCGGCGGGCGCTGGCCGCCCAGGTCGGTCTCACCGCGGTTCTTGAACACCGCCTCGACGAAGTAGGGGTTGGCCTTGGCCAGCTGCTTGTCCAGCTTCCAGCCCTGGAAGGACTCCTTGAACGTGGTGCGCCGCATGTCGGTCACGGTGATGTCGAGGACACCGACCGTCGACTGGTTGACCTCGTAGCCCACGGTCGCGGTGTCCCCCAGCTCCAGCGCCGAGCCCTGCGTGGTCAGCTCGACGCCGTCCGGCACCTCGATGTCCGGGGTCGGCAGCGGCTCGGGGGTCGGGCTCGCCGACTCCGTCGCGGCCTCCGAGGGCGCCGCCCCGGGCTCGTCCCCGCCCGAGCAGGCGCTTAGCAGCAGGGCCGGGACGAGGGCGGCCACGAGGGGTCCGAGGAGGCGGGTGCGCACCGCGCCATTCTGCACGGCGAGCACCCTCAGGCGCCGAGGAACCGCTGGGCGAAGTAGCCGCTGATGCCCTCGATGGCGATCCGCTCCTGCTGCATGGAGTCGCGCTCGCGCACGGTCACGGCGCCGTCCTCGAGGGTGTCGAAGTCGACGGTCACGCAGTAGGGCGTGCCAATCTCGTCCTGGCGGCGGTAGCGCTTGCCGATCGCGCCGGCGTCGTCGAAGTCGACGTACCAGTTCTTGCGCAGCTCGGCGGCGAGGTCGCGGGCCTTGGGCGAGAGGTCGGCGTTGCGCGAGAGCGGCAGGACCGCCACCTTGACCGGCGCCAGGCGCGGGTCCAGGCGCAGCACGGTGCGCTTGTCGACACCGCCCTTGGTGTTGGGCGCCTCGTCCTCCTCGTAGGCGTCGACGAGGAAGGTCATGAGGCTGCGCGAGAGGCCGGCCGCCGGCTCGATGACGTACGGCGTGTAGCGCTCCCCCGCCGCCTGGTCGTAGTACGACAGGTCCTTGCCGGAGTGCTTGGCGTGGGTGGAGAGGTCGAAGTCGGTGCGGTTGGCGATGCCCTCGAGCTCGCCCCACTCCGAGCCGGCGAACCGGAAGCGGTACTCGATGTCGACGGTGCGCTTGGAGTAGTGGGAGAGCTTCTCCTGCGCGTGCTCGTAGTGGCGCAGGTTGTCGGGGTCGATGCCGAGGTCGGTGTACCAGGCGGTCCGGGTGTCGATCCAGTACTGGTGCCACTCCTCGTCCTCGCCGGGCTTGACGAAGAACTCCATCTCCATCTGCTCGAACTCGCGGGTGCGGAAGATGAAGTTGCCCGGCGTGATCTCGTTGCGGAAGGACTTGCCGATCTGCGCGATGCCGAAGGGCGGCTTCATCCGCTGGCTGGTCACGACGTTGGCGAAGTTGAGGAAGATGCCCTGGGCGGTCTCGGGCCGCAGGTAGTGCAGGCCCGACTCGTCCTCGACGACACCGAGGTGGGTCTTGAGCATGCCGGAGAACTGCTTGGGCTCGGTCCAGGCGCCGCGGGTGCCGCAGTTGGCGCAGGCGATGTCGGCCATCGGCACGGTGTCGGGGTCGTCGATGCCCTTCTTCTCCGCGTAGGCCTCCTGCAGGTGGTCGGCACGGAACCGCTTGTGGCAGGACTGGCACTCGGTCAGTGGGTCGTTGAAGGTGTCGACGTGGCCGCTGGCCACCCAGGTCTCGCGCGGCAGGATGATCGAGGAGTCCAGGCCCACGACGTCGTCGCGCTGCTGGACCATCGCCTTCCACCACTGGCGCTTGATGTTCTCCTTCAGCTCCACGCCGAGCGGGCCGTAGTCCCACGCGGAGCGGGTGCCGCCGTAGATCTCGCCGCACGGGTAGACGAAGCCTCGGCGCTTGGCCAGGGAGACGACGTTGTCGACGGCGGACGGGGGCGGCTTGGCCACGGGATGGCTCGCTCTCTGCTGCGGTTCGACGCCGGCCGGCTGCCGACGGGAGCGCTCAGCCTAACGAGCGGGCCGACGCCACGTTGAGGTCGGTCCCCGGGCCCTCGACGACCTCGTAGGCACTGGGTTCGTCCAGCGCCCGGTAGAGCACCGGCACGGCGCGCATCTTGACGTCGTACGACGACAGGGCCCGGCGATAGGCGCCCACGTGCTCCCAGCGCGTCGTGAGCACCCACAGGGTCGGGTCGTCGACGTTGCGCCCGACCGTGCCGTCCAGGTAGCCGGGCCGCGCCGCCAGCGCCTCGTGCGCGGTCGCCAGGTCGACCCGGAAGGAGTCGACGTCCTCGACGGGGACCCGGAAGCGTGTCACGACCAGCACGGCGGCGAGCCTACGGCAGCCGTCCCGACGGCCCGCCTCGATCAAGTTGACAATGATTCCCACTACTGCTGAGAATCGTTCCCATGAGCTCGTTCCCCGCCCGCCCTGCCGCCCTGTCCGCCCTCCTCCTTGCCGGGACGGTCACGTTGAGCAGCTGCGCCGCGTTCTCCGACGCCGGCGCGGCGGGGGACGGCTCGTCGGACGGCACGGTCACCGTGGCGGCCGCCTTCTACCCGTTGGAGTACGTCGCGTCCCGGGTCGCCGGTGACCGCGCGGTGGTCGAGGGGCTCACGTCCCCCGGCCAGGAGGCCCACGACGCCGAGCTGTCGATCCAGCAGACCGGGACCCTGGCCGAGGCCGACCTGACGGTCTTCCTCGACGGCTTCCAGCCGACGGTCGACGCCGCCGTCGAGCAGGGCACCGGCGGCGCGGTGCTCGAGGTCGGGGAGACCGTGGGGCTGCGCGAGCTCGGCGAGGACCACTCCGACGAGGAGGGCGGGCACTCCGAGGACGAGGCCCACTCCGACGAGGAGGCCGGGCACTCCGAGGACGACGGCCACGACCACGCCGCCGGCGACCTGGACCCGCACTTCTGGCTCGACCCGATGAAGATGGCCGACCTCGCCGACGCCGTGGCCGAGGAGCTGTCCGCGGTCGACGCCGAGGGCGCTGAGGAGTACGCCGCCAACGCCGCGGACCTCCGCGCTGAGCTCGAGCAGCTCGACGCCGACTACACCTCCGGCCTCGCCTCCTGCGAGCGCGACCTGGTCGTGGTCAACCACGACGCGTTCGGCTACCTCACCAAGTACGGCCTGGAGCTGGAGGCCATCGCCGGACTCTCCCCCGACTCCGAGCCCACCGCCGCCGACGTCGCGCGGCTGCAGGACCTCATCGAGGACGAGGGCGTCACCACCGTGTTCTCCGAGACCCTTGTGAGTCCGGAGACGGCCGAGACCCTGGCGCGCGACGCCGGCGTCGAGGCCGACGTGCTGGACCCGATCGAGGGCCTGACCGACACCACCGCCGACGAGGACTACCTTTCCCTCATGCGCGCCAACCTCGAGGCACTCCGGGCAGCGAACGGGTGCTGAGCACCCGCACGTCGCCCCCGACCACCCCGCACCCCGTCGTCGCCGTCCGCGACGGCGGGGTGGTGCTGGGCGGTCGTCCCGTCCTCCGCGGCATCGACCTCGAGGTCGGCGCCGGGGAGTTCGTCGCGCTCCTCGGCGCCAACGGCTCCGGCAAGTCGACCCTCGTGCGCGCCGTGACGGGGCTGCTCCCCCTGGCCCGCGGCGAGGTGCGGCTGTTCGGGGAGGCGCAGGACTCCCTGCGCGACCGGCACCGCGTCGGCTACGTGCCGCAGCGCGCGACCGCCGCCAGCGGCGTCCCCGCCTCGGTCTCGGAGGTCGTCGCCGCGGGCCGGCTGGGCCACCGCCGGCTCCTGCGCCCGCTCCGCGCGGCCGACCGGCGCGCGATCGCGGACGCGCTGGACGTGGTCGGCCTGACCGACCGGGCCCGCGACAGCGTCTCCTCCCTCTCCGGAGGCCAGCAGCAGCGCGTGCTCATCGCTCGCGCCCTGGCCGGCCAGCCGGAGCTGCTGATCCTCGACGAGCCCACCGCCGGAGTGGACCTCCCGCACCAGCAGGCCCTCGCCGACGCGCTCGGCATCCTCAAGCAGCGTGGGGTCACAGTGCTCCTGGTCGCCCACGAGCTCGGGCCGCTGGCCCCGCTGGTGGACCGGGTCGTGGTGGTGCGCCACGGCCGGCTCGCCTACGACGGCCCGGCGCTGGACGGGGCCGGGACCGGCTCGGGCCACGCGCCGTACCTCTCCCTCGTCGACGGGCACCACCACGCCCACGACCACGCCCACCCGGGCACCGGCCGGGCGCACCGCCACGACCACGCACCGCACGTCGCCGGTCCCCTCGACGGGTCGCACGACGGCTCGCACCAGAGAGGCGGTCGGGGATGATCGACCTGCTCGGCTACGGCTTCATGCAGCGCGCGCTCATCGCCGCGCTCGTCACCGGCCTGGCCGCCCCCGTCGTCGGGGTCTACCTCGTCCAGCGCCGCCTCGCCCTCATGGGCGACGGGCTGGGCCACGTCGCCGTGACGGGCGTGGCCGTCGGCCTGCTGACGGGGACCTCGCCCACGTGGACCGCCGTCGGCGTCGCCGTGATCGGGGCGGTGCTGATCGAGGTCATCCGCGAGCGCGGCCACACCAGCGGGGACGTGGCGCTGGCGCTGCTCTTCTACGGCGGCATCGCCGGCGGCGTGCTGCTCGTGGGGCTGGGCGACCAGAGCGCGGCGCGGCTCAACCAGTTCCTCTTCGGCGCCCTGACCTCGCTCGGCCCCGACGACGTGCTCGCGGCCATGCTGCTGGCCGCGGTCGTGGTCGTGCTCGGGATCGGCCTGGCGCCCCAGCTCTTCGCCGTCGCCCACGACGCGGAGTTCGCCCGGGTCAACGGGCTCAGCGTCCGCGGCTACAACCTACTCGTGGCCGTGCTCGCCGCGGTGACGGTGACGGTCGCGATGCGCACCGTCGGCCTGCTGCTGGTCTCGGCCCTCATGGTGGTGCCGGTCGCCACGGCCCAGCAGCTGACCCGCACCTTCCGCGGCACCCTCCTGGCAGCCGTGGCCCTGGGTGCGGGCGCCTCGGTCGGCGGGCTGCTGCTCGCCGCCTGGGTCGGGCTGCGCTTCGACGCCGACGTCGCGACCGGTCCCACGATCGTCCTGCTCTCGCTCGCCGGCTTCGTCCTCACCTGGCCGGTCGGCATCGTGGTGCGGCACCGGCAGCGGGTGCGCCGCCCCTTCGAGGACGAGGTGCCCGACGAGCACCTCGTCGCCGACCACGACCACGCGCACGGACCCGACTGCGGCCACGTCGCGATCCCGCACGGCGACCACGTCGACTACGTCCACGACGGCCACCGGCACGCGCCGCACGGTCGGCACTACGACGAGCACTGAGCGTTCGTCGTACCGGCCCGCGGCCGGACCAGGAGGCTGGTCAGCAGCCGACGCCGGTGAGGTCCCCGTCGTCGATCGCGCCGCCGGCCAGGTGCATCGCCGAGCAGTAGTAGAACGACAGCAGCGGGTCGCGCTCCAGCACGACCGGCTCCCACTGGCCGCCACCGACCGGCTCGAGGTAGCGGAACCGGTCCGCGAGCAGCGGCCGCAGCGGCTTGTTCTTCAAGTAGTGGTCCAGCCAGCGCTGGGTGTAGGCGCTGGTCAGTGCCTGGCCCCAGCGGCTGGCCGGCAGCGCGAGCGGGATGTCGGTGTACTCCAGGTGGGTCGAGGCGCGCGGCACGACCAGCAACGAGTCGACCTCGGCGTCGCGCCAGGCGTCGAAGCCGGTCGCCCTCTCGCGCAGCGGGTCCGGGCCGCCGGGCGCGGGCGTGGGCCGCAGCGAGGAGCCGCCGGAGAGCAGCCACGGGCTGACGGTGAAGCCGTACTCCGACTGGATCGCCAGCGCGGGCACCACCGGCTCGACCGGGGTGCCGTCCTCGGCCGGCCCGGACTGCAGCTTGTCCAGGGCCACGATCGTGGAGATCCGCTCGTCGACGGCCTGGACCTGCGAGATCGCCGAGGCACCGAGCGAGTGGCCGACCACGGCGATCTTCGCGGTGCGGCCCGCGGTGCTGGGCCGGCGGTCGGGACGGCGGTCCAGCAGAGCGTGCCAGGGGTTGGAGCCGGTCACCTCGCCCTCGGCGGCGCCGTACGCCGGGGCCGGGTCCTGCGGGGTGGACAGCAGGAAGGTCAGGGCGTCCCGGGTGCCGACGACGAAGTTGTCGATCTGCTGGGAGGGGACCCCGCTGAGCGAGCCGTCGCCGGGGAGGGTCTGGCTGGTGCCCTGGCCCTGCACGTCGTAGGTCAGCACGAGGTAGCCCCGCTCGGCGAGGTCCTGGGCCAGCCAGAGGTACATGTTCTCGCTGCCCTGGACCGAGCCCTCGGTGATGACCACGCCGGGGAACGGCGGGCGCAGGCGCTTGCCGGTGTAGGGGTCCCGCGCTCCCTCGAGCGGGGCGTGCAGGGTGCCGCGCAGCAGCGCGCCGTAGCGGTTGGTGAACGAGACCGGCAGCGCCCGGCCGCGGGTGCCGTCCCAGCCCGCGCGCAGCGGGTTGCCGACGTTCCACCCCGGGAAGAAGGCGCCGGGGGTGATCGAGGGCCGGGTCGGCGTCGCCGCCTGCTCGAGCAGCTGGGCCAGCGCGACGGTGGGGATCTCGGTGGCCAGCGCCGGCAGGTAGTCCGGGTCGGCCAGCTGGACGTCGGTGATCCGCCCGTAGGCGTCGTCGATGTTCTGCAGGTCGCGCGCGACGTACTCCGGGCTGCCGGGCTCGGGCGCCCCGCGGTCGGGTGCCGCGGCGGCGTACGTCGTCGGGGCCGCGAGGGCGGCGGCGAGCAGGGTGGCGGTGGCCAGCCTCCGGGAGGCCAGGGTGCGCAGGGTCACGCACGTCACAACGACCGCACGCCCCGGCCGGTCACGCGTCGGGACGGGGGTCTCAGGGAGTGGGCGGCTCGGGGTTGGGCTGGGCGCCACCGAAGCGGCGGTCGCGCTCGGCGTAGATCTCGATGGCGCGCCACAGCGCGAGCCGGTCCACGTCGGGCCACAGGACGTCGGTGAAGACCATCTCGGAGTAGGCGGCCTGCCAGAGCATGAAGTTGGAGAGCCGCTGCTCCCCCGAGGTGCGCCAGACCAGGTCGGCGTCGGGGAGGTCGGGCAAGTAGAGCGCCTTCGCGAAGCGCTTCTCGTCGATCTTCTCCGGGTCCAGGCGTCCGGCGGCCACCTCGCGGGCGAGGGTGCGCGCGGCGTCGGCGAGCTCGGCGCGGCCGCCGTAGTTGACGCACATCGTCAACGTGAGCACGTCGTTGTCGCGGGTCATCTCCTCGGCGACCTGCAGCTCCTTGACCACCGAGCGCCACAGCCGCGGCGCCCGCCCGGCCCAGCGCACCCGCACCCCGAGCTCGTGCATCTCGTCGCGGCGGCGTCGGATGACGTCGCGGTTGAAGCCCATGAGGAAGCGCACCTCCTCGGGGCTGCGCCGCCAGTTCTCGGTGGAGAACGCGTAGGCCGAGACCGCCTTCACGCCGATCTCGATCGCTCCTTCGACGACGTCGAAGAGCGAGGCCTCCCCGGCCTCGTGGCCGCGGGTGCGCGGCAGGCCGCGCTGCTTGGCCCACCGCCCGTTGCCGTCCATCACGATCGCCACGTGGCCGGGCACCAGCTCCTGCGGGAGCGCAGGCGGGCGGGCGCCCGAGGGGTGCGGCGTGGGCGGACGGACGGGGCGCTTCACGACAGCGGAGCCTACGGGTCCGCGGGGACCTGCCGGGGCAGCAGGACCCGCACGGTCGTGCCCACCCCCACCTCGCTGTCGACCTCGATCCGGCCGCCGTGGGCGGCGACGATGTCACGGGCGATGCACAGGCCCAGGCCCAGGCCGGGGATCGCCAGGTCGCGGCTGGTGCTGCTGCGGTGGAAGCGGACGAAGAGCCGGTCCAGGTCCTCGGGCGGGATGCCGGTGCCGGTGTCGGACACCGCCAGCTCGACGAGGCCGCCCTGGCCGTCCTGCCCGTCGGCGGGGCGCTCGGTGACCTCGACGCAGACCCTGCCCCCGGCACCGGTGTGCTTGAGCGCGTTGGAGAGCAGGTTGTCCAGCACCTGCCCGATCCGTCGGGGGTCGACAAGCACGCGCAGTGATGCCGGGCAGCGCTGGTCCAGGTCGACGCCGGCCGCCTCGGCCGCCGGGGTGGCGACCTCCACGGCCTCGCGCACCAGCACCGCCAGGTCGCTCTCGGTGCGGTGGACGGGCAGCGGACCGCTGCCGGCCTGCGCCGTGGCGAGCAGGTCGCCGACCAGCCGGTCCAGGCGCACGGCGTTGCGCTCGACGACGCGCAGGTGGTCGGCGGCCGCGGCCGGGAGGTCCTCGCGCCCCAGGAGCACCTCGACGTAGCCCGCGATGGAGGCCAGCGGGGTGCGCAGCTCGTGGGAGACCGTGGAGACGAACTCGTCCTTGGCCTCCAGGGCGCTCAGCAGGTCGGTGATGTCCTTGTAGGCCAGCGCCGCTCCGACGCGCCGCCCCTGGTCGTCACGCAGCGTGCGCGCGGAGACCGACAGCGCCCTGCGGGTCAGCGGGTCGTCGCCGCACCAGATCCGGATGTCGGAGTACTCCTCGCCGGAGGCGGCGCGGAAGCTCGGCATCTCCTCGCGCACCACCCGTCGACCGTCGGGGTGGTGGACGGCCCCGAGCTGACCTGCCTTCCCGGCGTGGCCGTCGGGGAAGGCGAGGTCGATGAAGTCCTGGTGGCGACGGTTGGCGCGCAGGTAGCGGCCCTCGGCATCGAGGAGCACCAGGCCCACGTCGACGGTGTCCAGGATCGCGGTCGAGATCCGGCGCTCGGACTCCGCGCGGGTCACGGCCGAGGCGACGCCCAGGCCCACCAGCCAGGCGACGAGCGGCGGCAGGACGGCCCGGGTCAGCGACGACCCCGAGACACCGTTGTAGGCCAGGCCCGGGCCCGAGACCACCAGGGCGGCGGCGACGCCGGCCAGCACCGCACCGCGCCCGCCCATCAACCGGGCCAGCCACAGCGCGGGCAGGACGACCAGGATCCCCGCCGCCGAGCCCTCGGGCACCAGCCGCACCAGCCCGATCGCGGCCAGGTCGAGCACGGCCACCAGCAGCGGGGCGTGCCGCACCCCCGGCCCGGCGCGCGGCGCGACCCACACCGCGAGGGTGGTCAGCGTCAGCAGGCCCAGCCCGGCCAGCGGCCCGCGAGCCGCGTCCAGCGGCGTACCGACCGAGGAGCGCAGGAGGGTGTCGAGCAGGACGAGCGCGGCGAACGCGGTCTGCAGCAGGCGCGGGTCGGGGTCGTCGACCAGGTTGACCACCCGGCGCAGGGCAGCGAGGTAGGACCGCATCCGACTCCTTCCCCGATCTCCCCCAGACCGCCGGGGGCCAGCATGACACCCCGGTGGGCTCCACGGGCGTCATCCGCAGGGGTCAGCGTTGCAGGTGCTCCATGGAGCGCAGGCCACGCTCGAGGTGCCAGGAGAGGTACGCCGCCACCAACCCGCTCGCCTCGCGCAGGGTGCGCGGGTCGGCGTTGCCGACGGTCGGCCAGTCGCCGGCGAGCAGCGCCCCCAGGACCTCGACGGTGCCCGCGGCCGGGCTGGCGGAGCCGGGCACGCGACAGGTGCTGCACAGCACCCCACCCATCGAGGGGTTGAACCAGCGGTGCGGACCCTCGAGGCCGCACCGGGCGCAGCCCTCGAAGCTCGGGGCGTAGCCGGCGACCGACAGCGAGCGCAGGAGGTAGGAGTCGAGGACCTGGCCCGGCCCGATCTCACCGGCGGCCATCGCCCGCAGCCCACCGACCAGCAAGAGGTACTGCTGGGTGGCCGGCTCGCGCTCCTCCACGACCAGCCGCTCGGCGGTCTCGAGCATGACCGTGCCCGCGGTGTAGCGCTCGTAGTCGGCGCCCATCCGGCCGGCGAAGGGCGTGATCGTCTCGGCCTGGGTGATGGTGTCGAGGTTGCGCCCGTCGGCGAGCTGGAGGTCGACGTGGGTGAAGGGCTCCAGCCGCGAGCCCCACCGCGAGGAGGTGCGCCGCACCCCGCGGGCGACCGCGCGCACCACGCCGTGCCGGCGGGTGAGCAGGGTGATGATCCGGTCGGCCTCCCCCAGCTTGTGGGTGCGCAGCACGACCGCCTCGTCGCGGTAGAGGGGCACCGCGCCATTGTGCCCCGCCGGGCCCGAGGATCCGGAGGTCTACCGCGTGGCGGAGCGCCGCCGGCGGCGCTGGACCCGCCAGCAGCTCTGGCAGAAGCCGATGGCCGCTCCGGTGAGCCGCTCGGGGCGCAGCCGCCACTCGAGCAGGCTGCGGGCGCTGACGAACTCGGCGTCAGGGATCTCCGCGGCCAGCATCGCCGCGTCGGCCGCCGGGTGGATGGGGTCGCGGGTGTGCCCGACCACCAGCGCGGGGGCGGTGATCCGGCGCCTTTCCCTCGACATCGGCGCGATCCTGCCGAACAGCAGACCGTGGAGCAGCGCGGCCGTCGCACCGGGGCGCTGGTCCAGTACGTCGAGGGCCACCCCGGCCCAGAAGGGCAGCAACGAGCGGGGCACGACCCCGGACAGGAGACGCGCACCGTCGACGCTCACGGGCAGCAGGCGCGAGGCGAGCAGCAGCGGGGACGCCGCGACGATGCTCGCCTCGAGGGCGTTGTCCAGGACGGGCATCTCCAGCAGCAGGCCGCGCACGCGGTCGGGGGCGGCGACGGCGACCTCGAGGGCGACGTTGGCCCCCAGGGACGTCCCGCCGACCACGGCCTCGGGAGCCCCGAGGTGGTCCAGCAGGGCGACGACCTGCTCCCCGAAGGCCTGCACGGAGTAGGCGAGCGGATCCGCCGGGCGGTCCGAGCGGCCGTGCCCGAGCAGGTCCAGGGCCACCACGTGCAGACCGGACCCGGCCAGGGCGCGGGCCAGCGGCTCGTGCATGCGCCGGGTCATCAGCTGACCGTGCACGAGCACGACCCAGGAGTCGCCCGAGCCGTACTCGGTGTACTCCAGTCGGTCCCGACCGTCCTCGGTGTGGAAGAAGAACTGCCCGACGCGCTCGGAGACCAGCATGGGGGGAATCTAGCCGGACCGGCCCCCGGGACCGGCCGGGGACGTGAGAATGGGCCCATGGCCACCGCGGTCGCCCCCCTGCCCGCGCCCGCAGCCCCCGCCCTGGGCCTGCGGGCTGCCGTGCTGCTGCTGGCGGCGACGTACGTCGTGGCGACCGTGTCGGTGGCCTGGCGTCCCGCGGACAACCCGGTCGCCGGCTGGTGGCCGGCTGCGGGGCTGGCGGTGGCACTGGTGGCCCTGGTGCGCCCCGGCGCGCGTCGGCTGGTCGCCGCGACGGTGGGCGTCGCGGTCGCGACGGGCCTGGCCAACCTCACCGCCGGTCGGACCCCGGACGTCTCCGCCGCCTTCGGCGCGGTGAACGCGGCCGAGGCGGTGGTGGCGGGACTGGTGCTGCGCGCGAGGCCAACGCCCGGACCGCCGACCCTGGGGACGCTGCAGGACTTCGTGCGGCTCCTGGTCGCGGCCGCGCTCGGTGGCGTCGTCATCGCCGTGGGCAGCGGCACCGTGGTGTGGGCGATGCTCGACGGAGGCTTCCTCGCCACCGCCCGGACCACCTCACCGGCACACGCCGCGGCGATCCTCGTGGTGCTCCCCCTCGCCCTGACCTGGCGCCTGCGCGGCGGCCCGGCCGCCGACCGGGGCGAGCTCGCTGCGCAGGTGACGCTCCTCGTGGTGTCGATCAGCCTGGTCTTCCTGCCGGCGCAGGAGCTGGCGCTGACCTTCGTCCCCCTGACCCTGCTGGTGTGGGCGGCGCTGCGCTTCGACCTGCGGGTCGTCTCCGTGCAGCTGGCCGGCTTCGCCGCCACCACCACCTACCTCAACGCCCTGGGCTGGGGACCCTTCGCCGCCGAGATCGACGAGGGGTTCACCAGCCAGGTCGGCGCGGCGTCGCTGTGCCAGCTCTACGTCGTCTGCGCCGCCCTGATGACCGTCCCCCTGGCGCTGCTGCTCGCCGAGCGCAACCGGCTGGCGGCCCAGGCCAGCGCCGAGGAGGTGCTCTTCCGGCGCAACTTCACCGACTCGCTGCTGGGTCAGCTGCTGCTGCGGCTGGAGGGCGGGGCGCTGCGCGTCGTGGACGCCAACGACACCGCCGCGGACGTCCTCGGCCGCCCGCACGGCTCGCTGCTCGGGCTGCCGCTGGGCGACCTGCTGGCCACGCCGACGGAGCTCGACGTGCGCACCGCCGCGGGGCAGTCCTGGCGCGGGCGGGTCAGCGTCCGGGGCGACGCCTCCACCCGGGTGGAGGTCGCGCTCAGCCGGCTCTCCCACGGCGACGACGACGACCGCCGGGTCGTGTGGTCGGCCCAGCTGCTCGACGTCTCCGCCGAGCACGTGGCCCGTCAACGGCTCGAGGCAGCCGAGCGGCTCACCTCCGCGACCCTCGACACGACCGCGGCGATCATCCTGGTCACCGACCTGGAGGGCCGGATCGTGCGCGTCAACGCCGCGACCACGGGGCTCACCGGGTGGACCGAGGCCGACCTGGTCGGACGCACCATCGCCGAGACCAGCCTGGTCGCCGGCGCCCCGGACCTCGACGCCCTGTTCCTCTGGCCCAACCGCTCGGGCCAGCCGGTGGTCCGCGAGGCCGACGCCACGACCCGCGACGGCTCCACGCTGCGGGTGCTGTGGAGCAACAACATGGTGCGCGACGAGCAGGACCTGCCGGCGTACGCCGTGCTCACCGGCATCGACGTCACGACCGAGCGCGCGAGCGCGGGCCTGGTCTCCCACCTCATGCGGGCCGCGATCACCACCGCGATCATCGGGGTCGACGACCACGGTCGGATCACCGTGTTCAACGCCGGTGCCGAGCTGATGCTCGACCACGACGCCGGGCGGCAGGTAGGGCAGCGCTTCCTCGACCTGCTCGACCCCGACCAGGTCTCCGAGCGACTGGGAAGTCGCGACCCCGACAAGGCCTTCGCGACCCTGGTGCGCGGCATCGGCTCGGGCGAGCTCCCCGCTCGCGACTGGCTGTGGGTGGCCCGCGACGGGAGCCGCCGGGTCGTCTCGATGTCGCTGAGCGCGACCGCCGGCGGTGTGACCCCGCAGGTCGGCTTCCTCTGCGTCGGCCGCGACGTGACCGAGCAGCGCCAGGGCCAGGACATGCTGGTGGCGGCGCTGGAGAAGGAACGCACCGCCGTCGAGCGGCTGCGGGCCCTGGACGAGGCCAAGAACGAGTTCGTCTCGACGGTCTCACACGAGCTGCGCACGCCGGTGACCAGCATCGTCGGCTACACCGAGATGCTGCAGGACGGCACCGTCGTGGACCCCCTGCCTGACCAGCTCCCGCTCTTCGACACCATCGCCCGCAACGGCCAGCGGCTGATCGTGCTCTGCAACGACCTGCTGACCCTGGCCGGGCTGGACTCGGAGTCGATCACCTGGGAGGCCGAGCAGGTCGACCTCGGCGAGGTGCTGTGCGCCGTCGAGGAGTCGGTGGCACCGCTGGTGGCCGACCGCGACCTGGAGCTCCTGGTCGAGCGACCCGACTCCCCCGCCGTGGTCGTCGGCGACCCCGCGCAGCTCGAGCGGGTCGTGCTCAACCTGGTCACCAACGCCATCAAGTTCACCGAGGACGGCGGTGTCGTCCGGGCCCGGGTCGAGGTCTCCGGCGACGAGGTCGTGCTGACGGTGACCGACACCGGCATCGGCATCCCGACCGAGGAGCAGGACAACCTGTTCCAGAAGTTCTTCCGCTCCTCGACCGCGCAGAAGGAGGCGATCCAGGGCACCGGGCTCGGGCTGTCGATCGTCTCGGCGATCGTCTCGGCCCACGGCGGCACGATCCGGGTGCGCTCGGCGCACCTGGAGGGCGCGACCTTCACGGTGCGGCTGCCGGTCAAGTACTGACGCGCAGCCGCACCGTGGCGCTCAGGCGCGGTTGACGGCGCTGACGACCGCCTGCAGGGAGGCCGTGACGATGTTGGGGTCGATGCCGATGCCCCACAGCACGCGGCCGTCGACGGCGCACTCGACGTACGCCGCGGCGAGGGCGTCACCGCCGGCCGAGAGCGCGTGCTCGGCGTAGTCCAGGACGCGCACGTCCTCGACGCCCAGGACGTCGGGACCCAGGGTGGAGATGGCGTCGACGAAGGCCGAGAGCGGGCCGTTGCCCTCCCCGGTGAGCGTGCGCGCCTCGCCGTCGACGAAGACGTTGACCTCCAGGGCGTCCTTCTGCCCCGCCGCGGAGGAGGTGTGCACGGAGTCCAGGCGCAGCGGCGCCTCGCGGTCGAGGTACTCGGAGCGGAAGACGTCCCAGATCTGCTCCGGGGTCATCTCCCCGCCCTCGGCGTCGGTGCGCTGCTGCACGACCCGGGAGAACTCGATCTGCGCGCGCCGCGGCAGGTCCAGCTTGTGCTCGGCCTTGAGGACGTAGGCCACGCCCCCCTTGCCGGACTGGCTGTTGACCCGGATGACCGCCTCGTAGGAGCGACCCACGTCCTTGGGGTCGATCGGCAGGTACGGCGCCTCCCAGGGCATCTGCGAGACCGGGACGCCCTGCTCCCCGGCGCGGCGCTCGAGGTCCTCCAGGCCCTTCTTGATCGCGTCCTGGTGGGAGCCTGAGAACGCCGTGTAGACCAGGTCGCCGGCGTAGGGGTGGCGCGGGTGGACCGGCAGCTGGGTGCAGTACTCCACGGTGCGGCGGACCTCGTCGATGTCGGAGAAGTCGATCATCGGGTCCACGCCCTGGCTGAAGAGGTTCATGCCCAGGGTGACCAGGCAGACGTTGCCGGTGCGCTCGCCGTGGCCGAACAGGCAGCCCTCGACCCGGTCCGCACCAGCCATCAGCGCCAGCTCGGTGGCCGCGACCGCGGTGCCGCGGTCGTTGTGTGGGTGCAGGGAGATGACGGTGTTCTCGCGCCGGGTCAGCTGGCGGGAGAACCACTCGATCTGGTCGGCGTAGACGTTGGGCGTCGCCACCTCGACGGTCGCCGGCAGGTTGAGGATGATCTCGCGGCCGTCCTCGGGCTGCCACACGTCGGTGACGGCCTCGCAGACCTCCAGGCTGAAGGGCAGCTCGGTGGAGGTGAAGATCTCCGGGCTGTACTCGTAGCCGATGACGGTCATGTCCAGGTGGGCGTCGCCGTGCTTCATGACCAACTCGGTGCCGCGCACGGCGATGTCCTTGACCTCGTCGGTGCTGGCCTTGAACACCACGCGGCGGAACATCGGCGCCAGCGCGTTGTAGAGGTGGATGTTGGCCCGCGGCACGCCGACCAGCGACTGCACGGAGCGCTCGATCAGGTCCTCGCGCGCCTGGGTCAGCACGGAGATGGTGACGTCGTCGGGGATCCGGTCGCCCTCGATGAGCTGGCGGACGAACGCGAAGTCGGTCTCGCTGGCCGAGGGGAACCCGACCTCGATCTCCTTGTAGCCCATCTGGACGAGCAGGTCGAACATCCGCATCTTGCGGGCCGGGCTCATCGGGTCGATCAAGGCCTGGTTGCCGTCGCGCAGGTCGGTGGACAGCCAGCGCGGGGCCTGGGTGATGCTGCGCTCGGGCCAGGTGCGGTCGGGCAGGTCGATCGGCGGGAAGGCGCGGTAGCGCCCGACGGGCATGCCGCTGGGCTTCTGGGGCGGGATGGTGGTCACGGTGTCCTCGCTGGGTGCTCTGGGTGGGGGTCGTGGTGACCGGCGCGCAGAGAGCCTCCGCAGCGAGGGGGTCCGGTCGGGCTCAGACCTCGCTGCGGCAGCGAAGGAGAAGGGCGTGCTGCTGCGTCATGACTCGGCCACCATACCCTGCACGGCCCCGGCGTGCGCCCGGGACGGCCGGACGCCCACCAGGCGGGCGAGACCGGTCCGGAATCACCCCGCGGGGTGAGGCGGGATCTTGAGTGGTCGGGAGTGCCCCCAGTATTTTCAGCCCATGCCTCCCTCGACGGTGCGTCCTGTGCGGCTGGGCGTCCTCGACGAGAGCGAGCTGGTGACCCACGGCCTCGCCGGGATGCTCCGGCCCCACGTGGCCCGGCTGTCCGTGCGCCCCCTGCGCAGCAGCGCCGGGCACGTGCCCGACACCACCGGGCTGGACGTCGTCCTGTGCGACCCGTTCGCCGGTCAGGACGTGCAGGAGCGGCTCGCCCGCCTCCCCGCACTGGCGCCGGCGAAGGTGCTGGTCTACACCTGGCACGACCACCCGCACCGTCGCCGGCGAGCGCTGGACGCGGGCGCCGACGGCTTCCTGGCCAAGGACGCCCCCGGCCAGGACCTGGTCGCGGCCATCGATGCGGTGCTGCGCGGTGACCGGCTCTCCCAGCCCGCCGGCACCGCCGGCGAGCAGGACCACGACTTCCCCGGGCTCTCCCAGCGCGAGTCCGAGGTGCTGGTGCTCATCGGCCGCGGCCTGTCGAACCAGGAGATCGCCGAGCGTCTCTACGTCTCGGTCAACTCGGTGAAGACCTACGTCCGCCAGGTGTACGCCAAGACCGGGGTGACCCGGCGCACCCAGGCCGTCGCCTGGGCCCATGAGCACGGCTGGACCGAGTAGGGCCGAGTAGCCGACCCACCGCGTCCCGCGGGTCGCCCGCGACCGTCCTAGGGTCACCCCATGGCCCGGCTCCTGCTCGTCCACCACTCCCCCACGCCGACGCTGCGCGACCTCACCGACGCCGTCCTGGGAGGGACGCGCGACGAGGCCGTGACGGGGGTCGAGGTGGTCGAACGAGCCGCCCTGGAGGCGAGTGCCGAGGACGTGCTGGCCGCCGACGGCTACCTGCTCGTGACACCGGCCAACTTCGGTTACATGTCGGGGGCGCTCAAGCACTTCTTCGACTCCCTCTTCCTTGAGGTCGGCGGCGCGCTCGGCGAGGACGGCTCGGCCGCCGGCTCCTCGGGCGGACGTCGCCCGTTCGGGCTCGCGGTCCACGGTCGCTACGACACGACCGGCGCCGTCCGCTCGGTGCTCGCGATCACCGGCGCGCTCCCCTGGCAGCAGGCCGCGCCGGTCCTGGAGGTGCTCGGCGACCCGGACGAGGAGGCGCGCGCGGCGGCGTACGAGCTGGGCGGGACGCTGGCGGCGCTGCTGTCCTCCTAGAGGTCGCGTCCTGGCCCCGCGGTCGTCGGGCGCGACGGGTAGCCTCCTCCCCGTCCCCACGACCCTGGAGCCCGAGGTGCCGTTGAACTCCCGAGCCGTCCGTGGCTTCGCGCCCGCGCTGCGGCTCGCCGGGCTGGTCCTGCTGCTCGGCCTGCTCGCGGCCTGCGGCGAGGACGAGACCGGGACGACGAGCACCACCCCGCCGGAGGTCGGCGCCTGCCGGCTGCTCGACGCCGAGGACGTCGCCCTGCCCTCGAACGACTCCCCCGTCGTGGACTGCGCCGACCGGCACACCGCCGAGACCTTCGAGGTCCAGGAGCTCCCGGAGGAGCTGCACGACCTCGACGCCGACGACCCGCAGATCGGGGCACACGTCTACGACACCTGCGCCCCCGCCTTCGCCTCCTTCCTGCGCGCCGACGAGTCGGCGGTCATGCGCACCGTCGTCTCCTGGGCGTGGTTCGCCCCGACGGAGGCCGCCTGGGAGGCAGGGGCCCGCTGGTTCCGCTGCGACGTCATCGGGGGCGGACCGCAGCTGACCGACTACCGCGCGCTCCCGGAGACCGCCGAGGGCCTGCTCGAGGGCCTGCCGCCGGACCAGTGGATGGTCTGCGCCGACGGCCGCACCGTCAACGGCTCCCCCAAGGTGCCGTGCTCGGAGCCGCACACCTGGCGCGCGGTCACGACGATCAAGGTGGGCGAGCCCGGCGAGGACTACCCCGGTGACCGGATCGTCGAGGTCACCACCCGCGACTTCTGCTCCGACTCCGTCGGCGCCTGGCTGGGCTACCCGGACTCCTACGAGTTCGGCTACACGTGGTTCAAGCAGGCCGAGTGGGAGGTCGGCAACCGGAGGTCGGTGTGCTGGGCGCGGACCCAGCAATGACGCCAGGGGGGAGAGCACGGGCGAGGGCACGCGCGGTCGGCCTGGTGCTGCTGGTCCTCCTGGTGCTGGCCGGCTGCTCGGACGCCGCGCAGGACCCGGGTCCCCGCGCGGGCGACGTGGGCGCGGACGCCGCCGGCCAGGCGGCCGCACCTGGTGCGGCGGCTGCGGACGGGACGGGCGCTGCCGAGCCGCCTCGGCCCGCCCTCCCGCCGGAGCGCGCGTGCTACGACCTGGACCTCGACGCAGCGCTCGCCGCCACCGACGACAGCCCCTCCCGTCCCTGCACCTCCCCCCACACCGCCCGCACCTTCCTCGTGGGACGGCTGGACCGCGCGGCGGAGGGTCACCTGCTGGCGATGGACTCCGAGCGGGTCCGCACCCAGGTCGCCACCCGGTGCCCGGCCGCGCTGCCGGACTTCGTCGGGGGCGGCGAGGACGGCTGGCGGCTGAGCGTCCTGCGCGCGGTGTGGTTCACCCCGACGCTGCCCGAGGCCGACGCCGGCGCCTCGTGGTTCCGCTGCGACGTGGTGGCGCCGGACGGTCGGGGCGGCCTGCTGCCCCTGTCCGGGCGCCTCGAGGGGACCCTCGCCACCGCGGCCGGCCGGGACCGCTGGGGCCTGTGCGCCACGGGCGCCCCCGACGACCGGGACGCCCGGCGGGTGGCGTGCGCGGAGCAGCACAGCTGGCGCGCGGTGTCGGTGGTCGAGCTGGGCGGCACCGGTCCCGACGGTGAGGACTACCCCGGCGAGCAGGCCGCGCAGGAGCGCGGGCAGGAGCCCTGCGAGCAGGTCGGACGCGACCGGGCCACGGACCCGCTGGAGTTCACGTGGGGCTACGAGTGGCCCAGCGCGGAGCAGTGGGCCGCGGGCCAGCGCTTCGGGCGCTGCTGGGTGCCGGTCGCCTGACCCATCGCGACCGGAGCGCCGGCTAGAAGCCGAGCTTGCGCAGCTGCCGCGGGTCGCGCTGCCAGTCCTTGGCGACCTTGACGTGCAGGTCGAGGTAGACCGGCGTGCCGAGCATCGCCTCGATCTGCTTGCGCGCCACGGTGCCGACCTGGCGCAGCCGGGCCCCCTTGTGGCCGATCATGATCCCCTTCTGGGAGTCGCGCTCGACGTAGAGGTTGGCGTGGATGTCGAGCAGCGGCTTGTCCTCCGGACGGCCCTCGCGTAGACCCATCTCCTCGACCACCACCGCGATGGAGTGCGGGAGCTCGTCGCGCACGCCGTCGAGGGCGGCCTCGCGGATCAGCTCGGCGGCCAGGACCTCCTCGGGGCTGTCGGTGAGCTCGCCCTCGGGGTAGAGCTGCGGCCCCTCCGGGAGCAGCCCGACGAGCAGGTCGGCCAGCAGGTCCACCTGGTCACCGGCCTTGGCCGAGACGGGGACGATCTCGGCCCAGTCGGTGCCGGTCTCCACGCCGAGCTGCTGGATGTCCAGCAGGTGCTGGCCGATCCGCTCGGGCGAGGCGAGGTCGGTCTTGGTGGCCACGGCGATCTTCGTCGTACGCCGCACCTTGGCCAGCTCCCCGACGATGAACCGGTCGCCGGGGCCGATCTTCTCGTTGCTGGGGAAGCAGACCGCCACGACGTCGACCTCGGCCCAGGTCGTGGTGACCAGGTCGTTGAGCCGCTCGCCGAGGAGCGTGCGGGGGCGGTGTAGGCCGGGGGTGTCGACCAGGACCAGCTGGGCGTCGGAGCGGTGCACGATGCCGCGCACCACGGTGCGGGTGGTCTGCGGCTTGTCGCTGGTGATCGCGACCTTCTGCCCGACCAGGGCGTTGGTCAGGGTCGACTTGCCGGCGTTGGGCCGCCCCACGAAGGAGGCGAAACCCGACCGGTGCTGCTGGTCCGTCATGACTGGGCCTCCCGTGCCTGGTCGTCCCGTGCCTGGTCGTCCCGTGCTTGGTCGTAGTCGGCCCAGATCTCCTCGTCGCTCTTGCCCGCGGCCTTGCCGGCGCGCCAGATCGGACCGGGATCGACCGCCCGCGGCTGGCGGGCCTGCCCGCCGCGCCAGTAGCCCATGACGTCGTACTGCTCGGAGGGCAGCCGCACGTCGCGCATGAGGTGCTTGCGGATGGCGCGCATCTGCGCGGACTCCCCCGCCATCCAGAAGTAGCCGGGACCCTCGGGCCACGTGAGGTCGGCGACGACGTCGGCCAGGGCGGACCGACCGTCGCCGGGCTGGGCCAGCCAGGTGACCTCGACGTCGTCGGGGAGGTAGCCCGCGGGGCGCTCGGGCACCTCGGCCCAGACCCGGACCGGCAGGTCGGTGGAGGAGCAGATGCGCGCGATCGCGGGCAGCGCGGTCAGGTCGCCGACGAGCATCAGCCAGCCCGCGTCGGCGGGCGGGGCGAACGAGCCCTTGGGGTCGGTGACCACCACGGTCTCCCCGACCACGCCCTCGGCGCGCTGGGCCCACTCGGTGACCAGGCCCTCGTCGTGGACGACCACGTCGAGCACGAGCTCGGAGCCGTCCCAGGAGCGCACGGTGTAGTAGCGCGACTGGAACTGCCCGGGCACCACGAGGGCCACCCACTCGTCGGGCAGCCCGGTGCTGGTGAAGGCGGCCAGGCCCTCGCCTCCGAGCCGCAGGCGAAGGAGGTGGTCGGCCAACCGCTCACGACCCAGGACGGTCGCGGAGTGCTGCTGGGCTCGGACGCTCACGTCCGGACCCTACTCACCAGGTCGGACGCAGGGGGAATCCGTCACGGCCCCGAGCAGGTCAGGAGGTGCTGGACGCGCCGATCGTGCCGCGCGGGTCGCCGAGGTGCAGCACCACGCCGGTCCCGGCGAAGTCGCGGACCGCGGCCAGGTCGACGGCGGCCAGCTCCGCGGCCTCGGTCAGCACCACGGCCGCCTCCAGGCCGGCCGAGCCCGACGCCACGGCCATCGCGATGCAGGTCCCCAGCGCGGAGACCTGCAGCGAGGGCAGGTCGACGGTGGCGGCGGCGTACGTGCGGCCGTCGCTGTCGCGGACCGCGGCACCCTCCGCGGCGCCGGTGCGGGCGCGGGTGGCGCGGGCCAGGGTCACCAGCTTCTGGTCCTCGGCGCTCAGCTCGTCACTCGTGCTGGTCACTCGTCCTCGTCCTCCTCCTCGTGCTCCACGCGCGTGATGAGCACGGTGTCGATCTTGTTGCGGCGTCCCGAGGCCGACTCGGCGACGAAGCGCAGGTCGTGTGCCTCCACCGTCGAGCCCGGGATCGGCACGAGCCCGAGGTGCTTGGCCATGAGCCCGCCGACGGAGTCGACGTCCTCCTCCTCGACGTCGAAGCCGAAGAGCTCCTCGAGGTCGTCGACCGGGAAGCGCGAGGGCACCCGGAACAGCCCCGGACCGACCTCGTCGGCCTGGACCTCCTCGGGGTCGTACTCGTCGCTGATCTCGCCGACGATCTCCTCGAGGATGTCCTCGATGGTGATGAGGCCGGCGGTGCCCCCGTACTCGTCGACGACGACCGCGACGTGCTGGCGCCGGGCCTGCATCTCGCGCAGCAGGTCGTCGACGGGCTTGGACTCCGGCACCCAGTAGGGCTCGCGCATCACCGAGTCGATGCGCTCGGTGAACTCCGCACCGGGCTCGTCGAAGTCCCGGCGCACGAGGTCCTTGAGGTAGGCGATCCCGACGACGTGGTCGAGGTTCTCCTCGATCACCGGCACCCGGCTGAAGCCGCTGCGCAGGAACAGCGAGAGGGTCTGGCGCAGGTTCTTGTGGCGCTCGACGAAGACCACGTCGTTGCGCGGGACCATCACCTCGCGCGCGGTGGTGTCGCCGAGCTCGAAGACGGAGTGGATCATCCGCCGCTCCTCGCTCTCGATGAGCGAGGAGGCCTCGGCGAGGTCGACGAGCTCGCGCAGCTCGGTCTCGGTGGAGAACGGGCCGTCGCTGAAGCCCTTGCCGGGGGTGATGGCGTTGCCCAGCAGGATCAGCACCCGCGGGAGCGGGCCGAGGATGCGGGTGACGAAGGTGAGCGGCCCGGCCGAGAGCAGCGCGACGGACTCCGAGTGCTGGCGGCCCAGCGTGCGGGGGGCGACGCCGATGACGACGAAGGACACGACCAGCATCACGGCGACGGTCACCGCCACCGTGAGGCCCCACGACTCCTGCAGGCGCTGGCGCACCAGGTGCGTGGCCAGCACGATCGCGGTCACCTCGCACGCCAGGCGCAGCAGCAGCGCGGTGTTGAGGTAGCGCGGGGCGTCCTCGAGCAGGTGCAGCAGCCGGCGCGATCCGGCGCGGTCCTCCGCGGCCAGCTCGGCCGCGCGCGCCTGCGAGAAGGAGCCGAGCGCGGCGTCGGCGGCCGAGAACACTCCCGCGAGCAGGACCAGGGAGGCGACCGCGACGAGCAGCCAGACGTCGCCCGGGATCACGTGAGGGTGGCGCGCCAGGCGGCGAGCAGCTCGTCCTGGAGGCCGAACATCTCGGCGTGCTCCTCGGGCTCGGCGTGGTCGTAGCCCAGCAGGTGGAGGACCCCGTGCACGGTGAGCAGGTCCAGCTCGGCGACGGTCCCGTGGCCGGCGGTCTCGCCCTGGCGCTCGGCGACGACCGGGCACAGCACGAGGTCGCCGAGGACGCCCTCCTCGGGCTCCTCGCCCACCAGACCCGGGCGCAGCTCGTCCATCGGGAAGGCCAGCACGTCGGTGGGACCGACCTTGCCCATCCACTGCTCGTTGAGCTCGGCGATGGTCGCCTCGTCGACGGCCTTGATGCACAGCTCGGCCAGCGGGTGGACGCGCATCCGGTCCATCACGAAGCGGCTCAGCGTGCTCAGCCGGCGCACGTCCACGTCACGCCCGGACTCGTCGAGGACCTCGATGCTCACGGGGCCATCCTCGCGCACGTCCTCGGTGGACGGCTCGGACCCCGACGTCACGAGCGCTGCTTGCGGTGCGTGCGCGCCGGCGGGCCGCTGCGCGGAGCGTCCTGCTGCGCACGGGCGTCGAACTCGTCGTACGCCGCCACGATCCGGCCCACGAGCTTGTGCCGCACCACGTCGGCCGAGGTGAGCCGGTGGAAGCCGATGTCCTCGACGCCGTCGAGGATGTCCTCGACCACGCGCAGCCCCGAGCGGACACCGCCGGGCAGGTCGGTCTGGGTGACGTCGCCGGTGACCACGATCTTGGAGCCGAAGCCCAGCCGGGTCAGGAACATCTTCATCTGCTCCGGCGTGGTGTTCTGCGCCTCGTCGAGGATGATGAAGGAGTCGTTGAGCGTGCGCCCGCGCATGTAGGCCAGCGGCGCGACCTCGATGGTGCCGGCCGCCATGAGCTTGGGGATCGAGTCCGGGTCGATCATGTCGTGCAGCGCGTCGTAGAGCGGGCGGAGGTAGGGGTCGATCTTCTCCCCGAGGGTGCCCGGCAGGAAGCCGAGGTGCTCGCCGGCCTCGACCGCGGGGCGGGTGAGGATGATCCGGTTGGCCTGCTTGGCGTGCAGCGCCTGCACGGCCTTGGCCATCGCGAGGTAGGTCTTGCCGGTGCCGGCGGGGCCGATGCCGAAGGTGATCGTGTGCTCGTCGATGGAGTCGACGTAGCGCTTCTGGTTCAGCGTCTTGGGCCGGATCGAGCGGCCTCGGTTGCTGAGGATGTTGAGGCTCAGCACGTCGGCGGGGCGCTCGCTGGTCTCGGCGCGGAGCATGCCGAGGACCCGCTCGACGGTGTCGCCGGTGACGCTCTGCCCGGTGCGCAGGATGGTGACCAGCTCGTCGAGGAGCCGCTCCCCCAGCGCCAGCTCGGACGGCTCGCCGATGAGCGTGATCCGGTTGCCGCGCACGTGGAGGTCGGCGTCGAGGGCCTCCTCCAGCTGCGCGAGGTGCTCGTCCCCGGGCCCGAGCAGGCTGACCATGTCGATGCTGTTGGGGACCACCACGGTGTGGCGGGTCGTGTGCGCGTCAGTCATGGATGCCCGGGAGGGCCCTCTCTGCAGTCGGGAGGCGTGCTGGTCGGAACCCCTTCACTGTACGGCGTGGGGCGACGACCTCCCAGCGAGTTCCTCCGTCCGCACACCCCGACCCCGTACCGTGGGGGCCGTGCCCGGACTCGACCCCCACCTGCGCGAGTGGGACGACGAGGACCCGGACCCCGACGACGAGTCGCTGCCGCCGTACTGGTTCCCCGGCGAGGCGATGCCCGGCGACGCCCGGCGGATGGGTCTGACCCACCACACCGTCGAGGGCGCGCTGCTGGACTTCGGCGGCCGGCTGGACTCCACCAAGCCGGTCCACCGCTGGACCGCGTGGTTCCTGCTGGTGGTCTTCGGGCTGCCGGTGGTCTTCGCCGTGATGCGGCTCTTCTACTACCTCTGAGCGGTGCGGCCGACCGCTCAGAACGCGCTGGTGGGCTCGCCCGAGGCGTAGGTGACCTGCAGCGTGCCCAGGCACATCTCGTCGGTCGACCCCTCGCCCCACAGCACGTAGCGGTCCTCCT
This sequence comes from Nocardioides ginkgobilobae, assembly GCF_054781275.1. Taxonomy (NCBI): domain Bacteria; kingdom Bacillati; phylum Actinomycetota; class Actinomycetes; order Propionibacteriales; family Nocardioidaceae; genus Nocardioides; species Nocardioides ginkgobilobae. Next base: position 196,857 of record NZ_BAAGUS010000005.1, on the reverse strand, counting down.
CCTGCCCGTCGAACGCGGGCAGCTTGTCGCGCAGCCACTGCTCGTGGCGGCAGGTGACGGTGAGGGTGTCGCCGGGGCGGAGGGTCGCCGGCTCGATCCGCCGGCTGCCCTGGTCGTCGAAGTCCCACAGGTCGATGTCGAGCAGGGTCCGCTCGCGGTCGGTGCCCTCGTTGGCCACGACGCTGATCTCGCGGCCGAGCAGGTGCATGTGCCCGGCGACGCCGTGGACGGTCATCTCCTGGGAGACCCGCCGGGTGCAGGTCGTGGTCTCCGAGGGCTCCTCGAGCTCCCCGCACAGCAGGTGCAGGGCGTCCGCGGTGAAGGCCGCTCCACCGAAGCGCTCGCGCAGGTCGGCCATCGCGGCGTCCCGCTCGCAGAGCGGGCCGTCGTCGCGGGCCGCGCGGCACGGCAGCTCGACCGGGGCCGGCATGAGGTAGGTGTGCAGCGCGTCGAGGTCCCGGTCGCCCGGCAGCCAGCGCAGCTGCGTGGCCGAGGTGTCGGGGGCGGCGCCCTGCAGGAGGTTGTAGTGGACCTGCATGACCACGCGGCTCCCGGCCTCGAGCCGGGTGCCGAGGCCGTCGGGCGTGCGGGTCTCGTCGCCGCCCGGAGCCCAGGCGGCCAGCCAGTTGGCGTCGGTCAGCCGGGCGAAGTCGCCCTCCAGGCCGGTGCCGCCGAAGCAGGTCCAGCCGGGGTCGACGGTCTGCGCGTCCTGCTCCTCCGCGGCGGCGACCTGGTCGGGCTCGACCTCGAAGAGGATGACGTGGTGCACGACGTCGGGGTTGCCGGGCAGCACCTGGCTGCCGGTGAGCCAGACGTCCTCCTCCAGCCCGGGGTCGAGCAGGAAGCAGCGGTAGTCGTCGGTGCCGGTGCCCGTCGGGGCGCTCGGGGTGTAGGCGGCGTCCATCTCCAGGGTCATCCGGCGCTCGCCCTCGCGCAGCGGCAACCGCTTGCCGGGCTCGACGCTGCGCAGCTGCTGGGCGGCCACCTCCGGCGGTGCGGGCGGCTCGAGGACGTCGGCCGCGGAGCCGGTACGCCGCTCGGTACGGTCCCACGTGGCTGCGACCGCCACGGTGCCGGCCACGGCCAGCACGAGCGCGGCCAGCAGCGCGGCGAGCCGTCGTCTCATCCCGGGGGCCAGGTCAGGTCGCGGCCGGCCAGGACGTGCACGTGGGTGTGGAAGACCGTCTGCCCGGCCTTGGCGCCGGTGTTGAAGACCAGGCGGTAGCCGTCCTCGTGGCCCTCGGCGGTGGCCACGGCGTGCGCGGCGTCGACCAGCTCGGCCATCGCGACCGGGTCGCCCACGGCCAGCTCACCGGCGTTGGCGAAGTGGGCCCGGGGCACGACCAGCACGTGGGTCGGCGCCTGGGGGTGGATGTCGCGGAAGGCCACCGTGCGCTCGGTGACGTGGACGATCTCGGCTGGGATCTCGTCGGCCACGATCTTGCAGAACAGGCAGTCGCTCATGGGTCTCCTCTCCCGTGCCGATGCTCTCACGGGGACGGTGGCCCGGGGCCGCTGCCGGCGACACACCCCGGAACCGCAGGCGGGCCCAGCGCGTCACAGGGGCATCATGGACCACATGCGCACCGCTCTCCGACGTACTTCCTCCGCCGCCGTCGCGGCCGGGGTCCTGCTGCTCGTCGCCGCCTGCGGCGAGGACGGGACGGCCACCGACCCGGTCGCCGGGGAGGTCTCGGACAGCCCCTCGGCCACTCCCGAGCCCTCGCCGACCGAGCCCACGAGCGCCCCCGCCGAGGAGGAGCCCGCCGCGGCCGGCACCGTGCCGGTCTACTACGTGGGCGACACCGGCTCCGGGCCGCGGCTCTTCCGCGAGTTCCGCAAGGTCAGCGGCGAGCCGGCGCTCGGTGCCGCGGAGATGGCGGCCGCGGGCGTGCCGGCCGACCCCGACTACCGCTCGGCCTTCCCCGACGGCGGCGGCTTCTCCTCCGTCGCGCGCGAGGACGGCCGGATCGTCGTGACCACCACCGACGACGCGTGGACCGAACGCCCCTCCGGGATGTCGGCGGGCGACGCCGAGCTCGCGCTGCAGTCACTCGTCTACACCGTCCAGGGCGCCCTGCAGACCCGCGACGCGGTGGTGGTGGAGTCGCCCGGCGGCGCGACCACCCTCTTCGGCATCGACACCGCCGACGGCGTCGAGAACGCCGACCAGCTCGAGGTGCTCTCCCTGGTCAACGTGACCTCCCCCGAGGAGGGCGCGGAGGTCCCCGACACCTTCACCGCCAGCGGTGTGGCCTCGTCCTTCGAGGCCACCGTCCCGTGGGAGGTCCGCGACGGGTCCGACGCGGTCGTGGCGCGCGGGTTCGCCACGGCCGAGGGCTGGATGGACGCGCTCTACCCCTGGGAGACCGAGGTGGACCTCTCCGACCTCGCGCCGGGGAGCTACACCTTCATCGCCATGACCGACGACCCCTCCGGCGGGGAGGGCAACCCGCCGATGTTCGACACCAAGGAGATCACCGTCGGCTGAGCCGGGGCTCAGCCCCAGCGGGGGGTGCGGGCCAGCAGGGCGGCGACGGCGGCGACGCCGGCGGTCGAGGTCCGCAGGACCTCCGCGCCCAGGCGCACCGACCGCGCGCCGGCGGCCGTGAGCGCGTCGAGCTCCTCGGGGGCGATGCCGCCCTCGGGGCCGACGACGACCAGGACGCTGCCCAGAGCGGGCACCTCGAGCCCGCTGAGCGGCTCGGTGGCGTCCTCGTGCAGCACGACCGCGAGGTCGGCGGCAGCCACCAGGTCGACCACCCCGGCCGTGGTCGCGAGCGGGTCGACGACCGGGTGCCAGGAGCGGCGGGACTGCTTGGCGGCCTCCCGGGCGGTGGCGCGCCACTTGGCCAGGCCCTTCTCGGCGCGCTCGCCCTTCCAGACCGCGACCGAGCGCGCGGCGGCCCACGGCACGACGCGGGCGACACCGACCTCCGTCAGCACCTCCACGGCCAGCTCGCCGCGGTCGCCCTTGGGCAGCGCCTGGACGACGGTGACGGCCGGGGCGGGCTCGGGCTCGGCGGTCACCGAGGTCACCACGACCTCGAGCCGTCGCTTGCCGGTCTCGGCCACCTCGCCGACCACGGCGCGACCGAGCCCGTCGGTCAGCACGACCTGCTCACCGGTCCGCAGACGGCGTACGGCGACGGCGTGGTGGGCCTCGTCGCCCTCGACCACCACCGTGCTGCCGGTGGTGGCAGCGTCGAGGGACGGGACCAGGTGGACGGGCAGGCTCATCGGGTGACCCGGGTCAGTGCGGGTTGAACGCGTCGCGCAGGCGGCCGAAGACCGACTTCGCGCCCGGCTTGACCGTGCCCTCGGGGGCCTCCTCGCCGCGCAGGGCGGCGAGCTCGCGCAGCAGCTCCTCCTGGCGTGCGTCGAGCCGGGTCGGCGTCTCCACGGCGAGGGTGACGACCAGGTCGCCGCGGCCGCCGCGCAGACCGGGGACCCCGCGCCCGCGCAGCACCTGCTCGGTGCCGGACTGGGTGCCGGGGCGGACGTCGAGCTCGAAGGAGGTCTCGAGGTCGGTGGTCGGCTCGCCGTCGACCACGTCGGCCTCCAGCGTGGGCATCTCGATGGTGGTGCCGAGCGCGGCCGCGGTCATCGGGACGGTCACGGTGCAGTGCAGGTCGTCGCCCTGGCGCTTGAAGACCGGGTGCGGGGCGACGTGGATCTCGACGTACAGGTCGCCGGCGGGGCCGCCGCCGGGGCCGACCTCGCCCTGCTCGGCGAGCTGGACCCGGGTGCCGGTGTCGACGCCCGCGGGGATCTTCACCGTCAGCGAGCGGCGCGAGCGGACCCGGCCGTCGCCGGAGCACTCGCGGCACGGGTCGGGGATGACGGTGCCGAAGCCGCGGCAGGCAGCGCACGGGCGCAGGGTGCGGATCTCGCCGAGGAAGGAGCGCTGGACGTGGGCGACCTCGCCCTGGCCGCGGCAGGTCTCGCACGGGATCGCGTGCGTGCCCGGCGCCGCGCCCTCGCCGGCGCAGGTGGAGCAGGTCACCGCGGTGTCGACCTTGATCTCCCGGGCGACGCCGAAGGCGGCCTCGGCGAGCTCGATCTCCAGGCGGATCAGCGCGTCCTGGCCGCGGCGCACGCGCGGACGCGGGCCCCGGCCGGTGCCGGTGCCCTGGGCACCGCCGCCGAAGAAGGCGTCCATGATGTCGGTGAAGGAGAACCCGGCGCCCGCACCGGCGCCGCCCATGCCGCCGAACGGGTCCCCGCCACGGTCGTAGGCCGCGCGCTTCTGCGGGTCCGAGAGCACCTCGTAGGCCCGCGAGACCTCGCCGAAGCGCTCCTTGGCGGAGGGGTCGGGGTTGACGTCGGGGTGGTACTGCCGGGCCAGCTTCCGGTAGGCCTTCTTGATGGTGGCCTCGTCGGCGTCTCGGGCGACGTCGAGGATCGCGTACAGGTCCTGGCTCACGGGCGGTTGCTTCCTGTCCTGTGCTCGGGTGCGGGGTGCTGGCTGGGGGTGGGCCGGCGGGGCCCGGCTGCTCCGGTGGGAGCGGGTCAGGCCTCGTCGAGGATGCGGGTGACGTAGCGGGCGACCGCGCGCACGGCTGCCATGGTGCCGGGGTAGTCCATGCGGGTCGGGCCGACGATGCCCAGGGTTGCCAACGACTGGTCCTCGGGGCCGTAGCCGGTGGAGACCGCGCTGGTGGAGGAGAGCTCCTCGTAGGGGCCCTCCGCGCCGATCCGGACGGTGACCAGCCCGCCGGTGCCCGCCTCGCCGAGGAGCTTGAGCAGCACGACGTGCTCCTCCAGCGCCTCGAGCAGGGGACGTACGGCGGAGTCGAAGCTGTCGCCGTAGCGCGCGAGGTTCGCGGCGCCGCCGACCGCCACCCGCTGGTCGGAGCGGTGGTCGCTCATCGCCTCCACGAGTGCCTCGACCACGGCACCGGTCGGGTCCGCGACCAGGCCGGGCGCCTGCTCGGGGTCCGGCTGCTGGAGGTCCGGCTGCGGGGTCACCGAGTCGCGGAGCGCGGTGACCGCGTCGGCGATCCGCTGCCCGACGGCGGCGAGCAGGACCCGGCTACGCAGGGCGGCCAGCTCCTCCTCGCCGAGCGGGGACGTGAGCTCGACCAGGCGCTGCTCGACCCGGCCGGTGCTGAGGATCAGCACGACCAGCAGCCGCTCCGGGGCGAGGGCGACGAGCTCGACGTGGCGGACGGTGGAGGAGGAGAGCGTGGGGTACTGCACGACGGCGACCTGGCGGGTCAGCTGCGAGAGCAGCCGCACCGAGCGCGAGACCACGTCGTCGAGGTCGACGGCGCCGTCGAGGAAGGAGGAGATGGCCCGCTTCTCCGCCGCCGAGAGCGGCTTGACGGTGGTGAGCCGGTCGACGAAGAGCCGGTAGCCCTTGTCGGTGGGGACGCGACCGGCGCTGGTGTGGGGCTGGGTGATGTAGCCCTCCTCCTCCAGCACCGCCATGTCGTTGCGGACCGTGGCCGGCGAGACGCCGAGGCCGTGCCGCTCGACCAGCGCCTTGGACCCGACCGGCTCCTCGGTGTGGACGTAGTCCTCCACGATGGCGCGGAGCACGGCGAGCCGACGGTCCTCCTGCACGGTCCACCTCCGAGGTCTGCGGTCGAGGCGGGCCCGGAGGCCCGCGGGGCCTGCGCTGGCACTCCGCAGGCCGGAGTGCCAATGCTACAAGCCGCGGGGTCGAGGTGCTGACAGGACCGTGAGGTCAGGTTAGGCTTGCCTAACTATTTCACCGACTCGTCTCGGAGGTCCCGTGCCGCTCGTCCGCTCCCCCCGAACCCAGCGCGACCCCTACTCCGTGGCGGCCCGCGCTCGGAGCGTGCTCGCCTGCCCCGCCGCCGCGGACCTGCGCCGGGACGGTCTGCCCGTCGACCTCGCCGAGGAGGTCCTCGGTCTCGACGACGACGCCGGGCGGCCCACCCTGGTGTGCCGCGCGGACGCGGCCCTGCTGACCGCGGCGGCGCGGCGCGAGGTGGTCTCGCTGCACCTCACCGGTGGCGTCGACGCGGGGGATCCTGCGCGGGCGGACCAGCTGCACCTCACCGGGCGCCTGGCGCTCGGGGCCGGCGAGCGCTGCGGCAGCTGCCCCGAGGAGCACCGCGTCGCCGTGCTCGAGCCGTCCGCGGTCGTCCTCACGGTGCGGGGGCGTGCCACCCCCGTCCCGGTCGCCGACTTCCTCTCCGAGGAGCACGTGCTCAACCGCGGCTACCTCACGCGCGCCGCGCAGCACGCCACGACCTGCCACGGCGAGGAGCTGCGGCGGGCGGTCTCGCGGCGCACCGGGCTCCCCCCGGCCCGGCTGCTGGCCGCCTCCCTCGGCGCGCTCACGCCTGCCGGCGTGGACCTGCGCTGGATCGACGCCGAGGGTGCGCACTCCGAGCGCCTGCGCTTCAGCCCACCCGCTGCCACCCCGGCCGAGCTGGGCGAGCTGCTGCGCCGGCACCTCGACGGCGGGGTGTGCTGAACCCGCTCCTAGGGTGGCGGCATGACCGCCAGTCCCCCAGCCCTCGTCGAGGTCGCTGACCGCGTGTGGGTCGCCCGCCACGAGTGGTACGACGCCAACACCACCTACGTCGGGGGCGAGCGCGGCCTCGTCGTGGTCGACACGCACGCCTCGACCCGGATGGGCTGGGTGGTGGTGGAGCAGGCTCGCGCGCTCGGTGCCGGCGAGGTCGTCGCGGTCGTGACCACCCACGCCCACCACGACCACGTGCTCGGCACCGCGACGCTGCGCGAGGCCTACGGCGACGCGCTGCCCGTGCACGCGCACGAGACGTGCGTCGAGGAGCTGGCCGCGTGGGCGGCCGACCGGCCGGCGTACGACGGCGAGGAGCCGGTGCCGGGCGAGGTCGACGCGAGCCCGGTCGTGCTGCCCGACCACCCGTTCTCGTCGGTCGCGGTGGTCGACCTCGGCGACCGGGCCCTGGAGCTGGTGCACCCCGGACGCGGCCACACCGCCGGCGACCTGGTCGTGCGGGTGCCCGACGCCGACGTGGTGCTGGCCGGCGACCTGGTCGAGCAGTCCGGTCCCCCGGCGTACGGCGCCGACTCCTTCCCGATGGAGTGGCCGCTGGCCCTCGACGTCACGCTGCAGCTGTGCACGTCCGGCACGGTCGTCGTGCCCGGGCACGGGGCGCCGGTGGACCGGGAGTTCGTCATGGACCAGCGCGCCGACATCGGCGTCGTGGCCGAGACGATCCGCGACCTGGCCGGCCGCGGGGTGCCGCTGGCGCAGGCGCTCTCGGTCGGCGACTGGCCGATCGACCCCGCGCACCTGGCCCGGGCCGTCGAGCGCGGGTACGAGCACCTGCCGCGCAGCCAGAAGCGGCTGCCGCTGCTGTAGCAGCCCTCCGGCGGGCGGCCGGTGGGCCGAGGCACGCAACCGGGGACGCTCGGCGTGCGTCTTCAGGACCATGGACCCGGTCATCGGCACGCCCGCAGCGCGACACTGGAAGCGCCACCGCCGTGGCAGGCCCCGGCGAGGCGACGGCCGAGGGGGTCACGTGAGCAGCACGTCCTGGGTCTCGGGTGTGATCGCCGCGTTGATCGTGGTGGCCGGCGCCGCCGGGTGCTCGTCGGACGCCCCGACACCGGAGCCGGCTCCGACCTCCTCGTCGGAACCGCAAGGGCCCAGCTCTCCCACCGCGGCCGGGCCGGCGACGAGCGCGCCGGCGACCGCGGTCGTTCCCGACCTCGTCGGGCTGCCGTCGGCGGACGCCCAGCAGCTCCTCGGCGAGCTCGCACTGGGCTCGTCGTGGGGTCCGCCCGTCACGGTCGGGTGCGGGGTGCGCCCGCGCACCGTCGTGCGCCAGCGCCCGGCGGCGGGCACCCCGGCCGGCCCGAGGACGAGCGTGCAGGTCCGCACCGCCGCGCTGGACCTCGAGCGGTTCCGCGGCCCCTGCTCTCCGCGAGGCGCCAGTGTCGGACCGGTGGAGGAGGCCGACGAGGCGCTCGCCGAGGAGTTCTACCGCTTCGCCGCCGACCCGTCGCTCGGTGCACCGTTTGCGGCCCGCGGGGTCTGGGTGGGCATCGAGGACGGACCGACCTCGACGACGGTGTCCGGCGAGGAGCTCATGGACCTCGAGGCGTGGGAGGTGGGGACGGAGTACGCCGAGCGCTCGGGACCGTTCTCGGCGCTCGACGTCCTGGCCGGGAGCGGCGGCTGGTACGAGCTGCGCGAGGGCGTCTCCGGCACCTGTCCCGAGAGCGCGGGCGAGGCGCCGCCCGGGCTGCAGGGGCTGCGCACCCTCACCCTCTCCTCCCCCGCCGACGTCACCTCCGCGTGCCTGGAGTGGTGGGGCGTGACGCTGTTCCTCGACGCGCAGGACCGGATCCGCGGCGTCGCACTGCGCCTGGGCTCTCCGTAGACCTCGCACAGTGCGGCGCGCGTCGCCCTGCGCGTCGCATCGACCGTGACTGCGACCCTTGTGGGTGTCGCGGAGGACGACTGGCGATGCGAGATCTTCTCTTGTGTTCGAACTGGTGTTCGACTATGATGGCGACATGTCGCCAGCCTCCGAGCCCACCCCGGAGTCGACGGCGCCGGAGGTCGGCGGCCTGACCGAGACCCAGGTGTTGGACCGGGTCGGCGAGTGCGCGAGCACCTGGCAGCGGATGGGCGCCGAGCTGCTGGCGCTGGCCTACGAATGGGCCGTGGCGCACTCCGCGGACCGCCTCGACCCCGCCGAGTCGGGCAAGCCCGGGCGGGAGAAGGCCAAGCTCTACGGCGGGGAGGGGACCCCCGAGGTCACCGAGTTCGCCGCCGCCGAGTTCGGCGCCCGGATGGGCCGCGGCACCCACGCCGGACGTCGCTACATCTCCGCCGCACTCGACCTCACGCTCCGACTCCCGAACCTGTGGTCACGGGTGCAGGCCCTCGAGGTCCGCGACACCTACGCCATCCACGTCGCCGAAGCCACCCGCAACCTGAGTGCCGCCGAAGCAGCCTGGGTCGACGGGGAGGTCGCCGAGTCCGCCGACGGCCGCATCCCCTGGACCCGCTTCCAGACCCTCGTGGCCGGCAAGGTCACCGCCGCCGCACCCCACCTCGCCCGCGAGCGCGAGCAGCGCGCCGCTCGCGCCCGCTTCGCCAAGAAGCTCACCCCGCAGCCCGGCGACCAAGCAGCCGGCATGGGCACCTTCATGGTCCGAGCACCCCTACCCGTCATCGACGCCCTCGACGCCGCGGTCACCACCCTGGCCTCCCGCATCGAGCAGACGCTGCCGGTCACGGTGACCGAGGCCGAGGACGCCCCTACCACCGACGACCTCCGCGTCCAGGCGGTCGCGCTGCTCGCCGGTGGACTCACCACCGACGCCGGAGCCGACCTGCCCGACCTCGCCGAGGTGGACCTGCGCGACCTGCTGCCGCACACCACGCTGGTGGTCCACCTCTACGGCGGCACCCACCACACCGACCCCGACACCGGCGAGCACATCACCGTCCCACCCGGCCGCGACCACGACGAGACCGGCCAGCCGCTCGACCACGTCGCGCGCATCGACGGCCACGGAGCCGTGTCCGAGACCTGGCTACGAGAGGTCCTCGGCCCCCACACCCACTTCCAGGTGCTCCCGGTCCTCGACATCGACGGACTCGCACCCGTCGACGCCTACGAGATCCCCACCCGACACCGCCGAGCAGTCCAGCTCCGCCACCCCGTCGAGACCTTCCCCTGGGGCACGGCGACCTCCACCAGCAGCCACACCCAGATCGACCACGAGGAACCCTGGCAACCACCCGGGCACGAACAGCCACCCGGAGCCGAACACCCCCGGGAACAGACCCGCGTCGACAACCTCGGCCCCCTCCACACCTTCCACCACCGACTCAAGACCCACGGCGGCTGGCAGGTCCGCGAACCCTTCCCCGGCATCCACCTCTGGCGCGACCCCCACGGCCACACCTACCTCCGCGACGCCACCGGCACCCGCGCCCTGCCGAGCACCCCAGGCGAGGCCGCCCGCCGCACCACCGCAACCGTCGTCGAGATCTACCCGGGCCGCGCGGTCGAGCTCGTCGACGACCTCGGACCTGCCGGCTGGGCGGCCTGACCCCCCTACGGTGGGGCCGCGGGTTCGCGGGTGCTCGTGGTGGTCGCAGCAGCGGTCGTCGTGCTGGCCGGGATCGGCGTGCTGTGGGTGACGGTGCTCCACGACGACCTGGTCACCTATCGCCACGCCCAGCAGACCTACGCCGACCAGGCGCCACCGGCGCGCGTCATCGAGCTCGAGGGCGACGAGGCGGCGGTCTCCGTCGGCAGCCCCGACGGTCGCGTCCTCACCGTCCAGCACCGCGACCCCGACGGGTCCGGCTGGACCGGGCCCGAGGAGGTCTTCGAGCTCGACGGACGCGGCCGCGACTTCGCCGACACCACCGCCCGTGAGGAGGGTGGCACGGTGGCCGTGCTCGCCCTGTTCTCGAACGGCAACGAGTACGACGGGGACGACCTGACCATCGGCCTGGTCTGCCGCGACCGCGAGTGCTGGGCGCAGCGCGAGCCGGGCTTCGGCGGGGAGCCGGAGGTCGCACCGGACGGACGCGCCGCATTCCTCGGCGAGGACGAGGAGGGCGCCTGGCTGTGGGACGAGGCCGGCGGCATCCGCCGGGTCGCGTGGTCCGGCCACCCGGCCTACGGCGCGGGGCCCGTGTCGGCCTCGCAGCCGGCCCTGGCACCGGACGGCTCGCTGCGGGTGGCGGCGGCCCGCGTGGTGCCCGGCGGGTGCCGGTTCACGCTCCTGGAGTCGGGGCCTCTCAGCGGCGACCTGGCACCGGTCGCCAGCACGACCCGCCCGCGCGCAGCGCGCCGACTGACTCGCGCTGCCGGCCCTTCCTCACCGCACCCGGCACAGACCGGGTCGTCGTCCGCCCCGTCGACCCCGGGCAGCGCCCCTTCGTCTGGGACCGCATAAAGGGCACCGAGGGCGGGTGGACCGTCGGCCCGCTGCGCTCGCGGGGGTGAGGCTGGCCGCGTCGGGAGGCGCCTAGCGTCGGGACATGTCCGAGAGCGAGTCCAAGCAGACGACCAGCGCCATCCCCGACGAGCAGCTGCCGCCCGACCTGGTGCCGGGCGAGGACAATCCGCTGGCCGAGGGGCTGCCCGACGGCGAGGGGAGCGAGCTGCTCGAGGGCGGCAAGACCGCCGACGAGATGGACGACACCGATGAGGGAGCCGGCGACGACGGGGCCGAGAAGGACGGGCCCGGCGCGTCCTCCTGACCCGGACCCGGTCGGCTGCCTAGCCTCGTCCGGTGACCGACCGCTACGGCTCCGACGTCCTCTCCACCGACTGGCGCGCCCCCAGGCGCGGCCGTGCCGTCGAGGCACCGGCCACGATCGGTGAGGTCGTGGAGGAGGTCACCACCGACTTCTGCGGCGAGATCGTCTCGGTCGACCGCGACCTGGACGTGCTCACGCTGGAGGACCGCCGCGGCACCCGGCGTACCTTCCCGCTCGGCCCGGGCTTCCTGCTCGAGGGCCGTCCCGTCGTGCTCGTGGCGCCGGTGACGCAGAAGGGTCCGGCCAAGCCGACCCGCACCGCCTCCGGCTCGGTGGCCGTGGAGACCAGAGCCCGGGTGGCGCGGGCCAGCCGGATCTTCGTCGAGGGCCGCCACGACGCCGAGCTGGTCGAGAAGGTCTGGGGCGACGACCTGCGGGTCGAAGGAGTGGCCGTGGAGTACCTCGGCGGCGTCGACGACCTCGCCGACCACCTGCGCGACTTCCGGCCCGGACCCGGTCGCCGCGTCGGCGTGCTGGTCGACCACCTCGTGCCGGGCTCCAAGGAGAGCCGGATCGCCCAGGGCATCCTCCGATCCCCCGTCGGCAAGCACGTCCTGATCGTCGGGCACCCCTTCGTCGACGTGTGGCAGGCCATCAAGCCCGAGCGGGTCGGCCTCACCGCATGGCCGACCATCCCGCGCTCGATCGAGTGGAAGAAGGGCGTGTGCCAGCACCTCGGCTGGCCGCACCGTGACCAGGCCGACATCGCCCGCGCCTGGAAGCAGCTGCTCGGTAGGGTCTCCTCCTTCGCCGACCTCGAGCCCGCCCTGCTGGGTCGGGTCGAGGAGCTGATCGACTTCGTCACCACCGACCAGTCCGATCGATAGACCAGGGAGACCGATGAGCCAGACGCCCCCGCCGCCCCCGCCGCCGCCGGGTCCTCCGGGTCCCCCTGGGGGGCAGCCGCCGTCGTGGGGCCCACCGCCCGGCCCTCCGGGCGGGGGCTGGGGCGCCCCCGGCCCCCGGCCCATGACCCCCGACGAGGAGCGCACCTGGGGCGGCGCCGCCCACTGGTCGGCCTTCGTCGGCGCGGCCGTGGCGCTGGCGTTCCTCGGCCCGCTGCTGGTGCTGCTGCTCAAGGGCAACGAGTCGCCCTACGTCCGGCGCCAGGCCGTGGAGTCGCTGAACTTCCAGCTCTCGATGCTGATCTACGCCGTCGTCTCCGGCGTGCTCGTGCTGGTGCTCGTCGGCATCCTGCTGCTGCTGGTCGTCGGGGTGCTGTGGGTGGTCTTCACCCTCATCGGGACGGTGAAGTCGGCGAACGGCGAGGAGCACCGCTACCCGCTCACGATCCGGATGGTCAGCTGAGGGGTCGCCCGGCCGAGCCGACCGTCACGCCAGCAGGTCGCGCACGACCCCGTCGGCCAGGAGCCGGCCGCGGTCGGTGAGCACGAGCCGGTCGCCGGTCACGCTGACCAGTCCGGCCGCCACCTGGTCCGGCACGGCCGCGCGACCGGTGTCGTCGAGCACGTCCATCGGCAGGCCGTCACGCAGCCGCAGCTCCAGCAGCACCCGCTCGACGCGGCGGTCCTCCGGTGACAGCACCTCGCGGGCCAGCGCCGGGCTGACCCCGGCGGCCAGCCGCTCGGCGTACGCCGCGGGGTGCTTGACGTTCCACCAGCGCACGCCGCCGACGTGGCTGTGCGCACCGGGGCCCACGCCCCACCAGTCCGCGCCGGTCCAGTAGAGCAGGTTGTGCCGGCAGCGGGTCGCCTCCCCCGTGGACCAGTTGGACACCTCGTACCACTCCAGCCCCGCGGCCCGCAGGTGCTGGTCGGCCAGCTCGTACTTGTCGGCGAGGTCGTCCTCCTCGGGCATCGGCAGCTCCCCGCGCCGCACCCGGCGGGCCAGCGCGGTGCCGTCCTCGACGATGAGGGAGTACGCCGACACGTGGTCGGGCGCGCAGTCCAGGGCCGCCCGCAGGGACGTCTCCCAGTCCGCGACCGACTCCCCCGGCGTGCCGTAGATCAGGTCGAGGGAGACCTGCAGCCCGGCCTCGCGGGCCCACTCCACGGCCCGCGGCACCCGCTCGGGGTCGTGGGTGCGGTCGAGCACCGCCAGCACGTGGCGCACCTGCGACTGCATGCCGAAGGAGACCCGGGTGAAGCCGCCCTCGCGCAGCCGGGCCAGGCCCTCGGGGGTCACCGAGTCGGGGTTCGCCTCGGTCGTGACCTCGACGTCGGGGGCCAGCCCCAGCTCGTCGCGGGCGGCGGCCAGCACCGCGACCAGGTCCTCGGGCGGCAGCAGCGTCGGGGTGCCCCCGCCGAGGAAGACGGTGTCGACGCGCACGTCGCGCTCGCCGAGCACCCCGCGAATCCGGCGGACCTCGGCGACGGCTGCGTCGGCGTACGTCAAGCGGGAGGCACCGGGGACGCTCGCCGGCCCGAGCTCCTCGGCGGTGTAGGTGTTGAAGTCGCAGTAGCCGCAGCGCACCGCGCAGAAGGGCACGTGCACGTAGAGCCCGAAGGGGCGCTCACCCACCCCCTCCAGCGCGCTGACCGGGAGGCTGCCATCGGCCGGTGCGGGCTCGCCGTCGGGGAGGGTGGAAGGCACCGGCCCATCCTCCCCCGTCCCTGGACGCGACGACGCCCCGGCCGGCGCACACGAGGTGCGCCGACCGGGGCGTCGAGGTCGATCAGCTGTAGAAGCTGTCGATCAGCTGCTTGTTGTTGTCCTCCACGACCGAGCGCTTGACCTTCATCGAGGGGGTCAGCTCACCGGACTCGATGGTGAGGTCGTGGTCGAGGATCTCCCACTTCTTGATGGTCTCCCAGCGGTTGAGCTTGGCGTTGAGCTGCTCGACGTAGCCGGCGACCATCTCCTTGACCTGCGGCGAGCGTACGATCTCGGTGTAGTCCTTGCCCGCCATGCCGTTCTCCTCGGCCCAGCCCGCCATCGCGTCGGGGTCCAGGGTGATGAGCGCGACGACGAAGTTGCGCTCGGCGCCGAAGACCATGAACTGGCTGGCGTAGGGGCACAGCGCCTTGAACTTCGACTCGATCGCCGGCGGGGCGATGTACTTGCCGCCGGACGTCTTGAAGAGCTCCTTGATCCGGCCGGTGATGGTGAGGAAGCCGTCGGCGTCCAGCTCGCCCTTGTCCCCGGTGCGCAGCCAGCCGTCCTCGGTGAACGCCTCGGCGGTCTTGTCGGGGAGGTTGTGGTAGCCGGCCATGATGTGCGGCCCGCGCAGCTGGACCTCGCCGCCTTCGCCGATGCGGACCTCGGCGCCGGGCAGCGCGGGCCCGACCGTGCCCATCTTGTAGTTCTCGGGGTGGTTCACCGTGGCGCCGGCGCAGTCCTCGGTCATGCCGTAGCCCTCGAGGATGAGGATGCCCGCGGCGTGGAACCACTCGGCGATCTCGGAGTTGAGGGCGGCCGAGCCGGAGATGAAGAACCTCACCCGGCCGCCGAACCGTTCACGGACCTTGCTGAAGACCAGCTTGTCGAACAGACGGTGCTGCAGCTTCAGCGACAGCGGGATGCTCAAGCCCTCACGCTTGCGCCTGTCGACCTCGATGCCGACCTTGAAGGCCTGCTGGAAGATCTTCTCCTTGGCACCGCCCTCGGAGGCGGTCATGGTGACGATGCGGGCGTGTGCCTTCTCGAAGATGCGCGGCGCCGCACCCATGAACGTCGGCTTCACGACGCCCAGGTTGTCGACGATCTTCTCGACCCGGCCGTCGATGGCGGTCGCGAAGCCGCAGGCCAGCTGGGCGGAGAGCAACACCTTGCCGAACGAGTGCGACAACGGCAGCCACAGGAACTGCAGGTCGTCCTCGTGCAGGATGTCCTGCGCCTTGATGGCCGCCCCCTCGTAGACCCACCCCCGGTGCAGCAGCCGCACGCCCTTGGGGCGGCCGGTGGTGCCGGAGGTGTAGATCAGGGTGGCCAGGTCGTCGGGCGCGATCGCCCTCGCCGTCTCGGCCACGACGTCGGGGTGCTCGACGACGTGCTTCTCGCCCAGCGCGGCGAGGTCGTCCAGGCTGATGACCCATTCGCCGTCCGTCTGGCCGTCGAAGACCACGACCTTCTGCACGGTCGGGATCTCGTGCCTGCGCTCGCGCAGCTTGGCGACCTGGGTGTCGTCCTCGGCGAAGACGACCTGGGACTCGGAGTCGCTGACGATGTAGGCGGTGTCCTCAGCGTTGGTCGAGGGGTAGACGGTGGTGGTCGCCAAGCCGGCGCACATGATGGCGAGGTCGGTCAGGACCCACTCGTAACGGGTGCCCGAGGCGATAGCCACGCGCTGCCCGCCGGTCATGCCGAGCGAGAGCAGGCCGGCGGCAAGATGGGTGACCCTGCGACCCACCTGATTCCAGGTCACGGACTCCCACGCCTCACCGACTGGGAAGCGGAACGCCTCGGCGTTCGGGGACTTCGCCACTCGGTCGAGGAAGAGCAGGGCCAGGTTCTGCGGCAGGTGATCGAGGAAGCTGACATCGGGGTTGGCGGGCATGACGCTCCTGTGCAGGGGACAACGGAACTCCGGCACCTCCAGGAAAGCCGGACGTTGGCCGTAACTTACGTCACTTCCCCTAGGGATGCGTGCAAGTCATCTCAGGACTTCCTGAGAACCTCAGGATCCGGCGGCGTAGACCTCGGCGCGCTCCCGCGCCCGCGGCAGGAGGTCGGGGACCTCGAGCAGCCGGGGCAGCAGGGAGTGGTCGGTGTTGAGGGCCCGGAACATCGTGCTGACCGTGACCCCGTGCCCGGGACGGTGCACGACGCTCAGCTCGTCACCGGCTGCCAGCGTGCCCTCGCCGAGCACCCGCAGGTAGGGCCCGGGGCGGGCGAGCTCGGCGAAGCGGCGTACCCAGGCCCGGTTGTCGTAGCCCGAACGGCCCATCCACTGCTTGAAGTCGTTGCAGGGCGTGCGGACCGAGCGGACCTCCAGCAGCACGTCGCCGACCTGCCAGCGCTCGCCGATCTCGGCCTCGTTGACGTCGATGCCCTGCGTCGTGAGGTTCTCGCCGAACTGGCCGTCCGCGATGGGCGTGCCGAGCTCGCCCTCCCAGTGGTCGAGGTCCTCGCGAGCGAAGGCGTAGACCGCCTGGTCGGGTCCGCCGTGGTGGACGGTGTCGGAGACCTCGTCGCCGGCCAGGCCCAGGCGGTGGACGTGGACCGGGCCGGTGACCGACGTCTTGTCGATCGAGGTCCGACCGATGCCCGCCCACGCGGCCTCACGGGGGCGGCCGACGCTGACGGTGAGGATGCGCGACATGACGGCATCCTCCCAGGCGGGCGGGGGCGGCTCGACCCGATTACGCCGGTCGCCGGGAGGCTGCCCGCGGGCTCAGTCCGCGATCGCCTTGGCCACCGTGAGCATCCGCGTGACGTACGCCGGGTCCGGCTCCCCGTCCCGGACGGCCCAGAACGCGTTGAGCACCAGTCGGACCGTGGCCCACGCGCGCGCCCGGTCCTCGTCGAGGCCCGCGGCGTCGACCACCGCGTGGAAGCGCGCGCGCAGCGCACGGCGGACGTCGCCGGCGACCTCGTCGAACCGGGTCCACAGCAGCGGGGCGGGCTCCCAGTGCGGGTCCCCGCTCATCGCGTGCGGATCGATGGCCACCCAGCCGCCGACCCGGTCCCCCGCCACGTCCCCCTCCCCGTCTCCTGCCCGGGCCAGGACGTTCTCGTAGTGCAGGTCGCCGTGGACGAGCACCCCGGTGCTGGCGGGATCGGTCGTCAGGTCGCGCAGCAGGCCGACGCACTGCTGGACCATCCGGTGGGGCAGGCCCGCGTCGCGCGGCAGCGCGGCCAGCGGCTCCAGGTTGCGCTCGACGTACGCCCTCAGCGGGCTGAACCGGGGCGGTGCCGGGACGTGCAGCCGCCCGTAGAGGTCCCCCACCACCTCGCAGGCGGCCACGTCCCACTCCTCGGTGAGGTCGCGCCGCTCGAGCCGCTCCAGCAGGACCGCCCGCCGGTGCGGGTCGGCCCGGAGCAGCCGGACCGCACCGCGACCGCCCCATGTCTGCAGCGCCAGCGCCTCGTGCTCGGTCTCGATCCCGGGATCGGCGACCTTGAGCACGGCGCTCCCCCCGTCGCCGGTGCGCACCGGGACCGCGACGGAGAACCGGCCCCAGACCTCGTCGGTCTCCCGCTCGAGGTCCCACTCCTCCAGCAGCCCACGCAGGACGGGCGGCAGCGGCTCGGGCACTACTTCTTGGACTTGTCCACCGAGCTGCCGGCGCCGTCGTTGCTCAGCGCCGCGACGAAGGCCTCCTGGGGGACCTCGACGCGGCCGACCATCTTCATCCGCTTCTTGCCCTCCTTCTGCTTCTCCAGCAGCTTGCGCTTGCGGCTGATGTCACCGCCGTAGCACTTGGCGAGCACGTCCTTGCGGATGGCGCGGATGTTCTCGCGGGCGATGACGCGGGCGCCGATGGCGGCCTGGATCGGGACCTCGAACTGCTGCCTCGGGATGAGCTCCTTGAGCTTGCCGGCCATCATCACGCCGTAGGCGTAGGCGGCGTCCTTGTGCACGATCGCGCTGAAGGCGTCGACCGGCTCGCCCTGCAGCAGGATGTCGACCTTGACCAGGTCGGCGGCCTGCTCGCCGGAGCGCTCGTAGTCGAGCGAGGCGTAGCCCTTGGTGCGCGACTTCAGCTGGTCGAAGAAGTCGAAGACGATCTCGCCCATCGGCAGCGTGTAGCGCATCTCCACACGGTCCTCGGAGAGGTAGTCCATCCCGCCGAGCGTGCCGCGCTTGGTCTGGCACAGCTCCATGATCGTGCCGATGAAGTCGCTGGGCGAGAGGATGGTGGCCTTGACGACCGGCTCGCGGACCTCGGCGATCTTGCCCTCGGGGAACTCGCTGGGGTTGGTCACCTCGACCTCGGTGCCGTCCTCCATGAGGACCTCGTAGACCACGTTGGGCGCGGTGGAGATGAGGTCGAGGCCGAACTCGCGCTCGAGCCGGTCGCGGGTGATCTCCATGTGCAGCAGGCCCAGGAAGCCGCAGCGGAAGCCGAACCCGAGCGCACCGGAGGTCTCCGGCTCGTAGGTCAGCGCGGCGTCGTTGAGCTGGAGCTTCTCCAGCGCCTCGCGCAGGTCGCCGAACTGGTCGCCGTCGATCGGGTAGAGCCCGGCGTAGACCATCGGGTTGGGGTGCTTGTAGCCGCCCAGCGCCTCGGTCGCGCCGTGGTGGAGGGTCGTGACGGTGTCGCCGACGCGGGACTGGCGCACGTCCTTCACGCCGGTGATGAGGTAGCCGACCTCGCCCACGCCGAGCTCGCCGGCCTTGACCTGCTCGGGGCTGATGACGCCCACCTCGAGCATCTCGTGGGTCGCACCCGTCGACATCATCTTGATCCGGTCGCGGTGGTTGAGCTTGCCGTCGACGACGCGGACGTAGGTCACCACGCCGCGGTAGGTGTCGTAGACGGAGTCGAAGATCAGCGCCCTCGCGGGCTTGTCGGCGTCACCGACGGGCGGCGGTGTCTGCTTGACGATCTCGTTGAGCAGCGCCTCGACCCCCAGGCCGGTCTTGGCGCTGACCTGCAGCACGTCCTCGGGCTCGCAGCCCACCAGGCCGGCCAGCTCCGCGGCGTACTTCTCCGGGTTGGCGCTGGGCAGGTCGATCTTGTTGAGCACCGGGATGATGTGGAGGTCGGCGCCCATGGCGAGGTAGAGGTTGGCCAGCGTCTGGGCCTCGATGCCCTGCGCCGCGTCGACCAGCAGGATCGCGGCCTCGCAGGCCTCCAGCGAGCGGGAGACCTCGTAGGTGAAGTCGACGTGGCCGGGCGTGTCGATCATGTTGAGCACGTAGGTGCCCGGCTCGGCGCCCTGCTCGTTGTCGTCCACGACCGCCCACGGCAGCCGGACGGCCTGGGACTTGATGGTGATGCCGCGCTCGCGCTCGATGTCCATCCGGTCGAGGTACTGCGCCCGGGCCGCGCGGTCGTCGACGACGCCGGTGAGCTGCAGCATCCGGTCGGCCAGCGTCGACTTGCCGTGGTCGATGTGGGCGATGATGCAGAAGTTCCGGATGATGGCCGGATCGGTCTGGCCGGGGACGGGCCAGGACTTCGGGGGAACAGCAGGCACGGGGGTCTCAGGCGTCTCTCGTACGTCGGGACGGACTCGCCCATCCTCCCACGCCACCCCACGAACCCCCGCCACGCCGAGGCCCCGGGTCCCGGGCTTCGGGCGTGACCCGGGCCACGATGGGCCGGTGCCCACCTCTTCCCCGGCGGTCGCGCCTGCCGTTGCGTCCCCTGCGCCACCGACACCTGCCGCCGTGCACACCTACCTGCCGTGGGGCCGCACGGCCCGCCGCCTGGACTGGGCCCACCTGCCGCCGCAGGTGCGCTTCGAGGTCGAGGCCCGGCTCGGCTCCGCGGTGGTCTCGGACGCCTCGCTGACCCACGGCTTCGTGCCGGTCGTCGAGACCGTCCTCACCTGTGCCGACGGCAGCACCCACCTGCTGCGGGCCGCCTCCGCCAAGGCGCAGCGCTCCTTCGCCGCCGCCCTGCGCAGCGAGGCCCGGTGGCTGGCCTCGCTGCCGGCGCAGGTCCCCGTGGTGGGGCTGACCGCCTTCCTCGACGGCGACTGGGTCGTGCTGCTGCTCGAGCACCCCGTCGGCGCCGCTCCGGTCCGGCCGTGGACCGAGGACGAGCTGGACCGGTGCCTGGCCGCGCTGGCGTCCGTGGCCGAGGTCCTGACCCCTGCGCCCGCGGGCCTACGCGACTTCGCCGAGGACCTCGCCGACTGGCTGGGGCGCTGGGACATCCTGGCCGAGCGCGAGGACCTGGGTACGCCGATGCAGCTGATCACCGCCGGCCGACTGGCCGGTCGTCTCCCGGAGGTCACCGCCGGGGACACCCTGGTCCACACCGACCTGCGCGACGACACCCTGCGCCTGACCCCGGACGGCCGGGTCCTCCTGGACGGCTGGGCCTGGCCGGTGCGCGGCGCCGCCTGGCTCGACTCGCTGCTGCTGCTGGTCGGGCCGTGCGGCGACGGCGTCGACGTGGAGGCCGTGCTCCGGCGTACTCCCCTGCTCGCGGAGGTCCCCGACGACCACGTCGACTGCGTGCTGGCCGCGATGGCGGGCTTCTTCCTCACCAGCTGCGACCTGCCCGTGCCGGCGCCCTCGCCCTGGCTGCGCGAGTTCCAGCGGTGGCAGGGCGAGGCGGCGTGGGGCTGGCTGCGCCGGCGGCGCGGCTGGTCGTGAGCCGGTCGTGAGTCCCGCGGCCGCGCGGATGGCCTGGGGCGCGGCGCCCGCCCGGGTCCGCGGCTGGGTCGAGGACGCCCTCGGCGGTCCCGTGGTGCACGCCGTCGACCAGGTCGGCGGCATGTCGCCGGGTCCGGCCGCGCGCGTGCGTACCTCGGCCGGTCGGCGCGCCTTCGTCAAGGCGGTCGGACCGGAGCTGCACCCGGACACCCCCGAGCTCTTCCGGCGTGAGGTCGCCGTCCTGCGCGTCCTGGGTCCGGACCCGCGCTGGGCGACCCTGCTCGACGCCCTCGACGAGGGGTCGGACGGTTGGGTGGTGCTGGTCCTCGAGGACGTCGAGGGCCGACACCCCGTCGCCGCGGACGACGCCGAGGCGGCGCTGACGGTGGCCGCGGTCGAGGACCTCACCGCCGAGCTCGGTCGCCGACCCCTCCCGGACGCGGCGACGCTCGACGCACGGGGCGCCCGCGGCGTGGGCCTGGTGGACCTGCCGCGACGGCTGCGGATGTGGGCCGACGCCTGCCTGGAGGTCGACCTGCCCGGCGTGCGGGTCCCCGCCCGCGTGGCCACCGCGGCGCCCGGCGTGCGGGAGCGGCTGCTCGCGCTCGCCGAGCAGCCGACGACCCACCTGGTGCACTGGGACGTCCGGGCCGACAACGTGCTCGTGCGGCCGACCGGCGATGTCGTGCTCGTCGACTGGGGCCAGGCGGGCGCCGGGACCGGGTGGATGGACCCGCTGCTGGCTCGGATGGACCGGGCGCAGGACGCGTGGTTCGACGACTCGGTCCGCTCGACCGCCTCCCCCGCCCTGGCCGCCCTGCCCGAGGAGGACGTGACCGCCTTCCTCACCGGTCTCGGGGTGCTGCTCGCCGTGCGTGCGGTGACGCACGCGGACGTCGGGCCGCCCGGGCTGCAGGCCTTCCGGCTGGCCGAGTCGGAGCGGTTGCTGCGAGGATCGGTGCGGCGGCTGGCGTGAGGACGGCCCCCGCCCGGCCCGCGCCAGGCGATTTGGGTGGCCTCCTGCGCCGCTGTTAGCCTTGGCCGTCGCTTCCGTTGGCGCGCGCCTCTCGCGCGCCCGCTGCGACCGTCAGCTCCACCAGACCAGCACGTACCGACACATGTGAGGCGGGCCCCGTGGCCAACATCAAGTCCCAGATCAAGCGCAACAAGCAGAACGAGAAGCGCCACGAGCGCAACAAGGCCGTCAAGAGCGAGCTCAAGACCGCCATCCGCCGCTTCAACGAGGCCGCCGAGGCCGGCGAGACCGAGAAGGCCGTCCTCGCCTCCCGCGTCGCCACCAAGAAGCTCGACAAGGCCGTCTCCAAGGGCGTCATCCACAAGAACCAGGCCGCGAACCGCAAGTCGTCGATCGCCAAGAAGGCCGCCGCACTCTGATCCTCCCCCGGGCTCGACCCGGTCTGGGACGCTGACAGCGACCCGCTCCACTCCGGTGGGGCGGGTCGTCGGCGTTTCCGGGACCCGGCCTGCGCCTCAGGAGCGCAGGGCGGTGATGGTGAGCACCAGCCGCTCGAGGGTGTACGCCGGGTCGCTGGCCGCGCCCTTGATGTCGGCGTCGGCCTGCGCGACCGCGCGGATCGCCGCGACCAGGCCGTCGTCGCTCCAGCCCTTGACCTGCTCGCGCAGGGTGCGGATCTTCCACGGCGGCACGCCGACGTCGCGCGCCAGGTCGGCGTCGCGGGCGCCCCGGCCGCGGGACGTGGCGGCCTTGAACCGGGCCAGCCCACGGGCGCTCCCGGCGAAGGCCGAGGTCACCAGGACCGAGGCCGTGCCGTTGTCCAGCGCCCAGCGCAGCTCCTCCAGCGCCTCGAACCGGCGCCCGGCGAAGGCCGCGTCGGCGACGACGAAGGACTTCGCCTCGGCCCGTCCCCCGAAGTACTGCGAGACCCGCTGCTCGGCGATGGTCTCGCCCGGGAAGTCGTGGGTCAGCTGGTCGACGGCCGCGGCGAGGGCGCGCAGGTCCTGCCCGATCGCCTGCACCAGCAGGGCGGCGGCGCTCGGCTCCATCCGCGACCCGAGCATGCGCGCCTCGGCGAGCACGAACTGCGGGAACTCCGAGGCCTTGAGCTCCTCGGTCTTGACCTCCGTGACCGGCCCGAGCTTGCGCAGCTTGGTCAGGGTGCCCGAGCCCTTCGGCCCGCCGCTGTGGACCAGCACGAGCGCGACGTCCTCGGCGGGGGCGGCGGCGTAGTCGAGCAGCGCCGCGACCGACTCCTCGGGCAGGTGCTCGAGCTCGCGCACGACGACGCAGCGGGTGCTGGAGAACAGGCTGGGTGCCGACATCTCCCCCAGGGACCCGAGGGTGAGGTCGGAGCCGACCGCCTCGGCCATCTCGGCCTCGGCGTCGTGGGCGCGGACCGCAGCGCGCACGGCACCGACGGTGCGCTCGCGCAGGAACTCCTCCTTGCCCGTCACGAGGGTGACGTGGCCCAGGACGTCCCCGGGGGCCGGACCGGCCTGGCGGGCGGGAGCGGATCGGGTGGCTGCCATGGTGCGGCTCAGCCTGCCACAGCGCACCGACGGTGCCGCCCGCACCACCTCGCCGCACCTCACCGGGCCGTGAGGGTCGCGGGCGCCCCGGCGGCGTCACCGTCGCCGAGGACCGCGAGCGCCCCGTCGGTGTCGGTCCGCAGGACCCGCGTGCCGGCGCCCTCCAGGGTGCGGACGAGGTCGGGCGAGGGGTGGCCGTAGCCGTTGTCCTCCCCCACGGTGAGCAGTGCGACCTCGGGACGCAGCGACACCAGCCAGTCGAGGTCCTGGTACCGGCTGCCGTGGTGCGGCACCTTGAGCACGTCCACGTCCAGCCCGGGCAGCGTCCGGGCGAGCGCGGCCTGTCCCGGCGGCTCGACGTCGCCGGTCAGCAGCACCCGCAGTCCGTGGACCTCGGCCAGCAGCACCACGCTGGCGTCGTTGGCCGCGCTGCCGTCGCCGGGTCCCGGCACCGGCTCCCCCGCGGTCGGCCACAGCACCTGGAGGTGCACGTCGCCGGAGGCCCAGGTGGCGGCGTACGGCGCAGGGCGGACGGGGACACCGCGCTCCCGGGCCAGCGCCAGGACCTCGCGCGCCCCGTCGGCGGGGTCGAGGACGCGCGAGACCCAGACCTCCCCGACGGCGCGGTCCTCGAGCGCGCCGCGCAGGCCGTCGACGTGGTCGGCGTGGAAGTGGCTGAGCACCAGCAGGTCGAGGGTCTCGACCCCGAGGTCGTCGAGACAGCGGTCCACCGCCGCGGGGTCGGGGCCGACGTCGACGAGCACGGCGCGACCCGGTGCGGTGGCGAGCACGAGGGCGTCGCCCTGCCCGACGTCGCAGGCGACCACCGACCAGCCGCGCGGTGGCCAGCCCGGGGTCGGGGGTCGGACGAGGACGGCGACGACCAGGACCACGCACACCAGCACCCCGCGCGCGCGGGAGCCGACCAGCCACGGGCCGCGCCAGGCCAGGAGCAGGGTCATCGCGGCGAGCGCGACGAGCGCCCCCGCGGACGTGCCCCAGTCGACCGCAGCCGTCGGGAGCGCTGCGCCGCGGTGCGCGACCTCGACGATCCAGCCGACGCACCAGGTGGCCAGCGTCCCGACCCGGCTCCCGCCCCACGGCCACACCAGCCCCAGGGCGCCGGCGAGCAGTCCGAGCACGGTGGCGGGTCCGACCGCCGGGGCCGCGAGCAGGTTGGCGGCGACCGCCACCAGGCTGACCTGGCCGCTGAGGCCGGCGACGACGGGGGTGCAGGCCAGCTGGGCGGCCGTCGGCACCGCGACCGCCTCCGCGAGCCACCGCGGCAGCCAGCGCGCGAGGGCGTCGCGCCAGCGCGGCGCGAGCAGCACGATGCCGGCCGTCGCCAGGACGGACAGGGCGAAGCCCGGCGCGACCGCCAGGGCCGGGTCGAGGAGCAGCAGCACCAGGACCGCGACCCCGAGGCTGCGCACGGCCCTGCCACCACCGCCTCGGGTCAGGGCGAGCAGCCCGACCACGCCCATGACGGCCGCTCGCAGCACGCTCGGCTCGGTGCGCGCCAGCAGCACGAAGCCCAGCACCCCCAGCAGGCCGAGCACCAGGAGCGCGCGGCCCCGCACCCCCAGCGCCCTGGCCGTGAGCAGGAGGGCCCCCAGCAGCAGCGTGAGGTTGGTGCCCGAGACCGCGAGCAGGTGCGTCAGACCGGTCGCGCGGAACTCCTCGGCGACAGCGGGGTCCAGGCCCGCGTCGTCGCCGGCGACGAGGGCGGGCACCAGGACCCGCTCGGGCGCGGGCCGGTGGGCCACGGCCTCGCGCAGCGACGCGCGCAGGGCCGCGGTGGCCCGCCACCAGGGGTCGGGCGCGGCTCGGTGCCGCGGCTCCGCGACCGCCACGAGGACCGCCGAGAGGTGGCGCTCCCCCGGCTCGGCCTCCTCCAGCCGGCCGGCGAACCCGACCTCGGCCCCCAGGGGCACCTCGGCCCACGAGCCGGGCGCGACGACCAGCACCGGGGAGCGCACCCGCCACGTGCTGCCCCGACCGGTCAGCTCGCGCACCTGGGCGTGCAGCACCACCGCGTCGCCGCGGGCCGCGGCGATCGGCCGTGGGTCGCTGGTGAGGACCAGGGACCCGTTGACCGCCGCCCCCTCCCGCGCCAGCGCCGCGGTCGGGTCGGTGCCGACCCGCTCCGCCCGCAGCTCGGCGACACCGAGCACCGCGACCAGCGCGACGCCGCACGCCAGCGCCGTGGCTCCCCAGGCGGGCGCGCGGCGCGCGACGAGGAGGGGTACGACGACGCAGACCCCCACCACGGCGAGCCGCCACCCCCCCGGCAACAGCCCCGCGGCCAGGCCGCCGGCCCAGGCCGCGACACCGACGAGCCCCATGCGGAGGTCCGTCCGGGCCGGCCCCGTGGGCGGCACCTGCCCGCTCAGACCGTCACCAGCGGGGCGAGCGTCTCCAGGGTGGCCGGGCCGATGCCGTCGACCTCGAGCAGCTCCTGCACGGCCGTGAAGCCGCCGTGCTCGGTGCGCCAGGCCAGGATCGCCTGCGCCGTCACCGGCCCGACGTCGGGCAGCGACTCCAACGTCGCCTGGTCCGCGGTGTTGAGGTCGACGAGGGCGGCCGGCGCTGTGGCCACGGGCGGTGCGGCGCCGGGCGCCGCACCAGGTGCCGCTCCGGCCGGCCCCGGCGCTGTCGCGGGCGCGCCCACGAGGACCTGCTCGCCGTCGACCAGGACCCGCGCGAGGTTGAGCCCGCTGAGGTCCACCTCGCCGCGCACCCCACCGGCCGCCTCGAGCGCGTCCACCACGCGCGAGCCTGCGGGCAGCTCCACGACACCCGGGCGACGCACCCTGCCGGCCACGTCCACGACGACGACCTCCTCCGCCCCGGTGCTCGCAGCACCGCTCGATGCTCCTGCGGGCTCCAGCAGGGTCAGGGGCGCGGCCGTCCCCGCCGGGCCGGGAGTGGCCGGGGCGGCGACCGGCACCGGGTCGGAGCGGACGACCCACCAGCTCGTGAGGCCCAGCGCCAGCGCCACCGCGACCGCCAGCACCGCGAGGTGGGCGGGCGCCAGCAGCAGCGGCCCGGTGGGCAGCCCCGGGCGGGCACGTGCGCGTCGCGACGCGTGCCGCCCCGGGACGGGCACCCGGACCGCGGGCGGGGCGTCCTCCGTCGGTGGCGGCGTCGGCGGCGGCACCCGGGTCGCCGGGCGGACCACGTGCTCGGGCCACGCCCCGCCCGGCTCGACGGGCGGCGTCGGCGCAGGTGCGGAGCCGGGGTCCTCGACCGCCGTCGCGACCGCGGCGTCGTCGCGCACACGCGTGTGGGTCCCCCACCACGGTGGCAGCTCCGCCTCCGGAGCGGGCGTCCCGGGCGGTCCGGCCCCGCGAGCAGCGTCACCGCTCCCGGGCACCGGGGCGAGCAGGGAGAGCCGGTGGGCGACGACCTCGCGGCGGTCGGGCTCGGAGCGGCGGCTTCGCATGGGCCCACGCTAGGAACGGCGCGACGCCTCGCCCGCGGGGTCGCGCGCCCCTGGGGACGGACCCGCGGCGCGGTGCCGCTGTGGACGGCCGGCGGGCCGTCGTACCGCCGGAGCCGGGGCGGGCGGTCAGCGGGGGCGGGGGGCGACGCAGACGGCGATCATGCCCGGGCCGACGTGGGCGCCGAGCACGGCGCCGAGCTCCCCGCACGTGACCGGGCGGCCGTCGAGCCGCTCGGCCAGCCGCTCGGTGAGGTGGGTGGCGAGGGTGGCCGCGCGCTCGGGGTTGGCCAGGTGCGCGACGGCGACGTCGACGCCCTGCTCGGGGTCCAGCGCCTCGGCCGCCTCGACCGCCAGCTCCTCGAGCCGGGCCAGGGCGCGCCCGGAGGTGCGGACCTTCTCCAGCGGGGCGACCCGGCCGTCCTGGATCCTCAGCAGCGGCTTGACCGCGAGCGCACCGCCGAGCAGGGCCGCGGTGGCGCCGATCCGGCCGCCGCGGCGGAGGTACTCCAGGGTGTCGACGTAGAACAGCGACGCCGCCTCGCCGGAGCACGCCCGGGCCGCCTCGGCCGCCTCGGCCGCCGTGGCCCCCTCGGCGACAGCGCGGGCGGCGGCGAGCGCGGCGAAGCCGGTCGCCACCCCCACCTGACGGGTGTCGACGGTGACCACGGGGATGGGCGACTCCAGGGCCGCGAGCTGGGCGGACTCGTAGGTGCCGCTCATCTCCGACGACAGGTGGATGGAGACGACCTCCTCGGCACCGTCGGCGGCGACGTCGCGGTAGGTCTCGAGCATCACGGCCGGGGAGGGTCGCGAGGTCGAGACCGGGGTCCACTCCATCAGCGCCTCGGCCACGCGCGTCGGGGTCGCTCCCTCCGAGCCCTCGTCGAGCACCTCGGCGCCGATGACGACCTGCAGCGGCACGACGACGACCCCGTGCTCGGCCGCCACCTCCTCGGGGAGGCTGGCGGTGGAGTCGGTGACGACGGCGACCCGGTGGTGTGCTGCCACGGGCCTCAGACCACCACGTTGACCAGCTTGGGCGCGCGCACGACCACGGTGCGGACCGCGGCGTCGCCGATGGCGCGCTGCACGTCGGGGTCGGCCAGCGCGGCCTCGCGCAGGGCGTCCTCGGTGACGTCGGGCGCCACCTCCAGCCGCGCCTTGACCTTGCCCCTGACCTGCACGACGCAGGTGACGGTGTCCTCGACCAGCAGCGCGGGGTCGACGGCCGGCCAGCCGGCGCGGGCCACCGTGCGGTCGTGGTCGGGGTTGTTGCCCAGCCGCTCCCACATCTCCTCGGCGACGTACGGCGCCACCAGCGACAGCAGCACCGCGACCGCCTCCACGGCCTCGCGCACCGCCGGGTCGGCGGGGCCGCACCCGGAGTCGATGGCCTTGCGGGTGGCGTTGACCAGCTCCATGACCCGCGCGACGACCACGTTGAAGCGGTAGGACTCCACCAGCTCGGCCGCGTCGTGCACGGTCCGGGCGGTGACCCGGCGCAGCGCGGGGTCACCGTCGTCGAAGGAGACCCCGGGATCGGAGGTGACGTCGCCCGACAGCCGCCAGGCGCGCTGCAGGAACTTCAGCGACCCCTCGGGCGACATGTTGGCCCAGTCGATGTCGTCCTCGGGCGGGCCGGCGAAGACCAGCGTCAGGCGCACCGCGTCGACCCCGAAGGCGTCCAGCTGCTCGCCCAGGTTGACGCCGTTGCCCAGGGACTTCGACATCTTCTTGCCCTGGTTGATGACGAAGCCCTGGTTGAGCTGCGCCGACCACGGCTCGCGGAAGTCGACCAGGCCCATGTCGTTGAGGACCTTGGTGAAGAACCGGCCGTAGAGCAGGTGCAGGACCGCGTGCTCGACGCCACCGACGTACAGGTTGGTCGGCATCCACGCGTTGACCTTGGCGCTGTCGAAGACGCGATCGGTCTCGTGCGGGGAGCAGTAGCGGAACATGTACCAGCTGGAGTCGACGAAGGTGTCCATGGTGTCCCCGTCGCGGGTCGCCGGGCCGCCGCACGTGGGGCAGGTGGTGTTGACCCAGTCGGTGGCCGCGGCCAGCGGCGAGGTGCCCTGCGGCTTCAGGTCGGCGCCGCGCAGCTCGGGCAGCAGCACCGGCAGCTGGTCCTCGGGCACCAGCACCTCGCCGTCCACCGGGCAGTGCACGACCGGGATCGGGGCGCCCCAGTAGCGCTGGCGGCTCAGCAGCCAGTCGCGCAGCCGGAAGTTGACCGCGCCCCGGCCGGCCTCCATCTCCTCCAGGAAGTCGATGGTCGCGCGCTTGGCGTCGGCGACCGAGAGCCCGTTCAGGGTCAGCGCCGAGGTCACGCCGGGGGCGGGTGAGTTGATGGCCGGGCCCTCGCCGGCGTACGCCTCGCCCTCGAAGCCGTCGGGGACCTGGGTGGTGCGCACGATCGGCAGCCCCATCGCGGTGGCGAACTCCCAGTCGCGCTGGTCGCCGCCGGGCACGCCCATCACCGCACCGGTGCCGTAGTCGGCCAGGACGTAGTCGGTGGCCCACACGGGGATCTGCTCGCCGGTGACGGGGTTGGTGGCGGTGACGCCCAGGTCGACGCCGGTCTTGGGCCGGTCGGTGGCCAGGCGCTCGATCTCGCTGGCCTTGCGGACCTCCTCGCGGTAGGCCTCGAAGGCCGGGCGCTGCGCGTCGGTCACCAGCTCCTCGGCCAGCGCGGCGTCGACGGCCACGACCATGAACGTGGTGCCGAAGATGGTGTCGGGACGCGTCGTGTAGACGGTGACCGGCTCGTCACGCCCGGCGATCGCGAAGTCGACGTGCGCGCCCTCGGAGCGGCCGATCCAGTTGCGCTGCGCGGTGACGACGCGGTCGGGCCAGGTCTTCTCCAGCTCGTCCAGGCCGTCCAGCAGCTCCTGGGCGTAGTCGGTGATCTTGAAGTACCACTGGGTCAGCTCCTTCTTGGTCACCTCCGCCCCGCACCGCTCGCACGTGCCCTGCACGACCTGCTCGTTGGCCAGCACCGTCTGGTCCTGCGGGCACCAGTTGACGGGGCTGTTCTTCCGGTACGCCAGGCCGCGCTCGTAGAACTTGGCGAACAGCCACTGGGTCCAGCGGTAGTACTCCGGGTCGCTGGTGTTGAAGGTGCGCGTCCAGTCGAAGGAGGCGGCGTACTTCTGGCAGGACTCGATGGACTTGGCGATGTTGGCCCGGGTGTAGGTCGCAGGGTGCTCGTCGTTGCGGATCGCGGCGTTCTCCGCGGGCAGGCCGAAGGAGTCGAACCCCATGGGGTTGAGCACCTCGAAGCCGCGCTGCCACCAGTAGCGCGCCATGACGTCGTGCAGCGCGAAGACCTCGGCGTGACCCATGTGCAGGTCGCCGGAGGGATAGGGGAACATCGTCAGCGCGTACTTCTTCTCCCGCGGGGAGTCGTCGTCGGCCTTGAAGGGCTGCAGCCGGTCCCAGACCGGGCGCCACTTCTCCTCGACGGCCGTGACGTCGTACGTCGTCGGGTCCTGCTCCTGCTGCTGCTCGCTCATCGCTTCGTCTCTCTCACGTCTTCGGTGGACCTGGCTCGGGGTCTGGCTCGGGGCACAAAAAAACCCCTCGGGCACGAGGGGCAGCCGCGGCGGCGTGGTGCTGGCCGTCGCGGCTAGGTAAGGAGCAGGTCCTGGCGCACGGGGGCGATGCTACTCGCCCCCGGCGCGCCCGTCACAGCGAGCCGACCAGCGCGGCCACCTCCTCGACCTGGCGCACGTCGGAGCCGGTGGGGATCAGCTGGACCTCGTCGGCGCCGGCGTCGGCCATCCGCAGCAGCACCTCGCGCAGCCCGGTCAGCGTGCCGGCGTACCCGGTCGTCGGGGCCATGGCGTCGACGAGGTCGGCGGGGATCCAGTTCATGTAGTGGCGCAGGTGACGGTGGACCTGGGCCCGCGCCGACCCATCGCCGTCGTCGAGGGCGAACCAGAACGACGTGGCCAGGTGCGGTGCGGGCCTGCCTGCCTCGGCCCAGGCGGTGCGGGCGGTGTCGAAGAGGGCCGCGACCCCGGTCGGGTCGAGGTCGAGCGTGACCCCGGCCAGGCCCTGCGCCCAGGCGGCGGCGTGCCGGACGGTGCGCGGCCCCATGGTGCCGACGTGCACCGGCGGACCACCCGCCTGCAGCGGGGGCGGACCGACCGGCAGCGTCGCGCCCGTGACGTCCTCCCCCGCCCAGACCCGACGCATCACCGCGACCCGGTCGGCCATCTGCTGCATGGTCTGGGTGGCCGGGTCGGCGCCGGCCGCGCGGTAGTCCTCCTCGCGCCCACCGACCCCGACGCCGATGGTCAGCCGACCGCCGCTGAGCCGGTCGGCGGTCGCGAGCGCCTTGGCGAGGGTGACCGGGTCGTGCAGCTGCGGCACCAGGACCGTGGTGACGATCGGCACCCGCGAGGTCCACGCCGCGACGGCGCCGAGCAGCGTGAGCGAGTGCGGGTTGGCGAAGGCCATCCGCTCCCCGAAGCAGAGGCTGGAGAACGGCCCCTCGTCGATCGCCCGCGCCCAGCGCTCGAGGGTGTCGGGTGCGTCCCACAGGTCCGGCTCCATCACGGGGAGCGTCATGCCCAGCTGCATGGCCGGATGCTGCCACAGTCGACCGGGGTGGACCGGTGGTCGGCCGAGCGGGCAGGACTTTTGGGACGTCCTGCCCGCTCGGCGTTCCCGGGTCAGTCGACGGGGGCGGGGTCCGCCTCGAGGACGGGGCGGCGCAGGAGCGGGGCGAGGACGAGCAGGGCGAGCAGCGGGAGGGCGGCGAGGACGACCAGGGCCGTACCCATCCCCACGGTGTCGCCGAGACCGCCGACCACGGCGGAGCCGACCGAGCCGCCGGTGAGGAACACCAGCGTCGCGACGCCGAGCGCCACCCCGCGGACCTCCGCGGGGACGGCCTGGCCGACGGCAGCCGACAGGGCCGGCTGGCCGAGCAGGAAGGCGAAGGTGACCACGACGACAGCGGCGGCGATGACCGCGACCTGGGAGGTGCCGACGCCGATCGCGGAGACGGCGAGCGCGAACGAGGCGCTGCCGGCACTGATCGCCAGCGAGCGCGAGGGGCCGATCCGGCTCAGGAGCGGGCCGGTGACCCGCGGCACCACCAGCGCGACCAGCGCGCTGGGCACCAGCAGCATCCCGACCTGCCACGGCTCCCAGCCGTCGGCCACCAGCACCGCCGGGACGGCGATGAGCAGGCCGAACCACGCGGCCGGGACCGCCGCGGCCGCGGTCGCGCTACGCACGACCGCGGGGTCGGAGACGACCACGAGCGGGAGGAACCCCTCGGGTCGACGGCGCACCCGCCGGGCCGTGACGGGGGCACCCAGCACGAGCAGCACCGCGCCCACCAGGGCGACGACGACACCGGTCGAGGGCGACTGCACGAGGAGCACCAGCCCCGCGGCGGTGAGCCCGACCAGCACGGCGCCCGGGACGTCGAGGTCGGCGCCGCTGCCGGTGGCGCCCAGCGCGTGCCAGAGCAGTGGCAGCACCAGCAGACCGAGCGCCGGCAGCGCGAGGACGGCCCGCCAGCCGAAGGCGGCCTCGATCGCCCCGCCCATTAGCGGACCCAGGCTGGCGACCACCGCCGACCAGCCCGCGAGCCGACCCAGCGCGAGGTCGCGGACGGCGCCGTCGTACCGCGCGCTGAGGGCGGCGACGCCGAGCACGGGCACCGCGGCTGCACCGGCTCCTTGGAGCAGGCGGGCGAGCAGGAGGAGGGGGTACGTCGGCGCGAGGGCCGCCGCGACGGCGCCGCCGGCCATCATCGCGACGCCGACCAGCAGCGGGGTGCGCACCCCGACCAGGTCGGAGATCCGTCCGTGCACGGCGGTGGTGACGGCCAGCAGCAGCGCGTAGAGGCTGATCACCCACGCGGCCTGGCCGACCGAGACGTCGAACTCAGCCGCCACGTCGGACAGCACGATCGCCGCGGAGGCCGAGCCGGAGGCGGACAGGCCGAAGAGGAGACCGAGGACGGTGCTCACCCGGCGGGAGTCGTCGGATGACGCGTGCGGGCTCGCAGGAGGATTCGCGGCCGAGGTCACGACGGGGTGCAACAGCTCAGGACGGCGGAGCATTCCAACAGCGGCTGCTTCATCGGCCGGCCGCTGGAACGCACGCCGGGCCGATGAAGCTGCAGCGTCCCGCCGTCAGGTTCATCGGCCGGCCGATGAAATGGCCGCTCGGCCGGCCCGCTCAGCCGCGGAAGGCGGGCTTCTCCTTGGCCAGGAACGCGCGGACACCCTCGGCGAAGTCGGGTCCGGTGTAGACCTCGCGGAGCATCTCGGCGTCGCCCTCGGGCGAGGCCTCCAGCCGGCGGGCGCGGTCGAGCAGCTGGCCCTTGGTCGCGCGGATGGTGACCGGGCTGGCGGCGGCCAGGCCCTCGAGCAGCCGGGCGAGCTCGGCGTCGAGCTCCTCGGCGTCCGGGGCCACCGCCATCACCGCACCGACGGCGTGGGCGCGCGGGGCGTCGACCAGCCGGGAGGCGAGCAGCATCTCCCGGGTCAGCGACTCCCCGAAGACGCTCGCACAGCGGTAGACGATCGAGCCGGCCAGCGCGTTGCCGAGGGTGCGGGCGATCGGGTAGCCGAACCGGGAGCCGGCCGTGGCCAGGCGCAGGTCGCAGTGGGTGGCCACGGCCAGTCCCCCGCCGACGCAGACCCCGTCGACCAC
The DNA here is from genome assembly GCF_054781275.1 of Nocardioides ginkgobilobae. NCBI lineage: Bacteria > Bacillati > Actinomycetota > Actinomycetes > Propionibacteriales > Nocardioidaceae > Nocardioides > Nocardioides ginkgobilobae. The sequence continues at coordinate 163,782 of NZ_BAAGUS010000005.1, read as the reverse complement.
CGCGACGGTCACCTGCGGCAGGGCGAAGAGCGCCTCGAGCAGCTCGCGGATCCAGTCCTCGTAGGCCACCGGCTCCTGCTCCAGGAAGTCGGAGATCTCGTTGCCGGCGGCGAAGGCCCGGCCACCGGCCCCGCGCAGCACGAGCACCCGGGTGTCGGCGTCCTGGACCAGCTCCGCGCAGAGCGCGCGCATCGCGGCGTACATCTCGCGGGTGAAGGCGTTGTGCCGGTGCGGCCGGTCGAAGGTCACGGTCACGACGCCGGGGGTGCGCTCGATCCGGAGGTCGCTGGTCGCGGGGACCTGGGTCGCGGGGTCCTGGGCGGCGGGGTCCTGGCTCACGCGCGCCGACGGTACGGCGTCGGGGCAGCCTCGCGGGTCTCGTCCCGGCTCGCGAACCGCCGCGCCGCGACGAGCCCGCCGACCGCCCCGAAGAGGTGCCCCTGCCAGGAGATCCCGGGCTGTCCGGGCAGCATGCCCCACAGGATGCCGCCGTAGGCGAGGAAGAGCAGGGCCCCCAGCAGCACCTGGCCCAGGCTCTGGGCGAACCAGCCGCGCAGCACCAGGAAGACCAGCCAGCCGAAGACCAGCCCCGACGCCCCGACGTGCACGGTGTCCGAGGGCGCGACCAGCCAGGTCCCGATGCCGGCCACGAGCCAGATGACGGCCGTCACGGCGAGCCCGCGGCCGATGTTGCCCAGCAGGGTCAGGAACATCAGCAGCAGCACGAGCGGGGTGTTGGCCTCCAGGTGCCCCCAGCCGCCGTGCAGCAGCGGCGCGAGGAGCACGCCGAGGAGCCCCTCGGAGCTGCGCGGGCGGATGCCGTCGTCGTCGAGCACCGCGGGTGTCCACTGGTCCCAGGCCTCGAGGACCCACAGGAGTGCGGTGAACCCCAGAGTCAGCGCCGCGGCCGTCGGCCACGTGCGCGGTCGGCTACCGATGCGGGTGGAGGAGGCGGGTGCCATGCCCCCGAGCGTACGGGCCGCGACACGGGACCGAGCGAGTGATCGGTCCGGGACCACCGCTCCCCTACGATGCCCGCATGAGCACTCCGAGCACCGTGCCCGACATGTTCCGCCTCGACGGGAAGGTCGCGATCGTCACCGGCGCCTCCAGCGGCCTGGGCGTCGCCTTCGCCCAGGGCCTGGCCGAGGCCGGCGCCGACGTCGTGCTCGGCGCCCGCCGGGTCGACCGGCTCGCCGACACCGCGAAGCTGGTCGAGGCCGCCGGCCGCAAGGCCCTGTGCGTGGCGACCGACGTGGCGAGGCCGGAGGACTGCACGAACATCGTGGCGCTGGCGATGGAGGAGTTCGGCCACGTCGACGTGCTGGTCAACAACGCCGGCATCGGCACCGCCGTCCCAGCCACCCGCGAGAGCGTCGAGCAGTTCACGAACGTCATCGACGTCAACCTCAACGGCTGTTACTGGATGGCCCAGGCCTGCGGCCGCGTCATGGGTGAGGGCTCGAGCATCATCAACATCTCCTCGGTCCTCGGCATCACCACCGCGGGCCTCCCCCAGGCGGCGTACGCCGCCTCCAAGGCCGGCCTCAACGGGCTGACCCGCGACCTGGCGCAGCAGTGGACCGGGCGCAAGGGCATCCGGGTCAACTCCATCGCCCCGGGCTTCTTCGCCTCCGAGATGACCGAGCAGTACCCGCCCGGCTACCTGGAGTCCCAGCAGGGGCGCATCCCCGCCGGCCGCAAGGGCGACCCGCGCGAGCTGGCCGCCGCCGTGGTCTTCCTCGCCAGCCCGGCGGGCGGGTACGTCACGGGGCAGACCCTCGCCGTCGACGGCGGCATGACGATCACCTGACCACCCGGTCGCGTACGCCGGCACGCGCACGGCACACGCACCGCGCCCCCGGGACCTGCTCGGTCCCGGGGGCGCGGTCGTTGTACGACGCGGCGCTCGCCTGCGGCGTCAGCGGCGCCGGAACGCGACGACCACCGACGGGCGCGGGAAGTCGTCGGTGTGCGGCCACGTCGAGGCCTGGTTCTCGAAGGTCGCCCCGTCGACCTCGCCCGGGTGCTGGACGGCGAAGAAGAGCGACCGGTTGGCGTCGGTGATGAGCGGCCCGCAGGCCTCCGCGCCGCGCGGCATCGTGACGAACTGCTGGACGTTGCCGCGCTCGGGACCCTCGGTCGGCACCCGGAAGATGCCGTCGTTGGACCCCAGGACGTTGCCGTCGGTGGAGATCCACAGGTTGCCCTCGGAGTCGAAGGCGACGTTGTCCGGGCAGCTGATCGGGCTCACCTGCGCCTTGTCGAAGCCCGCGAAGTAGGTCTCGGGGGCCTCGGGGTCCCCGCAGACCAGCATCAGGTCCCAGGTGAAGGTGTCGGCGGTGTGGTCGTTGCCGGGCTGGGTCATCTCCAGCACGTAGCCGTTGCGGTTGCCCGAGGCCGGGGTCGGCGGGGCGCCCAGCGCCGGGCGGACCTGGGAGCTGGTGACGGGGTTGGCCTCGTCGGCGGCGAACCGGGTGCCGCGCTGGGAGTTGTTGGTCAGCGCGGCGTAGACCTTGCCGGTGGCCAGGTTGGGCTCGACGTCCTCGGGACGGTCCATCGCCGTGGCCGACACCGCGTCGGCCGCGAGCCGGGTGAAGATCAGCACGTCGGCGACCGACATGCCCGGCACGAAGGACTCGGTGTCGCTGCACAGCGGGATCCACTCGCCGGTGCCGTCGAAGGTGCCGTCCTCGGTGCCGTCGCCGACCAGCTTCGCGACGTACAGGGTGCCCTCGGTCAGCAGGCGCTTGTTGGCCTGGCGGGCCTTGCGCGAGGTGCCCTGGGCGACCTTGCGCTTGGAGACGAACTTGTAGAGGTAGTCCCCGCGCTCGTCGTCGCCCATGTAGGCCACGGCGTAGCCCTTCGACACGATGACGTTGGCGCCCTCGTGCTTGAAGCGTCCGAGCATGGTGTGCTTGACCGGCGCCTCGTCGGGCTCGTAGGGGTCGACCTCGACGATCCAGCCGTGGCGGTGCGGCTCGTGCGGCTCGGTGGTGAGGTCCCACTGCGGCTCGACGAGCGACCAGTTGCGGCCCGAGCCCGTGGCGTTGATGCCGTAGCGGGCGTACTCGTCGGTGTAGCGGGGATCCAGCTCGCCGCTGGCCTGGAAGTACTGGTTGAAGTTCTCCTCGCCCGAGAGCGAGGTGCCCCACGGGGTCATGCCGCCGGCGCAGTTGTTGAAGGTGCCCAGCACCCGGGTGCCGGTCGGGTCGTCGGCGGTCTTGAGCCGGTCGTCGCCGGCGGCCGGGCCGGTGACGACGAACTCGGTGCGGTGGTGGATGCGCCGGTTGTAGCGGGCCTTCTCGAGGTCGGTGACCGGGTACCACGAGCCGGGGACCAGGCCGCGGCGCAGCTCCACGATCGACATGCCGTGGTTGGCCAGGCCGATCTCGGCGACCTCCTCGGCGGAGTAGGTGTCGGCGGGGAACATCAGGTTCTCGTCGGTGTACTCGTGGTTGACCACGAGCAGCGCCCGGTCCTTCTTGTCGTTCCTGCTGGTCGTCAACGGGTGCACGCCCACGTAGTCGCAGTTGTAGCCGAACTGCATGCGGGCGGCCTCGCCGGACTGGTTGCGCACGTCGAAGTCGGGAGCGCCGGCGACGACCTTGTCGCCCCATCGGATGACGACCTCGTGGTCGAAGCCGGGGGCGGTGACCACGGCGTCGCGCTTGTTGGGGCGCACGGCGGTGAAGGCCGCGCGGGCCAGGTCGGCGGTCGGCGCGCCCGCACGGGCGGCGGCACCGCTGCCGGGGGCCGCGGCGGCAGGCGCCGCGACGGCGGCGGAGGCCAGGCCGCCGGGGACCAGGGTGCCCGAGCCGGCGGCCGCGCCCTTGAGCACCGAGCGCCGCGCCACGGCCTTGGCGATCTCGTCGCGCACGTGGCCGTTGCCCGAGGTGTTGGGCTCGGGGTGGTCGCAGGCGTTGCCGCAGCGGAAGAAGCAGGTCATCCGGCTGCGCGAGCCGTGCCGGTTCCCCTGCTCGTCGGCGAGCGGGGTGATGGAGAGCAGGGTGCGGCCCTCGGGCGCAGGAGTCATGGGGGACTCTCCCTTTCAGGGGATGGGCGTGGTCGGGAGCCGGGGTGCCGGCCGCGACGAAACCTAGGAAGCCCGCAGGTGCGGTTCGGCGGCCTCGACCTGTCCCCGGGACGACGGTTCGGTGAACGACCGGTGGTCTGGACCGCGCGCCGCCCGGCCGCGTCCCTCAGCGGGCCGCGCTCGGCGGGCGACCGGTCCAGCGCCGGTGCGCCCGGGTCAGCGGTGCGGTCTCGGCGTAGCCCAGCCGGGCCGCCACGTCGGCCACCGGGAGCCCCACGGCCAACAGCTCGGCGGCCAGGCCGGAGCGCACCTCCTCCACGAGCGCGCGGTAGCCCGTGCCCTCGGCCGCGAGCCGCCGGCGCAGGGTGCGCTCGGTGACACCGAGGGCTGCGGCCACCTCGGCCATCGGCGCCCCGTCGCGCAGCCGCTGGGCCACCAGCACCCGCACGTCGGCCACGACACCGGTGCGCTCGCGTCGCGGGAGGGCCAGCGCCTGGCAGGCGGCCTCGGCCGCCGCGTGGTCGGCGCCCCGCTCGCGCACGAGCGGCCGGTCCAGCTCACGGGCGGGGAAGGTCAGGGTCGCCCGGTCGCCTTCGACCACCTGCACCAGCCCGACCCCGCCGGGCACGAGCGAGGTCAGCACCGTGGCCACGGCCGTCGCGTCGCGCTCGAGCAGCCAGCGTCGTACGTCGCGGGGCAGGGCGGTCGCGTCGAGCTCGGCGACCACGCGCTCCTCCCCCGGCTCCCCCTCCAGCCGCGCCTGCGGGATGACGAAGGCGAAGCTGAGGTCGATGAAGCTCAGCGCGATGCCGACCGCCTCCCCCAGCGTGGCCGAGGCGCGCATCGCCCAGCCCATGACGCCGAAGGAGGCCGCGGTGTAGCGGCGCCCCACGTCGGCACCGCTGTCGGGCAGCAGCCGGGCCAGCGCCCGGACCACCCGCAGCTCCTGCGCGGCGGTGACGACCTGGACCCGGTCGAGGTCCTCGGCGCGCAGGCCCGAGCCCACGAGCAGCGGCGCCACCGGCAGGCCCGCGCGCTCGGCGTACCCGACGAGGTGCCGCACGCCCGCGGCCGAGCGCGGGAAGTCCCAGGCCGTGGCGCCGGGCGGCGGCAGCGTGCGGGACATGTCCGGAATGATCAACCAGATTCCCGTCGAAGTCTCCCCTGGCGCCGGGTCCGCTCCTAGCCTCGGAGCCGTGACCAGCACTCCCGCCCAGACCCCTGCCCCGCGCACCAGCCCGCGCGTGGTGATCGTCGGAGCCGGCTTCGGCGGCCTCGGCGCCGCACGCGCCCTGCTGCGCCGCGGCGTCACCGACGTGACCGTCCTCGAGCGCGGTGACTCCGTCGGTGGCGTGTGGCGCGACAACACCTACCCCAAGGCCGCCTGCGACGTGCCGTCCCCGCTCTACTCCTGGAGCTGGGCTCCCAACCCGCGCTGGGGCCGGCGCTACTCCGAGCAGCCGGAGATCCTCGACTACATCCAGCGCACCGCGCGGGAGGAGGGCCTGCTGCCCCTCGTCCGCACCGGCACCACCGTGCTCGGCGCCGAGCACGTCGACGGCGCCTGGCGCGTGCGCACCGCAGGCCCGGGCGGCTCCGCCGGCACGACGTACGACGCCGACGTGCTCGTCCTGGCCACCGGCCAGCTCTCGGAACCGGTCGTCCCGCGGCTCCCCGGCCTGACCACCTTCGAGGGCCCGGCCTTCCACTCCGCGCAGTGGCGCCACGACGTCGACCTGACCGGCAAGCGGGTCGCCGTCGTGGGCACCGGTGCGAGCGCGGTCCAGCTCGTCCCGGGCATCGTCGACCGGGTCGGCTCGATGACGGTCTTCCAGCGCTCGGCGCCCTACGTCGTGCCGAAGCCCGACCAGGCCTACGCCTCGTGGCACCACCGGCTCTTCGAGAAGCAGCCCGCCGTGCTCGCCGCCGAGCGCAACGTCGTCTACTGGCTCTCCGAGCGGCTCAACGGCGCCCTGGTGGGCAGCTCGCCGGTCAGCCGACCGTTCCTCGCCGCGCTCAAGACGGTCTGGCGCGCGCACCTGCGCCGCCAGGTCCCGGACGCCGAGCTGCGCCGCAAGCTCGTGCCCGACTACGACATCGGCTGCAAGCGGGTGCTGTTCTCCAACGAGTTCTACCCCGCGCTGGCCCGGCCCCACGTGGAGGTCGTCACCGAGCCGGTGACCTCGGTCGAGCCGACCGGCGTGGTCGACGCGACCGGTCGCCTGCACGAGGTCGACGTGATCGTGTGGGGCACCGGTTTCGCGGCCACCGACTTCCTGCGTGGCATGGAGGTCAGCGCGCCCGACGGTCGCAGGCTCGACGAGGTGTGGGCCGACGGCGCCCGCGCCCACCTGGGCCTCACCGTCCCGGGCTTCCCCAACTTCTTCACGATCTACGGGCCCAACACCAACCTCGGCGGCAGCTCGATCATCGGCATGCTCGAGGCGCAGGCCGACTACGTCGCGCAGGTCGCCGCCGCCATCCGCGAGGGCCGCCACCGCGCGGTCGCCCCGCGCGCGGCGGTGTGGGACGGCTTCGACCGCGAGGTCCAGGGCCGCCTGGCCACGTCCGCGTGGGCGGGCTGCGACAGCTGGTACACCGACGGTCGCCGGATCACGACGAACTGGCCCGGGCTGGTGCAGGAGTACAAGGACCGGTTGGCGGAGGTCGACTGGTCGGAGCTGGAGGAGGTCTCGTGAGCGAGCAGGTGACGGGTCGGCAGGAGTCGGCCGTGGACTACCCGCCGGAGCCGTGGGACCTGACCGGCACGGGCGCGATCACGACCTGGCGGGTGCCGGTCGTCGCGCTGCCGCCGCTGCCCAGCGGCGTACGTCCGGCCGTGTGGCGGGGCACCGCCCTGGTCACCACCGCCTTCGTCCGGTACGACGAGCGCGGGCTCATGGCCTACGACGAGCTGCTCGCCGCGGTGCTCGTGCGGCACGGCCGCGGCGTCGCGCTCTCGATCACCGACATCTGGGTGGACAGCCCCACCTCGGTCGCCGGCGGCCGCGGGCACTGGGGCATCCCCAAGGACCTCGCGACCTTCGGCGAGCGGTACGCCGAGACCTCGGACGGCCCGATCGCCGAGGCGTCGTTCTCCTCGCGTCGGGGCCCGGACCTGCGGCTGCCGCTGCCCCTGCGCGGGTCGGTCGTGCAGACCCTCGACGGGGCCACGAAGGCCAGCCCGATCCGGGCCAGCGGCACCGTCCGGCTCGCGACCGCCCGCTGGGACGTCGCCGACACCGGGCCGCTGGCCTGGCTGCGCGCCGGTCGCCCCGGGGTCAGCCTGCTGGCCCAGGACTTCTCGATGCGGTTCGGGTCCTGAGCAGCACCCCGGCCGCGACCACTAGTCTCCCGGCGTGACGTCACTGGGCAGGCGGGTCCTGAGCCCGCTGGTGCAGGCCGGCTGGGCCTGGTTGGACCGCGTGGGCGAGATCGTGCCGGGCACGCGCGCGGCCGCCCGCTTCGGCTCCTTCGGCGAGGGCTCGGCGATCGGCTTCCCGACCGCCACGATCATGAACCCGCGCGCCATCCACCTCGGCCGCGACACCCTCGTCGGGCGGCAGGTCACCCTGTCGGTGGGCTACGGCCCCGACGACCCCGGGATGCCCGAGCGCGGCCTCGTCATCGGTGACCGCTGCATCATCGGCGCCCGCTGCACCCTCACCGCCCACGAGTCGATCGTGGTGGGCGACGGCGTGTGGTTCGGGCAGGACGTCTTCGTCTCCGACGCCGGGCACGGCTACCAGGACCCCGACGTCCCGGTCGGCGAGCAGTTCGGCAGCCACGACCCGGTCGTCATCGGTCCCGGGTCCTGGATCGGGCACGGCGCGATCCTGCTCCAGGGCACCCGGCTGGGTCGCAACGTCGTGGTGGCCGCCGGTTCCGTGGTGCGCGGGGAGGTCCCGGACCACGCGGTCGTCGCGGGTGCCCCGGCCCGCGTCGTACGCCGCTACGAGCCGGGGCTCGGGTGGGTCGGGCGCACCGGTGACGTCCGTCCGGTGGTGCGCGCGGACTACCTCCAGGAGGCGCTGACCGAGCTGCGCGAGGCCTGACAGTACGGTGCGCGACCTCGGGCCGACCGGGCACGGCGCCCACGGGGTGCTGGCACCGGCGGCAGCCCGACGTAGGCTCGACCCGACCGTCCCTACGTCGGAGGAGAGAGTCCTTGATCTTCATCACCGCCCGCTTCCGCGTCAAGCCCGAGCACGCCGAGGCGTGGCCCGAGATCTCGCGCGAGTTCACCGAGGCGTGCCGGGCCGAGCCGGGCTGCCTGTGGTTCGACTGGGCGCGGGCGCTCGACGACCCGCACGAGTACTTCCTCACCGAGGCCTTCGCCGACGACGACGCCGCGGTCGCCCACGTGCGATCCGAGCACTTCAAGAAGGCCACGGCCGAGCTGCCGGCGTACCTCCTGGAGACCCCGCGCATCGTCAACGCGAAGGTCCCCGGCACGGACTGGTCCGAGCTCGGCGAGATGGCCGTCTCCTGACCGGGAGCCCGTTCGAGGCGCTCGGGCCCGACCTGGTGACCACCGACCCCGACCTGCTCGCCCCGGTCGCGGTGGACCAGGGCTGGGCCGGCGCCGGGAGTGGTGCGCAGCCGAGCACCGGGCCGGTGGCACTGGTCCGACCCCGCACCACGGCCGACGTCGCAGCGGCGCTGGCGATCGCCCACGAGCACCGCGTGCCCGTGGTGGTCCGCGGTGCCGGCTCCGGACTCGCGGGGGCGGCCACCGCTCCCCCGGGCTCGGTGGTCCTCTCCACCGCGCGGATGACCCGGATCCTCGAGCTCGACCCCGTCGAGCGGCTCGCGGTGGTGCAGCCGGGCGTCGTGACCGCCGAGCTGCGCGCGGCCGCCGCCCAGGCGGGACTCGCCTACCCGCCCGACCCCGGCTCGGTCGCCTACTCCACGATCGGCGGCAACGTCGCGACCAACGCGGGCGGCATGTGCTGCGTGAAGTACGGCGTCACCGGCGACTTCGTGCTCGGCCTGGAAGTCGTGTGGGCCGACGGCACCGTCTCCCGCACCGGGCGCCGCACCGTCAAGGGCGTCGCGGGCTACGACCTCACCTCGCTGCTCGTCGGCTCCGAGGGCACCCTTGGGGTGGTCACCGAGGTGACGCTGCGGCTGGTGCCGGCTCCCCCGCCGGCCCTGACGCTGGTCGCCACCTTCGGGACCCTCACCGCCGCCGGGGAGGCGGTCGGCGCCCTGGTCGGCGCCGGCCTGGACCTCTCTGCCCTCGAGGTCATGGACCGCACCACCCTGGCGGCCGTCGACGACCTCACCGGCATGGGGCTCGCCAGCGGGGCAGGACCGGACCGGCGTACGCCGGCAGCGATGCTGCTCGTGCAGTCCGACTCCCCCGCGGCCGCGGACGTGCTCGCCCGCGCCGCGGCGCTGTGCACGGGAGCAGACGACCTCGCCGTGGCCGAGGACCCCGCCGAGGGCGAGGCCCTGATGGAGGCCCGTCGTCAGGCGCTCCCGGCGCTGGAGCGGCTCGGGGACTGGATCCTCGACGACGTCTGCGTCCCCCGCGGCCGCACCGTGGCGCTGCTGCGGCGGGTCGAGGAGATCGCTGCGGCCGAGGGCCTGGTCATCGGTGTCTTCGGGCACGCCGGCGACGGCAACATGCATCCCACGATCGTCCACGACCGCAGCGACCCGGCCTCGGTCGCCGCCGCGCAGCGCGCCTTCGACGCCATCACCGCGGCCGCCCTGGACCTGGGCGGCACCATCACCGGCGAGCACGGCGTGGGCCGGCTCAAGCGCTCCTGGCTGGCCCGCGAGCTCGACCCGGGCACGCTGGCGGCCTCCCGCGCGGTCAAGGCCGCCCTGGACCCGCGCGGCATCCTCAACCCGGGCGCGGTGCTGTAGCCCGAGCCATGGAGGCCAGAGACGCAGAGAGGCGGCCCGCCGGGCCGCCTTCTCTGTCTTCCTGTGGAGGTGAGGGGACTCGAACCCCTGACCCTCTGCATGCCATGCAGATGCGCTACCAGCTGCGCCACACCCCCAGGTGGTGTGCCGGAACCGGCCTGCAGACCGTTCCAGCGACGACGGAACAGTAGCCGACGGGTGTCGACTACGCGAAATCGGGGTCCCCCGCGGTGCGGTTGTAGGCCAGCAGCCGCAGCCGTCCCGCCTCCGGCTGCTCGAGGAGCTCGACCCAGCCGCAGTTGTCGACCCCGCGCAGGGCGTGGATGGCCTCGGTGGGCCAGCCGAGCAGGGCGACGGTGGCGACCCGGATGGCCGCGCCGTGGGAGACGGCCAGCGCGGTGCGCCCCGGCTCCACGGTGTCGAGCAGCGTGCGGAGCGCCTCCACCATCCGGTGCCGGACCTGCTCGGTGGTCTCGGCCCCGGGGACGACGTCGAAGTCGCCCTGGTGGAAGCGCGCGAACTCCTCGGGCGCCAGCGCGCGGTACTCGTCGTGGGAGAGCCCCTGGCGCTCGCCGAGGTGGAACTCCCGCAACCGCTCGTCGTACGACGCCTGCAGCCCGCACGCGGCCAGGACCGGCTCCGCGGTGCGGCGGGTGCGGGCGAGGTCGCTGCACCACACGACGTCGGGTGCCAGGGCAGCCATCGCCGGGGCGACCGCGGCCGCCTGTGCGAGGCCGACGTCGTCGAGGTCGACGTCGAGCTGGCCCTGGATGCGGCGGGCGTGGTTGTGGGCGGTGCGGCCGTGCCGGAGCAGCACGAGCCGCCGGCCGTGCCCGCGCCCGTCCCGCATGTCGAGCGCGTCGCTCACGAGCGGGTGACGTCCTCGGGCAGGGCGATGGCCGGGCAGTCGCGCCACAGCCGCTCCAGGGCGTAGAACTGCCGCTCCTCCTCGTGCTGGACGTGCACGACGATCTCGCCGTAGTCGAGCAGCACCCAGCGCCCGTCGCGCTGGCCCTCGCGACGGATCGGCTTGACGCCGACCTCGCGCAGGGCGTCCTCGACGGCGTCCACGATGGCGCCCACCTGGCGCTCGTTCGAGGCCGAGACGAGCAGGAAGGCGTCGGTGATGGCCAGCTGCTCGGAGACGTCGAAGGCGATGATCTGCTCGCCCTTCTTGTCGCTCGCGGCGCGGGCGCCGGCGACGACGAGCTCGACGGCGTGGTCGGTGGCGGTCATGGTGCTCCCGGGAGGTCTGGGTGGGGCTCTGTCCGGTGCTCGGTCGCGGGGGCGGGCGCCCCCTCCGGCCCGGACGGGTAGAGGTCGTGCTTGACGAGGTACTGCACCACACCGTCGGGGACGAGGTACCACACGGGTTCCCCGCGCCGTCGGCGCTCGCGCACGTCGGAGGAGGAGATCGCCAGGGCGGGGATCTCCAGCATCGTCACGCGGTCGGCCGGGATGGCGGCCAGCACGGCCGGGTCCATCTCGTAGCCGGGCCGGGTGACGCCGACGAACCGCGCGAGCTCGAAGAGCTCCTCGTGGTCGCGCCAGGTGAAGATGTCGGCCAGCGCGTCGGCGCCGGTGATGAAGAACAGCTCGGCGTCGGGCAGCTGCCGCGCCAGGTCGCGCAGAGTGTCGACGGTATAGGTCTGCCCGGGTCGGTCGATGTCGACCCGGCTCACGGTGAAGCGCGGGTTCGAGGCGGTCGCGACGACCGTCATCAGGTAGCGGTGCTCCGCGGGCGCGACGTCGCGCCCGGCCTTCTGCCAGGGCTCGCCGGTCGGCACGAAGACGACCTCGTCGAGGTCGAGCTGGTGCTGGACCTCCGAGGCCGCCACGAGGTGGCCGTGGTGCACGGGGTCGAAGGTGCCCCCCATGACGCCGACACGACGTCGGGGCGGCTGCGTGCTCCCCGCGTGACCGGCCAGGTCGGTGGCCGGCGGGGGCTCAGCTGTGCTCGCGGCCGCCGCCGAAGGCGAGGAGCGCGAAGAGCAGGCCCATGAGGATGCCCAGCGTCAGGAAGCCGATGCCCCACGAGAGGGTCATGTTGAGGGAGTGCTCCTCGGCCTCCGTGGCCAGGATCGTGAGCGCGTGCATGCCCCGATCCTAGCGGGCTGCCGCACGGGACCGGTCAGTGGTCCGCGGCCCGCTCAGCGCACGTGGCCGTCCCCGGTGACGACGTACTTGGTCGAGGTCATCTCGGGCAGCCCCATCGGCCCGCGGGCGTGCAGCTTCTGGGTGCTGATCCCGATCTCGGCGCCGAAGCCGAACTCCCCGCCGTCGGTGAACCGGGTGCTGGCGTTGACCAGGACCGCGGCGGCGTCGACGGCCGCGACCCAGCGGCGTGCGGCTGCCTGGTCCTCGGTCACGATCGCCTCGCTGTGCTGGCTGGAGTGGCGGCGCACGTGCGCCAGGGCCTCGTCCAGCGAGGGCACGACGCGCGCGGCGAGGTCGAGGGAGAGGTACTCGGTGTCCCAGTCCTCCTCGGTCGCGGCCACCACCCCGTCGTACGCCGCGAACGACGCGTCGCCGTGGATCGTGACGCCCTCGCGCTGCAGCGCCTCGACCGCCCGCGGCAGGAACTGCTCGGCGACGTCGGCGTGCACCAGCAGCGACTCGGCGGCGTTGCACACGCTGGGGCGGTGGGTCTTGGCGTTGACCACGATGGCGAGCGCCTTGTCGAGGTCGGCCGCGGCGTCGACGTAGACGTGGCAGTTGCCGACGCCGGTCTCGATCACCGGCACCGTCGACTCCTCGACGACCGCACGGATCAGACCGGCGCCGCCGCGCGGGATGAGCACGTCGACCGCCCCGCGGGCACGCATCAGCGCCTTGACGGTGTCGTGGGAGTCCGCCGGCACCAGCTGCACCACGTCGGCCTCCAGGCCGGCGTCCTCGGCTGCACCCCGCAGCACCTCGACGATGGCGGCGTTGCTGGCCGCCGCGCTGGACGAGCCCCGCAGCAGCACGGCGTTGCCGGACTTCAGGCAGATCCCCGCAGCGTCCGCGGTCACGTTGGGCCGGGCCTCGTAAATCATCCCGACCACCCCGAACGGCACCCGCACCTGGCGCAGCTCCAAGCCGTTGGCCAGCGTCGAGCCCCGCACGACCTCGCCCACGGGGTCGGGCAGCGCCGCCACGTCGCGCAGCCCCTGGGCCATGCCCTCGAGCCGGGCCGGGGTCAGTCGCAGCCGGTCGACGATCCCCTCGGGCGTCCCGCCCGCCTCGGCCCGCGTGACGTCATCGGCGTTGGCGGCCAGCACCCGCTCCTCCGCTGCCAGCAGCGCCTCGGCCATCGCCAGCAGCGCCGCGTCCTTCTGCGCCCGCGTGGCCAGCGCCAGGCCCAGGCTCGCCGCCCGCGCCCGCTGCGCCAGCGCCAGCACGTCCTGCTCGGTGGTGGGGACCGTCGTCATGCGCAGAAGCGTAGGTCGGCGGGGACGACGAAGCCCCGCCGGTCCGAGGACCGACGGGGCTTCGAGGAACGGATCAGTTCTTGCGCTTCTCGATCTGCTCGGTGGCGGCGGGCAGCACGGTCTGCAGGTCGCCGACGACGCCGAAGTCGACGAGCTCGAAGATCGGCGCCTCCTCGTCCTTGTTGACCGCGACGATGGTCTTGGCGGTCTGCATGCCGGCGCGGTGCTGGATCGCACCGGAGATGCCGTTGGCGACGTAGAGCTGCGGCGAGACGACCTTGCCGGTCTGGCCGACCTGGAAGCTGTGCGGCATCCAGCCCGAGTCGACGGCGGCGCGCGAGGCGCCGACAGCGGCACCGAGCGCGTCGGCCAGGCCCTCGACGGCCGAGAAGTCGCCGCCCGTGCCACGGCCGCCGGAGACGACGATGGCGGCCTCGGTCAGCTCGGGACGACCGCTGGCCTTGCGCGGCTGCGAGGCGACGATCTGCGCCTTCTTGGCCGAGTCGGAGATGGTCGCGGAGAACTCCTCGACCTCACCGGCGCCGGCGGTCTCCTCCGGAGCGGCGGAGTTGGGCTTGACCGTGATGATCGGGGTGCCCTTGGTGACCTTGGACTTCACCGAGTAGTTGCCGGCGAAGACCGACTGCGTGGTCACGCCGCCGTCCTCGATGTCGACGGCGTCGGTGATGATCCCGGAGCCGGTCTTGACCGCGAGGCGACCGGCGATCTCCTTGCCCTCGTAGCCGGAGACGATGAGCACCGCGGCCGGGGAGGTCTTCTCCACCAGCTGCTGCAGCGCCTCGGCCTTGGGGGCCACCAGGTAGCCCTTGATCTCGCTGTCGTCGACGACGTAGATCTTCTCGGCGCCGAACGCCTTCAGCTTCTCCACGATCGCGCTGTCGGCGGAGCCGAAGTGGACCGCGGACGGGGTGCCGAGCCGCTTGGCCAGGGCCAGCAGCTCGAGGGTGGGCTTGCGGACTGCTCCGTCGACGTGGTCGACGACGACCAGGACCTCAGACATGTGTGTGTTCCTCTCCTATCCGAGCCCGGCTCAGATGAACTTCTTGGACGCGAGGAACTCGGTCAGCGCGGTGGCGCCGGAGCCGTCCTCGTCGGTGACGATCTCGCCGGCGGTGCGCGGCGGGCGCTCCGAGGCCTCCTCGACGGCGCTGGTCGCGGCGGTGAGGCCCACGAGCTCGGCGTCCACGCCCAGGTCGGCGAGGGTCCAGGTCTCCAGCGGCTTCTTCTTCGCGGCCATGATGCCCTTGAAGGAGGGGTAGCGCGCCTCGCCGGTCTGGTCGGTGACCGACATGACGATCGGCATGGTGGCACCGATGACCTCGGTCGCGGTGTCGCCGTCACGCTTGATCCGGACCTGGTCGCCCTGGGTCTCGATCACGGCGGCGAAGGTGACCTGCGGCAGGTCGAGGCGCTCGGCGAGCATCGCCGGGACGACGGAGCCGGAGGCGTCGGTCGAGGCCATGCCGCACATCACGATGTCCGGGGTCTTCCCGATGTCCTGACCGATCTTCTTGACGGCCTCGGCCAGCACCAGCGAGGTGCCGAGGTAGTCGGAGCCGGCGATGGCCTCGTCGGAGACGAGGATGCCCTTGTCGGCACCCATCTGCAGGGCCTTGCGGACGGCGTCGACCGCCTTCTCGGGACCGATGCAGAGCGCGGTGACCTCGGTGTCGTCGCCGGTCTTCTCCTTGAGCTGGAGCGCCTGCTCGACGGCGTACTCGTCGAGCTCCGACAGCAGGCCGTCGACGCCGACGCGGTCCACGGTGTTGTCCGACTCGAACCGCCGGTCGGCGGTGGCGTCGGGGACGTACTTCACACAGACGACAATGTTCATGGTGGGTCGGCCCGTCAGGGCCCCTCCTGTGCACTCGGGGTCGGTCGCGAGGCTACCCGCGCGATCCAGACGATGTAACTGGCGTTTACGGTTGGCTTTCTCACACCCGCGGGGGCCGGCCCTCACCGGGCCCGGCACCCGCGACGAGCGGGGACGCGCGGGTCAGCGACCCGGGCGCACGAGCCGCTCGACCAGGCGGCCGAGCAGCAGGTAGACGACGGCGCCGAGACCCCAGTTGAACAGGGCGTTCTTGGTCTCGGCGTTGTCGCCGGTGAACTCCCGCACGCCGTTCTCCCGGGAGAAGACCCCCAGGTCGACGGCGTCGGCGGCCCGGAGCACGAAGTCCACCAGGCCGTTGTCCTCGTTGGCGTCGATCGCGACCAGCAGGGCCGCCACCGCCAGCACCAGGGCGAGCAGCACGAAGACGGTCCAGAGCAGCTGCGAGACGCGGGTGCGCCACACGGTGAGGTCGGCGCGCTCCCGCGGCGCCTTGGCCGGCTTCTCGGCCTTCGCCGGCTTGGCCGGCTTGGCCGGCTTGGCGGCCTTCGGGGGTCGCGGGGTCTTCGCGGGCGTACCGGCCGTGGCGGGCGCACCAGCGGTCGCGGCGGTGGGCGCAGCGGCAGCAGCGGGCTCGCCCACCACCGGCTCCACGGCGGGCTCTGCCGCCGGCTCCACGTCCGAGGTCCCGCCCTCGCGTGCGGAGGAGAACCTGTCCCTGATGCCCATCCGTTGCCCCTACCGTCCCGTGAAGGTCGCCTTGCCCGGACCGCTCTCCACGAAGGATCGCATACCGGCCCCACGGTCCTCGGTGGCGAAGAGCGCCGCGAACTGCATGCGCTCGATCTCCAGACCGGTCTCGATGTCGGTCTCCAGGCCGCGGTCGATGCACTCCTTGGCCGCCCGCAGGGCGAGCGCGGCGGCGCCGCTGAACTGGGCGGCCCAGGCGACGGCCTCGGTGTAGACGTCGGCGTCGGGGACGACCCGGTCGACCAGGCCCATGGCCAGTGCCTCGTCGGCCTTGACGAAGCGGCCGGTGAAGATGAGGTCCTTGGCCTTGCTGGGGCCGACCAGACGCGCGAGGCGCTGGGTGCCGCCGGCGCCGGGGATGATCCCGAGCAGGGTCTCCGGCTGGCCGAGCACGGCCCTCTCCCCCGCGATCCGGACGTCCGCGGCGAGCGCCAGCTCGCAGCCCCCGCCCAGGGCGTAGCCGGTGACGGCCGCGACGACCGGCTTGGGGATCCGGGCGATGGCGGTGACGGCCGACTGCAGCGGGCCGGAGCGCGCGACCATGTCCTGGTAGGACATGTCGGCCATCTCCTTGACGTCGTTGCCGGCGGCGAAGACCCGCTCCCCGCCGTACACGACGACCGCGCGGACGTCCTCGCGCTCGGTGGCCTCGGCCGCGGCGGCGCGCAGCTCCTCCTGGACCGCGATCGAGATCGCGTTCATCTTCGGCCGGTCGAGCCGGATCGTGCCGACCCCGTCGGCGACCTCCAGCCGCACGAACTCACCCATGACACTCCACCTCTCGCCGCGTCCGTTGCCAGGTCCTGCGTCGGCATCGTGCCACCCCTGGGATGATCGCCCGCATGGCACCGGTGACGTGGACGCATCTCGGGCAGACCGCCCGGGTCTGGCCCGGCCGCAACTGGCCGCTCGGGGCGACCTGGACGCCGGAGTCGACCAACTTCGCGGTCTACGCACCGGCCGCGACCCAGGTGACGCTGTGCGTCTTCGAGGACGCCCCCGACGGCGGGGAGGAGGAGCACCGCTTCGTGCTCACCGAGCAGTCGCTGGGCATCTGGCACGGCGCCCTGCCCGACCTCGCGCCCGGCACCCGCTACGGCTACCGCGTCGACGGCCCGTGGGACCCCGCCCAGGGCCACCGGTTCAACCCGCACAAGCTGCTGCTGGACCCCTACGCGCAGGCGATCAGCGGCGACCTCGACCCGCAGCCGCCCGTGTTCGGCTACGTCTTCGGCTCCCCCGAGGAGCAGTCCACCGAGGACTCCGCGCCCTTCGTGCCGCGCAGCGTGGTCGTCGATCCCTCCCACGGCGGGGAGTTCGACTGGGAGGGCGACGCCCCGATGCGCCGCCGGTGGCGCGACACCGTCGTCTACGAGTGCCACGTCAAGGGCATGACCGCCCTGCACGACCGGGTGCCCGAGGAGCTGCGCGGCACGTACGCCGGGCTCGGCTCCCCCGCGGTCACCGACTACCTGCGTGACCTCGGGGTCACGGCCGTCGAGCTGCTCCCGGTCCACCAGTTCCTCACCGAGCCGGGTGTGAGCGAGCGCGGCCTGGTCAACTACTGGGGCTACAACTCCATCGGCTACTTCGCCCCGCACGGCGCCTACTCCGCCTCCGGCGACCGCGGCCAGCAGGTGCGCGAGTTCAAGGAGATGGTCAAGGCCCTGCACCGCGCGGGCCTCGAGGTGATCCTCGACGTCGTCTACAACCACACCGCCGAGGCCGGACCGCTCGGACCCACGCTGTGCTTCCGCGGCCTGGACGACCGCGGCTTCTACAAGCGGGTCATCCCCGTCCCGGACCCAGACACCGGGGCCGTGGAGTACGACGACACCTACTGGGACGTCACCGGCTGCGGCAACACCGTCGACTCCAACCACCCGCTGGCGCTGCGGCTGATCCTGGACTCGTTGCGCTACTGGGTCACCGAGATGCACGTCGACGGCTTCCGCTTCGACCTCATGTCGGCGCTGACCCGCACCGGCTACGACATCGACATGGGCTCGGACCTGCTCGTCGCGATCGGCCAGGACCCGGTCCTGCGCCACGTGAAGCTGATCGCCGAGCCGTGGGACGCCTCGATGGACGGCTACCTCGTGGGCCGGATGCCGCCGCCCTGGGTGGAGTGGAACGACCAGTACCGCGACGAGATCCGCGACTTCTGGCGCAACCACTCCCCCGGCCCGCGGACCGTCGCGACCCGCCTCGCCGGCTCCTCGGACCTGTACGCCGACGACGGCCGCTCGGCGTACAACTCCATCAACTTCGTCACCGCCCACGACGGCTTCACGCTCCGCGACGTCGTGACCTACGAGCGCAAGCACAACGAGGCCAACGGCGAGGAGAACCGCGACGGCACCGACAACAACCGCTCGTGGAACCACGGGGTGGAGGGCGAGACCGACGACCCCGCCATCCTGGCCGTGCGCCGTCGGCAGGCGGCCAACATGATGGCGACCCTGTGCCTGTCCAACGGCGTCCCGATGATCACCGCGGGCGACGAGCGCGGGCGCACCCAGCGGGGCAACAACAACGCCTACTGCCAGGACAACGAGACCTCGTGGGTCGACTGGCGCCCCGACGACGCGTGGCTCGACGTCTACGAGGTCACCAAGACCGCGTTGCGGCTGCGCCGCGACCACCCGGCGCTGCGCCAGCGGCACTGGTTCGAGGGGCGGCCCACGATCCGCGGCGGGCCCAAGGACCTGGCCTGGCTGCACCCCTCGGGCCGGGAGATGACCGACGAGGACTGGTTCGACCACGAGCAGCGCACCATCGGGATGTTCGTCTCCGGTGCCCCGCTGCGCGCCCCGGGCCCGCGCGGGGAGCAGCAGGTCGACCGCTCGTTCATGATGTGGTTCAACGCCGGCTGGCTGCCCCAGGCCGTCCACCTGCCCGAGAACGACTGGGTGCAGGCCGGCGAGGTCGTGCTCTCCACCGACGCGAAGCTCTCGGTGGGGGCCCGGGTCGACGCCGGCGGCCGGATCGCGATCGGGCGCCGCAGCGTCGTGGTGCTGCGCGAGCTCGCGCCGTAGGAGGGACCCCTACGGCGCCGGCAGCGCCACCACGCCGAGCTCGGCGTCGGAGGCCAGCAGGTCGTGCCGCGGTACGACCCGCACCGTGTAGCCGAACGCACCGGCGTGGTCGAGGTCGACCTCGCCGTCGAAGCGGTGCCGGCCGCCCTCGTAGCTCTCCGCGAGCGTGAGCAGGCAGGTGCGGGTGTCGAGCAGCTCGTCGTCGGCGCCGGCCCGGCCGTGCACCAGCTGCACCGCGACGTCCTCCGGCGACAGCGAGCCCAGGGCGACGAAGGCGCGCGTCGACATGACCGCCCCCACCTCGGGGGCGTCCCCGACGCCGCTGGACTCGACGTGCTCGACCCGCACACCCGACCAGGCCGCGCGGACCCGCTGCTTCCAGGCCGCGAGGTCGCGGGCGCCGGCGTAGTCGTCGTTGAGCGCGCGGGCCACCCCGGCGGCCGGGGCGTAGAGCCGGCGCACGTAGTCGCGCACCATCCGGGTCGCGAGCACCTTGGGACCCAGCGACTTCAGCGTGTGCCGCATCATCTCGACCCAGGCGGTGGGGACGCCGTCGGCGTCGACGTCGTAGAAGCGCGGGGCGACCTGGGTCTCGATCAGGTCGTAGAGCGCGGCGGCCTCGAGGTCGTCACGACGGTCCGGGTCGTCCAGCCCGTCCGCCGACGGGATGGCCCAGCCGTTGCCGCCGTCGTACCACTCGTCCCACCAGCCGTCGAGGATGGACAGGTTGAGGCCGCCGTTGAGGGCAGCCTTCATGCCCGAGGTGCCGCACGCCTCGTAGGGGCGCAGCGGGTTGTTGAGCCACACGTCGCAGCCGGGGTAGAGCGGCTGGGCCATGGCGATGTCGTAGTTGGGCAGGAAGACGATGCGGTGCCGGACCTCCGGGTCGTCGGCGAAGCGCACCATCTCCTGGATCAGCCGCTTGCCGCCGTCGTCGGCGGGGTGGGACTTGCCGGCGATGATGAGCTGCACCGGGCGCTCGGGGTCGAGCAGGAGACGCTTGAGCCGCTCGGGGTCGCGCAGCATCAGCGTGAGCCGCTTGTACGACGGCACCCGGCGGGCGAAGCCGATCGTCAGGACGTCGGGGTCGAGGGCCTCGTCGATCCAGGCCAGCTCGGCCGGGGCGCTGCCCCGCTTGGCCCACGACTTGCGCAGCCGGCGCCGCGCGTCCTGGACCAGCCGCTCGCGCAGCTCGCGCTTGACCGACCAGATGGCCCGGCCGTCGATCTGGTCCACCGCCGCCCAGAAGGCGTCGGTGTCGTCGGAGTCGCGGTCGGCGCCGCTGCCGACGCCCTCGGCCAGGTCGTAGACCTCGCGCGGCACCCAGGTCGGGGCGTGCACGCCGTTGGTGATCGAGGTGATCGGCACCTCGGCCTCGTCGAAGGCCGGCCAGAGGCCCTGGAACATCCCGCGGGAGACGTGGCCGTGCAGCAGCGAGACGCCGTTGGCGCGCTGGGCCAGCCGGAAGCCCATGACGGCCATGTTGAAGACGCCGGGGTCCCCGCCCTCGTAGTCCTCCGCACCCAGGGCCAGCACCCGGTCCAGCGGGACGCCGGGGACGGCGCCACCCTCGCCGAAGTACTGCTCGACCAGGGTCCGCGGGAAGCGGTCGATGCCGGCCGGGACCGGGGTGTGGGTGGTGAAGACGGTCGAGGCGCGACCGACCTCGAGCGCGGTGTCGAGGTCCAGCCCGGGGCCGGCGGGGTCGACGGTCAGCTCGCGCAGCCGCTCCAGGCCGAGGAAGCCGGCGTGGCCCTCGTTGGTGTGGAAGACCTCGGGCTCGGGGTGCTCGGCGATGCGGCAGTAGGCGCGCAGCGCCTTCACGCCACCCACGCCGAGCAGCAGCTCCTGGCGCAGCCGGTGCTCGGAGTTGCCGCCGTAGAGACGGTCGGTGACCTCGACGTACGCCGCAGGGTTCTCCTCGACGTCGGTGTCGAGCATCAGCAGCGGCACCCTGCCGACGCTGGCGACCCACACCTGGGCGACCAGGTCGGGCCCACCGGGCATGGTGATCGAGATCCGGGTGCGCTCGCCGGTCGGCTCGCGCAGCAGCGAGATCGGCAGCTCGTCGGGGTCGAGCAGCGGGTAGGTCTCCTGCTGCCAGCCGTCGCGGGAGAGCGACTGCTTGAAGTAGCCGTGGCGGTAGAGCAGGCCGACGCCGACGATCGGGACGCCCAGGTCGCTGGCGGCCTTGAGGTGGTCGCCGGCGAGGATGCCCAGCCCCCCGGAGTACTGCGGCAGCACCGCGGTGATGCCGAACTCCGGGGAGAAGTACCCGATCGCGCGCGGCAGGGACTCCCCGCCCTGGTCGCCGCGGGCCCGCTGGTACCACCGGTCCGCACCGAGGTACGCCGCCAGGTCGGTCGCCGCGGCGTCCAACCGCGCCCGGAAGTCGCCGTCCGCGGCGAGCTCGGCGAACCGGTCACGGTCCACGGCCCCCAGCAGGCGTACCGGGTCGTGACCCACGGCGTCCCACCGCTCGGGGTCGACGGCGGCGAAGACGTCCTGGGTCGGCGGGTGCCAGGACCAGCGCAGGTTCAGCGCCAGGTCGTGGAGCGGGGCCAGCTCGCGGGGCAGGACGGGGCGGACGGTGAAGCGTCGGATGGCACGCACGCGCGGGACTCTAGGGGTTTTGTTGGATCGATCCAAGACCTCAGCCGCAACTCGCACCCGATCCAGGTCACGGAACGATCTCGATCCGGTGTCACCCGCACGGGTGTGCCTCCGCGCCATAACCGGCCGGTGGGTGCGCCGTTGGAGGGCCATGCCCACCACACCGACGCGCTCGGGGCGCCGTGCTGCTGCCGCGCTCGCCCTCCTCACCACCGGCCTCCTCCCCGGCCTCGCCCAGCTGCCGGCCCTCGCCGAGGAGGGGGCGCCGAGCGAGCGGCCGGTGACCATCTCCGGCACGCTCGGCGACACCCTCGGCGTCCTCGCCGACCTCGACGTCCGCGAGGCCGTCCTGCCGAGCGCGGAGCAGGAGCGCGCCGCGTCCGCCCTGGACCTGCTCAGCCTCCGCTGGAACGACTACGGCACCCCGGCCTCGCTGCTGCCCCGCGGCGGAGCCCTGGCCCGTGCCGCCTTCCCGGGTGACCCCGTCCGGTCCGCTCGCGCGTGGCTGGAGGCCAACTCCGCGGTCTTCGGCCTGACCCCGGACGCGATGGCCGCCCTCGAGCTGGTCAGCGACCAGCAGCTCGCGGAGTACGACGGCGGCACCGACCCCGGGAGCGCGGTGCTGTTCCGCCAGCGCTTCGGCGACCTCGTCCCCGCGCTCGGCGGCCTCGTGACCGTCGGCGTGGCGCGCGGCGAGATCGTCTACGTCTCCTCCTCGCTCGCGCGCACCACCGCCGCGCCGGCCGAACCGACCCTCTCCCCGCGCGCCGCCTGGCTGCGGGCCGCCGCCGAGGTCGGCCGCCCCGTGACGGGTGCGGCCCTGGACGAGATCCTCACCACGGTCTCGGACGGCTGGACCCGGCTCACCGTGCCCGGTTTCGCGCAGCAGCAGCAGGTCCGCCTGCGTGCCCTCGCCTACCCCGACGGCACGGTCCGACCGGTCCTGGAGGCCAACGTGGTCGACAGCCAGGGCGGGCACGCGGAGGCCTACACCTCCCTGGTCGACGCCGTCACCGGCGAGGTCCTGGTGCGCCAGAGCCAGATCGACAACGACATGGTCAACGACGTCTACCAGGGCAGCTTCACGGCGACCGAGTGCGGTCCCCGCCACGAGTTCGAGCTGACCGACGACCTCACGCGCAGCATCAACGCCTCGGCGCTGGCGCTGCCGGTCGACGACACCGTGGTCAAGATCTTCGGCCCCGGCGACGAGCTGCTCTTCACCGGCGACCTGCTCACCAGCCCCGAGGTGGTGACGTACACCGCTCCCGAGCCGCTGCGGGCGGGGACCTACGCCCTGCAGGTCTGCCCCTTCGACGAGGCTTCGGCCGTGGTGGGCACCTACGCCCTGCTGCTCTCCACCAGCGACAGCGGAGCCCCCTCCCCCGGCGGCTCGACCTTCCAGCCGCGCTGGAGCTACTTCACGTCCAACCCGGCGATGAGCTCGATCGTGCCGGGCCGCACCCCGTCCAACGACGTGGTGGGGTGCTGGACCCCCGTCGAGGGCTGCACGGTCCGCACGGGCCCCTTCGTCAACGTCGGCTCGCCGTTCGCCTGGGACCAGGTCAACGCGGCCGGCGCCTCCTCGATGACGACGGTCGGCAACAACGCCAACACGCACGAGGCGTGGGCCAGCCCGCTGACGCCCGGCGGGCTCTTCCAGGCGCCCGTGTCACCGACGCGTGACTACACCGACGAGTTCACCGACGCGTGGAACGAGTCGAAGTGCGACCCCGCCAACCTCGTCCCCGGCGGCAACGACATCGAGTACTCCGTGGGCAACCTGTTCGTCTCCCACAACCGGATGCACGACTACAGCTACTACCTCGGCTTCACCGAGGACAACTACAACCTGCAGCTGGACAACTTCGGCCACGGCGGGGTCGACGGCGACCAGGAGACCGGCAACGCCCAGGCCGGCGCGCTGACCAGCGCGGTCTTCGACGAGACCGGCGTCGCCACCGGGCGCAACAACGCCAACCAGATCACGCTGCAGGACGGCATCCCCGGCATCACGAACCAGTACCTCTTCCAGCCGGCCGCCGGCGCGTTCTACGCCCCCTGCACCGACGGCGGGCTGGACATGGGCATCGTCGGGCACGAGTACACCCATGCCATCTCCAACCGGATGATCGCCGGGCCGGACGAGAACATCGGGTCCCACCAGGGCGGCGCCATGGGCGAGTCCTGGGGTGACCTGGTGGCGGCGGAGTACCAGTTCAGCCACGGCTATGACAACGGGGGCAACATCTTCGCCGTCGGGGTCTACGCCACCGGGAACAAGAAGACCGCGATCCGCAACTACGCCATCAACAAGAACCCGCTCAACTACTCCAACGTCGGCTACGACACGACCGGCCCCCAGGTCCACGCCGACGGCGAGATCTGGAGCGGCACCAACTGGACCGTGCGCCAGGCGCTGGTGCGCAAGTGGAACCGCCAGTTCCCCTACTCCGACCGTCGCCTGCAGCTGGACTGCGCCCAGGCCTCCCGCGACGCCAGCCCCCGCGACCCGGCGCTGTGCCCGGGCAACCGTCGTTGGATCCAGCTGGTCTTCGACGCCTTCCTCCTGCAGCAGGGCGCGACGTCGATGCTCGACGCCCGCGACGCCATGCTGGCGGCCGACCGGATGCGCTTCGGCGGCGAGGACCGCGCGGTGATGTGGAAGGCCTTCGCCCAGCGCGGCATGGGTGTGGACGCCCGGACCGACGGGGGCGACGCCACCTCGGTGAAGGGCGGCTTCTCCTCGCCGATGGAGCGCAACGCGACCATCACGTTCCAGGCCAGCAGGGGCGCCGGCAAGATCTACGTCGGCGACTTCCAGGCCCGCACCACGCCGGTGGCCGACACCTCCCCGAAGTCCAAGCGCGACGCGACCGCGCGGTTCGTCCCCGGCCGCTACCAGATGCTCTACACCTCCGGGAAGGGCGGCTTCAGCCGCTTCACCATGACCGTCCGCCCCGGTGAGGTGCGCACGATCCGCCTGGCGAAGGTCAAGAACCTCGCCGCACGGGCCAACGGCGCGAAGGTGATCGACGCGACCGAGGGCTCGCTCAAGGTCGAGGCGCTGATCGACGGCTCGGAGGACACCAACTGGGCCGCCACCACGGCCGAGAACGTCGACGAGTCCAAGCCGTTCGTCTCCGTCGACCTCGCCGGCGGCACGCACACGATCCGCCGGGTCCAGGTGAGCGCCCTGCTCAACCCGGTCGACGGCGAGGAGGACGTGGACCAGAGCTCCGGCTCGCGCTTCACCGCGCTGCGCCGCTTCGCGATCGAGGTCTGCACCGCGGGCTGCGCGAGCGACAAGGCGCGATGGACCCGGGTCTACACCTCCGCACCCGACGCCTTCCCGTCGGTGCGGCCCCGCCCCACCGCCCCCACCCAGGCCATGCGCTCCTTCCGGCTCCCGGAGCCGGCGCGCGCCGCCGCGGTGCGCCTGGTCGCCCTGGAGAACCAGTGCACCGGCTTCAAGGGGTACGCCGGGGAGCTGGACAACGACCCGATCACCACGACCGACTGCGCCACCGGGTCGGACCGCGGCACGATCGTCCACGCCGCGGAGCTGCAGGTCTTCAGCCGGTAGCGGGGAGACCTTGCCCACAGGCTGACATCGGCACGGGCGGGCAGCACCACCACGGTGGGCTGCCCACCCGTCGTCGTGGTCGGCCGTGGCGCTCCCTCACCCCGGGGGCCGCTTGCACCTGCTGGGACCAGCCGGTTGGGTAGGACGCATGGTCGGACGCATCCCCGTCATGAACGTGATGCCCCTGGTGGACCTGGGACGTCAGCCCGCCAAGGCGACCGTCGGCGAGCCCTTCCCCGTGACCGCGACGGTCTTCCGGGAGGGTCACGACGCGCTGGCGGCGGAGGTCGTGCTGGTGGACCCGGCGGGAGTGCGCCGTCCCCCGGTGCGCATGCACCTGCCCAGTCCCGAGCCCAACGAGTACCTCGCCTGGGTCACCCCCGACGTGGAGGGCGCGTGGACCTTCGAGGTGCACGCGTGGTCCGACCCGCTGGCGACCTGGCAGCACGACGCCGGCATCAAGATCCCGGCCGGGGTCGACGTGGAGCTGATGTTCACCGAGGGCCGGCTGCTCTTCGAGCGGGTCCTCGCCGGGCTGCCCGCGGAGGAGACGAAGGCGCGCGAGGTCCTCGAGGGCGCCGTCCTGGCGGCCTCCGACACCGGGCGCCCGGCCGGGGCCCGCCTGGCCGCCCTGCAGGACCCGGAGCTGGACGCCGTCCTGCTGGCCCACCCCCTGCGCGAGCTGCTGACCGTCGAGGGCCCCTACCCGGCGTACGCCGACCGCGAGCGCGCGCTCTTCGGCTCGTGGTACGAGTTCTTCCCCCGCTCGGAGGGCGCAACCAAGGACCCGGTCACGGGCAAGATCGCCAGCGGCACCTTCCGCACCGCCGTCACCGGCCTCGACCGCGCGAGGGCGATGGGGTTCGACGTGGTCTACCTGCCCCCGATCCACCCGATCGGCGAGGTCAACCGCAAGGGCCCCAACAACACCCTCACGCCGGGCCCCGACGACCCGGGCTCGCCGTGGGCGATCGGGTCCAAGGACGGCGGTCACGACGCGATCCACCCCGACCTCGGGACGATGGCCGACTTCGACGCCTTCGTCGCGCACGCCCGGAGCCTCGGCCTCGAGGTCGCGCTGGACCTCGCGCTGCAGGCGGCGCCCGACCACCCCTGGGTCACCGAGCACCCGGAGTTCTTCACCACCCGCGCCGACGGCTCGATCGCCTACGCGGAGAACCCGCCGAAGAAGTACCAGGACATCTACCCCATCAACTTCGACAACGACCCGACCGGCATCTGCCGCGAGGTCCTGCGCGTGGTGAAGCTGTGGATGTCGCACGGGGTGCGGATCTTCCGCGTCGACAACCCGCACACCAAGCCGGTGGCGTTCTGGGAATGGCTGCTCAAGGAGGTGCGCCGCACCGACCCCGACGTGCTCTTCCTCGCCGAGGCGTTCACCAAGCCGGCGATGATGCGCGGGCTCGGCGCGATCGGCTTCCACCAGAGCTACACCTACTTCACCTGGCGCACCGCGAAGTGGGAGATCGAGGACTACCTGCGCGAGCTCAGCCGCGAGACCGACCACCTCATGCGGCCGAACTTCTTCGTCAACACCCCCGACATCCTCCACGCCTACCTGCAGTACGGCGGACCGGCGGCGTTCAAGGTCCGGGCCGCGTTGGCCGCGACCAGCTCCCCGACGTGGGGGGTCTACTCCGGCTACGAGCTCTTTGAGCACGTCGCGGTCAAGCCCGGCTCCGAGGAGTACCTCGACACCGAGAAGTTCCAGGTGCGGGTCCGCGACTGGGAGGGCGCCGAGGCCGAGGGGCGGACGCTGGCGCCGTACCTCTCGATGCTCAACCGCGTCCGCCGCGAGCACCGCTCGCTGCAGTTGCTGCGCAACCTGACCGTCCACTCCAGCGACGACGAGAACGTGCTGGTCTACGCCAAGCAGGCCGTCGTCGGCGACCCCGACAGCGACACCGTCATCGTGGTCGTCAACCTCGACCCGCACGCCACCCGCGAGACCACCGTGCACATCGACCTGCCGGCCCTGGGCATGGAGTGGGGCGAGCGGTACGTCGTGCACGACGAGGTCACCGGGGCCGACTGGTCGTGGGGCCAGCACAACTACGTCCGGCTCGACCCGCACCACGAACCAGCCCACGTGCTGACCGTCAGGAGGGGCGCATGACCGAGGTGCACGAGACCACCGACTCGGGGGTGGACGTCACCGAGGCAGCGCACAGCACCCCCGACTGGTTCAAGACCGCCGTCTTCTACGAGGTCCTGGTCCGGTCCTTCCGCGACTCCAACGGCGACGGCACCGGCGACTTCAAGGGCCTGGTCGAGAAGCTCGACTACCTGCAGTGGCTGGGCGTGGACTGCCTGTGGGTGCCGCCGTTCTTCCCCTCCCCGCTGCGCGACGGCGGGTACGACGTCGCCGACTACGAGGGCGTCCTGCCCGCGGTCGGCACGATCGACGACTTCCACCACTTCCTCGACGAGGCGCACGCCCGCGGCATCCGCGTGATCATCGACTTCGTCATGAACCACACCAGCGACCAGCACCCGTGGTTCCAGGCCAGCCGCACCGACCCCGACGGCCCGTACGGCGACTTCTACGTGTGGTCCGACACCGACGAGCTCTACCAGGACGCCCGGGTCATCTTCGTCGACACCGAGCCGTCGAACTGGACCTGGGACCCGGTGCGCGGGCAGTACTTCTGGCACCGGTTCTTCCACCACCAGCCCGACCTCAACTTCGACAACCCGGCCGTGCACGACGCGATCCTCGACGCGCTGCGCTTCTGGCTCGACATGGGCCTGGACGGCTTCCGCCTCGACGCGGTGCCCTACCTCTACGAGCGGCCCGGCACCAACGGCGAGAACCTCCCCGAGACCCACGAGTTCCTCAAGAAGGTGCGCCGGGTCGTCGACGAGGAGTACCCCGGTCGGGTCCTGCTGTGCGAGGCCAACCAGTGGCCGCAGGACGTCGTGGAGTACTTCGGTGACTTCGACAAGGGCGGGGACGAGTGCCACATGGCCTTCCACTTCCCCGTCATGCCGCGCATCTTCATGGCGGTGCGCCGCGAGTCGCGCTACCCGATCTCCGAGATCCTCGAGCAGACCCCGCCCATCCCCGACACCTGCCAGTGGGGCATCTTCCTGCGCAACCACGACGAGCTGACCCTCGAGATGGTCACCGACGAGGACCGCGACTACATGTGGTCGGAGTACGCCAAGGACCCGCGGATGAAGGCCAACATCGGCATCCGCCGGCGACTGGCCCCGCTGCTGGACAACGACACCAACCAGATCGAGCTGTTCAACGCCCTGCTTCTCTCGCTCCCCGGGAGCCCGGTGCTCTACTACGGCGACGAGATCGGGATGGGCGACAACATCTGGCTCGGTGACCGCGACGGCGTGCGCACCCCGATGCAGTGGACCGGTGACCGCAACGCCGGCTTCTCCTCCGCCAACCCCGGCCGGCTCGACCTGCCGGTGGTGCAGGACGCGATCTACGGCTACGAGTCGGTCAACGTCGAGGCGCAGATGGAGAACCCCTCCTCGCTGCTGCACTGGACCCGCCGGATGCTCGCCGCCCGCCGCCACCACCCGGCGTTCGGCCTCGGCACCTTCCACGACCTGGGCGGCTCCAACTCCTGCGTGCTGTCCTACGTGCGGGAGTGGACCGACCCCGAGACCGGTGAGGAGGACGTGATCCTCTGCGTCAACAACCTCTCCCGCTTCCCGCAGCCCGTCGAGCTGGACCTGCGTCGCTTCGAGGGCCGCCGTCCCGTCGAGCTGCTCGGCAACGTGCCGTTCCCCCAGGTGGGCGAGCTGCCGTACCTCCTGACGCTGGCGGGGTACGGCTTCTACTGGTTCCGGCTCACCACGCCCGAGGGCCACCACGAGGAGGACCTGCTGCTGTGAGCGAGCCCGACGATGCCCGACCGGGGCTGAGCCCCGGGACCGACCACATCGACCGCCAGGTCCTGGCCGACTACCTCGCCCGCACCCGGTGGTTCGCCGGCAAGGGGCGCCCCTCCTCGGTCACCGGCGTACGCCGCCTCGGGGAGGTCCCCGGAGGCGCGAGCGGGCCCCGGGTGGCCCTGCACCTGGTCGAGGTGACCTACACCGACGTCGACGCGGACGCACCCGACGCCGTCGAGCAGTACCAGGTGCCCCTGGCCCTCTACACCGACGCCGAGGCGCGGCTCGAGCACGCCTTCGTCGGCTGGTGGGAGGAGCCCGGCCTCGGCTGGGTCCACGCCTACGACGCGCTCCACGACCGGGAGTCGATGGCGGCCTGGCAGCGGGCCTTCGCGGCCGCCGCGGAGCAGCCCGGCGGCAACCTGCACGACCCGGCCAGCTCGCTGGCCTTCCACCGGCTGCCCGGCCACGACCTCGACCTCTCCGCGCACTCGACGCTCTTCTCCGGGGAGCAGTCCAACTCCTCGGTGGCCTTCGGCGAGGACGCGCTGCTCAAGGTCTTCCGCAAGGTGACCCCCGGGATCAACCCCGACATCCAGGTGCACGAGGTGCTCTCGCGCGCCGACTCCCCCGACGTGGCCCACCTCTACGGCTGGGTCGACTGGGTCGAGCCGGGCTCGGTCGACGCCGCGGACCCGGACTCGGGTGAGGTCGTGCAGCTGGCGATGCTCCAGCAGTTCCTGCGCACCGCCTCCGACGGCTGGGACCTCGCGCTGGCCAGCGTCCGCACTCTCTTCTCCGAGCCCGACGTGCACGCCTCGGCCTCCGGCGGCGACTTCGCCGGCGAGGCCACCCGGCTCGGGCTGACCCTGCGTGCGGTGCACGACCTGCTGGTCGAGCACTTCGGCGCGGGCCGCGTGCCGGCCGGCGAGGTGGCCGCACGGATGCGCGAGCGGCTGCCCGCCGCGGTCGCGGCCGCTCCCGCCCTGGCCGAGCACGGCGAGGGGCTCGAGGCCCTCTTCGACCGCGTGGCCGCCCTCGGCGAGGTGACCGTGCACCGGGTCCACGGCGACCTGCACCTCGGCCAGACCCTGCGCACCTCGCGGGGCTGGAAGATCGTCGACTTCGAGGGCGAGCCGGCCAAGCCGCTGGCCGAGCGGCTGCTGCCCGACTGCCCCTGGCGCGACGTCGCCGGGATGCTGCGCTCCTTCGACTACGCCCCGCGCGTGGTCGAGCGCACCTGGGCCGAGGACGACCCCGACGGCGGCGAGGTCCGCGCCGCCCGCGCCCAGGAGTGGGCCAACCGCGCCAAGAACCACTTCCTCGTCGCCTACGCCGGTGGCGAGGTCACGCCCGAGCAGCGCACGCTGGTGGAGGCCTTCGTCGCCGACAAGGCCGTCTACGAGACCGTCTACGAGACCCGCAACCGGCCGACCTGGGTGGACATCCCGCTCCGGGCCGTGGCCGAGATCGGAGCCGCATGAGCCCCGCCAGCACGCCCGCCAGCACACCCGCCCCCGCGCCCGTCCCCACCGAGGAGCTCGACCAGCTCGTCCGCGGCGAGCACGGGCACCCGCACGCGGTGCTCGGCCCGCACGAGCACGACGGCGCGGTCACCGTGCGGGTGCTCAAGCCGCTGGCCTCGCGGGTCGCGGTCCTCGGCGACTTCGGCGAGGTCACCGAGGTCGCGCTCACCCACGAGCACGAGGGCGTGTGGGTCGGGGTGCTCCCGGTGGCCGAGGTCCCGGCGTACCGGCTCTCCGTGGCCTACGACGGCGAGCCGCTGCTCCTCGAGGACCCCTACCGGTTCCTGCCGACGCTGGGCGAGGTCGACCTGCACCTGGTCAACGAGGGCCGCCACGAGCAGCTGTGGACCGTCCTGGGCGCGCACGTGCACCACTACGACGCTCCCGGCCAGGAGCCGATCAGCGGCACCTCCTTCGCGGTCTGGGCCCCCTCGGCCCGGGGCGTGCGGCTGAAGTCCGAGGCCAACGGCTGGGACGGCCGCGAGCACCCGATGCGCCAGCTCGGCACGTCCGGGGTGTGGGAGCTCTTCGTGCCGGGGATCGGGTCCGGGACGACGTACAAGTTCGCCATCCTGGGCCAGGACGGCCACTGGCGGGAGAAGGCCGACCCGCTGGCGCAGTGGGCCGAGCAGCCCGCGAGCACCGCCTCGAAGGTCTTCGAGTCCTCCTACACCTGGGGCGACGAGGAGTGGATGGCGGCGCGCGCCGAGCGGCAGGCCGTGAGCGCGCCGATGAGCACCTACGAGGTGCACCTGGCGTCGTGGCGCAAGAACTACGACGACACCCACTGGTCGTGGGAGCAGCTGGCCACCGACCTGGTCGCGTACGTGTCCGACCTCGGGTTCACCCACGTCGAGCTGATGCCGGTGATGCAGCACCCCTTCGGCGGGTCGTGGGGCTACCACGTCACGTCGTACTTCGCCCCCGACAGCCGGTTCGGCGACCCCGACGGCTTCCGGCTGCTCGTCGACCGGCTGCACCAGGCCGGCATCGGCGTCATCCTCGACTGGGTGCCGGGCCACTTCGCCACCGACGAGTGGGCGCTGGCCCGCTTCGACGGCACCCCGCTCTACGAGGACCCCAACCCGCAGCGCGGCTGGCACCAGGAGTGGGGCAGCCACATCTTCAACTTCGGCCGCCCCGAGGTGCGCAACTTCCTGTTCGCCAACGCGGTCTACTGGTGCGAGGAGTTCCACGCCGACGGCCTGCGTGTCGACGGCGTCGCCTCCATGCTCTACCTCGACTACTCCCGCAAGGAGGGCGAGTGGTCGCCCAACATCCACGGGGGCCGCGAGAACCTCGAGGCGGTGCAGTTCCTCCAGGAGATGAACGCCACCGTCTACCGCCGGGTCCCCGGCGTGGTGACGATCGCCGAGGAGTCGACCTCGTGGCCGGGCGTCACGCGGCCGACCGACGTCGACGGCCTGGGCTTCGGCTTCAAGTGGAACATGGGCTGGATGCACGACTCGCTGGCCTACATGTCCCACGAGCCGGTGCACCGCGCCTACCACCACGGGGAGATGACGTTCTCGCTGGTCTACGCGTGGTCGGAGAACTTCGTGCTGCCGATCAGCCACGACGAGGTCGTGCACGGCAAGGGCTCGCTGCTGCGCAAGATGCCCGGCGACCGCTGGCAGCAGCTGGCCAACCTGCGCGCCTACCTCGCCTTCATGTGGGCCCACCCCGGCAAGCAGCTGCTCTTCATGGGCTGCGAGATCGGCCAGGAGTCGGAGTGGGCGGAGTCGCGCGAGCTCGACTGGTGGCTGCTGGACCACCCCGAGCACCGCGGCGTCCACGACCTCGTGCGCGACCTCAACACGGCGTACGCCGGCTCCGGGGCCCTCTGGGCGCTCGACCACTCCCCCGAGGGGTTCTCGTGGATCGACGCCAACGACGCCGGGCGCAACGTCTTCTCCTTCGTGCGGCGTGCCCCCGGGCACCCCGACGTCGTGTGCGTGGCCAACTTCTCGGCCGTGCCGCACCACGGGGTGCGGGTCGGCTTCCCCTCGACCGGGGAGTGGTCGGAGGTGCTCAACACCGACGCCGAGGCCTACACCGGCTCGGGAGTGGGCAACTTCGGCTCGGTCACCGCGGTCGAGGGCGGCCACCACGGGCAGCCCGCCCACGCCGACGTCTCCCTCCCGCCGCTGGGGACCGTGTGGTTCCGGGCGGAGGGCTGAGCGGGTCACCGGGCGGTTCCCGGCAGGTGTCTAGGGTGGGCGCGTGACCGCCCAGCCGACCCTGACCGACGGCACCGTCACCCTCGAGCCCGCCGCGGAGCCGCACACCTTCGTGGTGCTCGCCGGCGAGGAGCTGGTGGGCCGGGTCGCCGTCGTGCCCGTCGAGGGTCGCACCGGTGAGCGCGTCGGCGAGCTGTCCTGGGAGCTGGCCGAGACCCACCGGGGCCGCGGCTACGCCACGCGGGCCCTGCGGGTGCTGACCGACTGGTCGCTGGCCCCGGTCCGCGAGGACGGGCTCGGCCTGAGCCGGGTCGAGGCGCACGTGCCCACCGAGCTCGAGGCGGCCCTGCGCGTGGCGACCCGGGCCGGGCTGCGCCGCGAAGGAGTCCGCCGCGTCGTCCCCGGTGACGAGTCGACCACCAGGGGGTACGTCGTGCTGGCCCGCCTGGCCACCGACCCGCCGCTCTCCGAGCCCGGCGCGTTCCGCTCGCTGCTCAACTCCTTCCTCCCGCGCAAGCGCGCGATCGGCCAGATGCTGGTGCGCGACGGCGAGGGCCGGGTGCTGCTGTGCCAGCTGACCTACAAGCAGGACTGGGACCTGCCCGGCGGCGTGGTCGAGGTCGGCGAGTCGCCGCAGCTGGCGGTGGCCCGCGAGGTCGAGGAGGAGCTCGCCCTCCACATCGACGCCGGCGCGCTGCTGCTCACCGACTGGCTGCCGCCGTGGGGCGGGTGGGACGACGCGCTGTGCCTGGTCTTCGACGGCGGCACCCACGACGCAGCGATCCTCGAGAGCGTCGTCGAGCAGCCGCGCGAGATCCGCTCCGCGGAGTTCTGCACCGTCGAGCAGGTCCGCGAGCGCTGCGCAGACTTCACCGCGCGCCGGATCGAGTCGGCTCTGGCCAACGTGGGCCGCGGGGGTCCGGCGTACGTCGAGAGCGGCGGCTGAGCACACGTGCGGAGCTCGGCGCCCGCAGGGCGACGAGCACACCGACGACGAGGAGCGTTCCCCCGGCGAGCTCGCCGGCCGAGGGCACCTGGCCGAGCAGCAGCCACGCCGCGGTCATCGCCACGACCGGCGCCAGCAGCACCCACGGGACCACCGAGGCGGCGGGGTTGCGCGCCAGCAGCCCGTTGAAGAGCCCGTAGCCCAGCAGCGAGGCGATGCCCGCGGTGTAGAGCGTCGCGAGGACCGCTGCGGTGTCGAAGGCAGCCAGCCCGCGCGCCACCGCGGCGGGCCCGTCCAGCGCCACGGCCAGCGCCAGCACCGGGACGGGGACGACCAGCGCGGACCACACGGTGAGCGAGAGGCCCCCGGGCACGGCCGCGGCGCGCGAGACGACGTTGCCGATGCCCCAGGACAGGGCACCGAGCAGGCACAGCCCGAACCCGACCAGCGGCACGTCCCCACCCCGGCCGAGGGCGACGACGACCAGGCCCAGCACGCCCAGGGCGACACCGAGGGCCTGCGCCCGGCTCGGTCGCTCGCGCAGCACTCCCGCGGCGATCACGACTGTGAAGACCACCTGGGCCTGCAGCACCAGGGCGGCGATGCCCGGCGGCAGGCCGGCCGCCATGGCGGTGTAGAGGAACCCGAACTGCCCCACCGACATGAAGACCCCCACCGCGGCCAGGACCCGCCACGGCACGTCGGGCCGCGGCACCAGGAGCACCGCCGGCACCAGCACCACGACGAAGCGCGCGGCCAGGAAGACCAGCGGCGGCACGTCGCCCATGCCGGCGTCGATGGCGAGGAAGTTCAGGCCCCACAGCGTCGCCACCAGGGCGGCCAGGGCGTTGTCGCGGCTGCTCACGCACCCAGCCTCGGTCACCTTATTGTGAAGCACCAGCAACGGTTCATGGCCGACACCGTGTAGCGTCGCTGCATGATCGATCTCGACGCGCTGCTCTCCCTCCGCGCGGTCGCCACCCACGGGACCGTCGGCGCGGCCGCCGAGGCGCTCGGCTTCACCCCGAGCGCGGTGAGCCAGCAGGTCAAGCGGCTGGAGCGGCAGACCGGCGTACCCCTCCTCGAGCGCGTGGGCCGTGGGGTGATGCTGACCCGGCACGGACAGCACCTCGTGGAGGAGGGCGGCCGGCTGCTGCGCGACCTCGAGCAGCTCGAGTCGGGGCTGCACCGCCAGGCGGGCACCGTGGCCGGCCACCTGCGGCTGGCGGCCTTCTCGACCGCGACCCGCGGCCTGGTCGCGCCGGTCGTCGGCACCCTGCTCGCCGAGCACCCGGACCTGAGGATCACCCTCACCGACCGCGAGCCCTGGGACACCGTCGACCTGGTGGCCGCCGGGCAGGTCGACGTCGGCGTCGTCCACCGCTGGGGCGACGTGCCCCTCGACGTCCCGGACCACGTCGAGCGCCGGGTCCTGGCCACCGACGTCGCCGACGTGGTCGTGCACCGCGACCACCCGCTGGCCGGACGCAGCACGCTCACCCCCTCCGACCTGCTCGACGAGGGCTGGGTCGCCACCCCCGAAGGCACCATCTGCCGCCAGTGGCTGCGCCGGATGTACGACGGCACCGGCCGCCCTCCCCTCATCGCCCACGAGTCGATGGAGTTCGACTCCCACCTCGCCCTGGTCCGGGCCGGCCTGGGGATCGCCCTGGTCCCGCGCATGGGGCGGGGTCCGCTGGGCGCGGAGCTGGTCGCGGTGCCGGCCACGGAGCCGCGACCGGTCCGCGAGGTCATCGCCGTGCACCGGCGCAGCATGGGCGCCTCGCCCGCGGTCGTCGCGGTGCTGGACGCGCTCACCGGGGCAGGCGCACGGCTGGGGAGCGGCTAGGGAGCGGCTAGGCGGGCGGGCGCTCCAGCAGGTCGCGCGCCAGCATCGTGGCCCCCGCGACCGCCGCCGGCATCACGGCGACCGCACCCAGCGGCACGAGGAAGCACAGCTGGGTGGCGACACCGAACCCGAGGACCGTCGCGCGGTCACGGCGCAGCACCTCGGCCCGTGCGACGCGGTCCATCCCGCGGGCCTCGAGCGGACGGGAGAGCAGCTC
The DNA here is from genome assembly GCF_054781275.1 of Nocardioides ginkgobilobae. NCBI lineage: Bacteria > Bacillati > Actinomycetota > Actinomycetes > Propionibacteriales > Nocardioidaceae > Nocardioides > Nocardioides ginkgobilobae. Next base: position 128,020 of record NZ_BAAGUS010000005.1, on the reverse strand, counting down.
CCGGGCCAGCAGCCGCCCGGACACCGTCACCCCCAGCACCAGCCCGACGACGGCACCGACCACCGGGAGCAGGCCCAGCACGAAGACCCCCAGGCCCAGCAGCAGACCGGTGCCGGCCAGCGCCGCGCCGTCCTTGACCGACGTCCAGAACCCCGGCCCCTGGTCGGGGACGTCACCGCCCAGCATCCGCTCGGTCTCGGCCCAGATCTTCTCGTAGAACGGGTCCCCCACCGTGAGCGTGATCGCGGTGAAGGTCAGCGACGACACGACGACGAACCCCAGGACCACCAGCACCGCCAGGCCCAGCCGCAGCAGGTCGCGCAGGCCCCCGGTCCAGTCGTCGGCGAAGGGCGTGGCCCACGCGACCAGGTCGCCCACGTGCAGCAGCAGCGCGACCAGGGCGGCGAGCACCGCGAGCAGCACCAGCAGCGCCGGCACCATCCCCAGCAGCATCAGCGCCGGGCGACGGCGCCACGTCCCAAGCCCGCGCACGAGGTAGGACGGGCCGCGCACGGGACCGCCGCCGCTCAGAACAGCGCCGAGGCGAGGGCGCGGCGACCGTTGAGCACCCGCGGGTCGTCGTTGCCGACGGCCGAGAACAGCCCCAGCAGGTGGTCGCGCGCGCGGTCGCGCTCCTTGTCCGACGTACGCCGCACCAGCTCGACCAGGCGGGCGAAGGCGTCCTCGACGTGCCCGCCGAGCATGTCCAGGTCGGCGACGAGCGTCTGGGCGTCGACGTCGTCGGGGTCGGCTGCGGCGGCCGCGCGCGCGGCGTGCAGGTCGACGCCCTGGGTGCGCTGGAGGACCTTCGCCATCGCGAGCCCGGCAGCGGCCTCGGTGTCGGCCGGGTTGGCCGACACCAGCTTCTGGTACTCCGCCACCGCCCGGTCCACGTCACCGGCCTCGAGCGCGTCCCGCGCCGGGGCGTAGCGCGGGTCCATCGCCGGCTCCTCGCCCTCGGCGGTGGGAGCGGCCGCGCGCGGCTGGTGCCGGCCCGTGATGCCCTGGGTGGTGAGCTGCTGGCCGACCTGCTGCAGCACGGTGCGCAGCTCGTCGATGCCCAGCACGTCCTGGAGCAGCGGCTGCGGACGGCCGTCGAGCACGGCCATCACGAACGGCACCGAGGGCAGCTGCACGGCCTGGGCGATCGCCGGGGTGGCGTCGACGTCGACCAGGCCGGCGAGGAAGCGGCCGTCGTACTCGTCGACGACGGTGGCGAGGTCGCGGGCCATCTGCTCGCTCTCCGGCAGCCGGCTGGCGGAGAAGAAGACCAGCAGCACCGGCGCGGTCATCGAGGACTCGACGACCTCCTGGAAGTTCTGCTCGGTGACGGTGACGGAGTACGCCGACCCGCCGCCGGCCCCCGAGGAGCCGCCCTGCGCGCCGGCGCCGGCCGCGCTACCCGCAGGAGCCTGCGGAGCGGGGCGCTTGAGCGCGGAGAGGTCGATCGCACCGGGTCGGGAGAACGGCTGCTGCGTCATGGCCGACATCCTAGGAAGCGTGCGCCCCGCCCGGTCAGGCGAGGCCCCTCGGGCCGGACCCCCAGGCCGGACCCCTCAGGCCAGACCCAGCGCGACCGCCTCCTCGCGCAGCTCCTCGCGGACCCGCGGGTGCGCCGCGTGCTCGACCAGGTGCCGCGCCTGGGACCGCTCGTCGTGGCCGGCCACCTCGGCGACGCCCTGCTCGGTGATGACCGCGGTGGGCTGGAAGGAGGTGACCGGCTCGTCCACGAGCGGCACGATCGTGGAGCAGTCCGCCTTGGGGTGCCAGGAGCGCAGCGCCATCAGCGCCTGCCCGCCGTCGCTGTGCAGCGCGCCGACGATGAAGTCGGTCTGGCCGCCGAAGCCGGAGTGGATCCGGGCGTCGATCCGCGAGGCGTTGGCCTGGCCGAAGAGGTCGACCTGGAGCGCGGTGTTGACGCTGGTCATGGCCGGGTTCCGCGCGATCAGCGCCGGGTCGTTGGCGGTCTCGGTGCGGATCATCCGCACCCGCGGGTTGCCGTCGACCCAGGCCAGCAGCTCGGGGGTGCCGAAGAGGAAGGAGGCGTGGATCGGCACGTCCGGGTCCAGCGCCCCGGCCAGCTCCAGCGCGAGGATCGAGTCGGAGAACATCTCGGTCCACACCCGCATCCCCCGGCGCTCGACCAGGCCGCGCAGCGCCGCGTCGGGCACGGCGCCGATCCCGGCCTGCAGCGTCGCGCCGTCGCCGACCCGCGCTGCCACCCGCTCGCCGATCAGGGCCGCCTCGTCGTCGATGCGTGCCGGCGCCGCCGGCACGGGCGGCTCGTCCGCCTCCACCAGCAGGTCGACGTGCTCGAGATCGAGCTCGGCGTCGCCGAAGGTCCAGGGCACCTGGTCGCCGACCTGCGCCACGACCCGGCCGCCTCGCGCGCGGGTCGCCTCGATCGCGGCCGGCAGGATGTTCACCTCGGTGCCGAGGGACACCTTGCCGCCGCGGGGGCGGGTGGTGTGGAGCAGCACCAGGTCCGGCGGCTGGGTGGTGCGGAAGAGCCGCGGCACCAGCGAGAGCCGCGAGGGCGTGTAGCGCAGCCGCGGGCTGCGCCGCATCCCCGGCCCGACGAAGGGTGTCTCGAAGACCACCCCGTCGCGGTCCGGGATGCCGCGCTGGGCGTTGAGCATCCACAGCCGGTACGCCGGCAGCAGCCCGTCGACCAGGCCGAGCAGCTGCCCGGGGCTGGCGTGGTTGCCCGTGACCACGACCCGCGGGTCGTCCGGGAGGTCGGCCAGCAACGTCGCGAGGTCCACTCCCCCATCAGAGCAGACCCGGGACCCGCACCCACCCGCCCGGTCGGGCCCGGTCCGCAGCGGGCCGGGGCGCGTCAGTCCCCGAGGAGCCGGTCGGCGGCGGCGTACGGGTCGGTCTCGCCGGCCGCGACCGCCTCGGCGAGCGCGTCGAGGGAGGACCGGTCACCGATCTCCCAGCGCTTGCGGAGCGCGGCGACCGCGACCGCCTCGACCTCGGCGCGGGCGCGGCGGGCGCGGCGCACGGCCAGCTGGCCGGTCTCACCCAGCCACTCCCGGTGCGACGACAGCGCCTCGACGACCTCCTCGACCCCCTGCCCGGACTGCGCCACGGTGAGCACGATCGGCGGCTTCCAGGAGCCCTCGGCGCGCTCGGTGAGCGAGAGCCCGTTGCGCAGGTCGCGGCGCAGCCGCTCGGCTCCGTCGCGGTCGGCCTTGTTGACGACGTAGACGTCCCCGACCTCGAGGATGCCGGCCTTGGCGGCCTGGATGCCGTCGCCCATGCCGGGAGCGAGGAGCACCATCGTGGTGTCGGCGAGCCCGGCGACCTCGACCTCGCTCTGGCCCACGCCGACGGTCTCGACCAGCACGACGTCGAAGCCCGCGGCGTCGAGGACCCGCACGGCCTGCGGGGTCGTGAAGGAGAGTCCGCCGAGGTGGCCGCGCGAGGCCATCGAGCGGATGAAGACGCCCTCGTCGGAGGCGTGGTCCTGCATCCGGATCCGGTCGCCCAACAGGGCGCCGCCGGAGAAGGGCGAGGAGGGGTCGACGGCGAGCACGCCGACCCGCTTGCCCGCGGCGCGCAGCGCGCCGATGAGGGCGTTGGTCGAGGTCGACTTCCCGACACCGGGGGCGCCGGTCAGGCCGACCACGTGCGCACGACCGGTGTGCGGCGCGAGCGCCGCCATCACCGGCCGCAGCAGGGGCGACTCGTCCTCGACCAGCGAGACGAGCCGGGCGACGGCCCGGGCCTGGCCGGCGCGTGCGCGCTCGACCAGGTCCGGGACCGCCGAGGCGTCAGCTCTTCGGGACACGCACGATCAGGGCGTCGCCCTGGCCGCCGCCGCCGCACAGCGCGGCCGCACCGGTGCCGCCACCGCGGCGCTTGAGCTCCAGGGCCAGGTGCAGCACCACGCGGGCGCCGGACATGCCGACCGGGTGGCCCAGGGCGATCGCGCCGCCGTTGACGTTGACCTTCTCGTCGGGGATGTCGAGGGCGCGGGCCGAGGCGATGCCGACCGCGGCGAAGGCCTCGTTGAACTCGACGAGGTCGAGGTCGGCGGGCGAGATGCCCTCCTTGTCGCAGGCCTTCTTGGTGGCGTTGGCCGGCTGCAGCTGGAGGGTGGAGTCGGGGCCGGCGACCATGCCGTGCGCACCGATCTCGGCCAGCCACTCCAGGCCCAGCTCCTCGGCCTTGGCCTTGCTCATGACGACCACGGCGCACGCGCCGTCGGAGATCTGCGAGGCCGAGCCGGCCGTGATGGTGCCGTCCTTGGCGAAGGCGGGGCGCAGGTTGCCCAGCGACTCCACGGTGGTGTCGCCGCGCACGCCCTCGTCGGCGGAGACGACGACCGGGTCACCCTTGCGCTGCGGGATCGAGACCGGGACGACCTCCTCGTCGAAGACACCGTTCTTCCACGCCAGCGCGGCCTTCTGGTGCGAGGCCGCGGCGAAGGCGTCCTGCTCCTCGCGGGTGAACTTGTCGGTCGCAGCGTTGCAGGACTCGGTCAGCCCGCCCATGGCCTGCTGGGTGGCCTGGTCGAAGAGCGCGTCGTAGGCCATCGAGTCGACCAGCGCGGTGTCGCCGTACTTGAAGCCCTCGCGGGACTTCGGCAGCAGGTGCGGGGCGTTGGTCATCGACTCCATGCCGCCGGCCACGATGATGTCGGCCTCGCCGGCGCGGATCATCTGGTCGGCGGTGGCGATGGCGTTCAGGCCCGAGAGACACACCTTGTTGATGGTGATCGAGGGCACCGAGGCGGGCAGGCCGCCGGCGATGCCGGCCGCGCGGGCGGGGTTCTGGCCCGCGCCGGCGAGGATCACCTGGCCCATGATCAGGTAGTCGACCTGGTCGCCGGACACGCCGGCCTTCTCCAGGGCGCCCTTGATCGCGAAGCCACCGAGGTCGGCGGCCGAGAAGCTCTTGAGCCCGCCGAGCAGGCGGCCGATCGGGGTGCGCGCCCCGGCGACGATGACGGTTCCGGACATGGGGTTCTCCTCCAGTGCTGGCGTGGGCCCGACCCCCGGGCACGCCGACGTTCGCGGCGCGCCGGGCCGGGACCGGCTCAGGCTACCCACGAGTCACCTCGGCGGCGAGAGGCGTCCGTCGGACGTCCGGTGAGTCGCTCGTCACAACCTCCGCAGGTGCGTTGTCGCGCCCGCCCCCGTCGTACGACGATGCGGCCATGAGCGCACCCCTGGACATCCCCGCCCACCTCTTCACCGCCATCGACCACGTCGGCATGGCCGTGCCGGACCTCGACGAGGCGATCGCGTTCTACCGCGACACCTTCGGGATGACGCTGGCCCACGAGGAGACCAACGAGGAGCAGGGCGTGCGCGAGGCGATGATGGCCGTCGGCGACTCCGGCTCCTGCGTGCAGCTGCTCGCTCCGCTCTCGGAGTCCTCCACGATCGCCAAGTTCATCGACCGCAACGGCCCCGGCTGCCAGCAGATCGCCTACCGCGTCACTGACGTCGAGCAGGTCGCCGCGATCCTGCGGGAGCGCGGCCTGCGGATGCTGTACGACGCGCCCAAGCGCGGCACCTCCGACAGCCGGATCAACTTCGTCCACCCCAAGGACGCCGGCGGCATCCTCGTCGAGATCGTCGAGCCCGCCGCCCACGCGGCGCACTGACCCGCCGCCGGACCGGACCGGCACGGACCGGGCCCATGGCGTGCATCACAGGCACTGGCCCGCGAGACGCCCTTCCCGGCACTGTTACCGATCGGTAATCTCAGCCCGCCGTCGCGGGCACCCGCCCCGACCGACTCCCGACGACACAGGAGCCACCCCGTGCAGCACATCCTCGACGCGATCCAGGCCCTCGACTCCGGCGACGTGGCATCGGAGGACTTCGCGAACCTCGCCCTGCCCGAGTCCTACCGCGCCGTGACCGTCCACAAGGACGAGGTCGACATGTTCGAGGGGGTCGCCACCCGCGACAAGGACCCGCGCAAGTCCCTCCACGTCGAGGACGTCGCGCTGCCCGAGCTCGGTCCCGGTGAGGCCTTCGTCGCGGTCATGGCCTCGGCGATCAACTACAACACCGTGTGGACCTCGATCTTCGAGCCCGTCTCCACCTTCGGCTTCCTCGAGCGCTACGGCCGGCTCTCCGAGCTCACCAAGCGCCACGACCTGCCCTACCACGTGGTCGGCTCCGACCTCGCGGGCGTCGTGCTCAAGACCGGCCCCGGCGTCACCCAGTGGAAGCCGGGCGCCGAGGTCGTGGCCCACTGCCTCAGCGTCGAGCTCGAGGACCCGGCCGGCCACGACGACACGATGATGGACCCGCAGCAGCGGATCTGGGGGTTCGAGACCAACTTCGGCGGTCTCGCGCACATCGCGCTGGTCAAGTCCAACCAGCTGCTCCCGAAGCCGGCCCACCTGACGTGGGAGGAGGCGGCCAGCCCGGGTCTGGTCAACGCGACGGCGTACCGCCAGCTGGTCTCCAAGAACGCCGGTCAGATGAAGCAGGGCGACAACGTCCTGATCTGGGGCGCCTCGGGCGGCCTGGGCGGCTTCGCGACGCAGTACGCCCTCAACGGCGGCGCCAACCCGATCTGCGTGGTCTCCAACGAGGAGAAGGCCAAGATCTGCCGCTCCATGGGCGCGGAGATGATCATCAACCGCTCCGAGGAGAACTGGAAGTTCTGGAACGAGGACGGCACCGAGCAGAACCCCAAGGAGTGGCAGCGCCTGGGCAAGAAGATCCGCGAGCTCACCGGCGGCGAGGACATCGACATCGTCTTCGAGCACCCCGGTCGCGAGACCTTCGGCGCCTCGGTCTACGTCACCCGCAAGGGCGGCACCATCACGACCTGTGCCTCGACCACGGGCTACATGCACGAGTACGACAACCGCTACCTGTGGATGAACCTCAAGCGGATCGTCTCCAGCCACTTCGCCAACTACCGCGAGGCCTACGAGGCCAACCGCCTCATCGACCAGGGCAAGATCCACCCGACCCTGTCGAAGACCTACACCCTGGACGAGGTCGGCCAGGCCTCCCTCGACGTCCACCACAACAAGCACCAGGGCAAGGTCGGCGTCCTGTGCCTGGCCCCCGAGGAGGGCCTGGGCGTGCGCGACCACGAGAAGCGCGCCAAGCACCTGGAGGCCATCAACCGCTTCCGCGGCGTCTGAGCAGCCCGCACCGGCAGCACTGACACGAGGGCCGTCCCGCAGGGGGCGGCCCTCGTGGCGTACGGGGCCGAAGCACGGCAACTTCTCAGGTCCGCCGCGCGTCCTCGAGGTGTGTCCAGCGGTGGCGCCGGGCCATGATGGGGCCAGCCACCGCACTCCCACGACTGGAAGTAGGTTGTCCTCCATGAGCGACCAGGGCCTGTCCATCTTCGACGAGGAGCCCGGCTCCTCCGACGACAAGACCCAGGTGATCCCGGTTCAGGGCGCCTCGGCGAGCAAGCCGAGCACCCCCGACGCGCAGGCGGGCCCCGGATCCGCCGCCGGTCCCAGCCGTGCCGCGGGCGGGTCCGCGACCGGTCAGCCCACGGCCCAGCGTCCCGTCGTGCCGCCGGCACCCGCCCCGGCCCGCGGCGGCGCGCCCGTGCCCCCGCCGAGCGGCAGCGCCTTCCCCGTCGTGCGCCGCGGCGGGTACGACGTCGCCGCGGTCGACACCCGGCTGCGCCAGCTGCTCGCGGAGAAGTCCGAGGACGCCTCCCGCGTGGTCGCCACCGAGCGCCGCGTCGCCGAGCTCGAGAGCGAGCTGGAGCGCGTCCGCACCGAGCTGGCGGAGATGGAGCGACCGTCGTACGCCGGGCTGGGCGGGCGCGCCAGCGCGATGCTGCGCCTGGCCGAGGAGGAGGCCGCCGACGTGCGCGCCACCGCCCAGCGCGACGCCGCCGAGATCCTCACCCAGGCCGAGCGCGACGCGAAGGCGATCCGCGCCGACGCCGCCCGCGAGGCCGAGGACATGCGCCTGGTCCAGCTCGCCGAGCTGGAGGAGCACCGCACCCGCCTGCTGACCGACGCCGAGCAGGAGCGCTCGCTGGCCCGCAGCGAGGCCGACGACCTGCGTGCCTCCGCCCAGCGCGAGGCCGAGCAGCTGCGGCTGGCCGCCCAGCAGGAGTCCACCGAGATGCGCACCGCCGCGCAGCGCGAGGTCGAGAAGGCCCGCGCGGCCGCCGACCGCGAGGTGACCGAGGCGCGCCGCACCCTGGCTGTGGAGAAGGAGCGGCTGGCCCGCGAGGCGGCCGACCACCACGAGAGCGCGATGGCCGAGACCCAGCGTCTGGTCCAGGAGGCCGAGCAGCGCGCGACCGCCGCCGAGGAGCGCGGCCGCCAGGCCACGACCCAGGCCACGCAGTACCGCGAGCAGTCCCAGGCCGAGGCCGACGCCCTGCTGCAGCGGGCCCGCCGCGAGGCCGAGCAGATCGTCGCCTCCGCGCAGAAGCAGGCCGAGTCGATCTCCTCCTCCGGCACCGCCGAGGCCGAGCGCGAGCTCTCCGCGGTGCGCGCCGAGGTCGAGCGGCTGCAGAAGCGCCGCGACGGCATCACCGCCCAGCTGGCCTCGCTGGCCGACATCGTCTCCGGCTTCGGCCGCGACGACGACGCGCCCGCCGCCGCGGCCGGGAGCACCTCGGACTCCGAGGCGGGCTCGAAGTGAGCAGCGGGTCGGGCGGGCCGGAGGACGAGCGGCCCGACCCGGCCCCCTCGCGCCACCCGGAGCCGGCGCGGGAGCACGACCACTCCCGGCTGGCCGACGACGAGACCGTCGCGATGGTCGAGGAGCACGATCGCGAGGCCGCCGACGGGGACGGTGACGAGGACGCCCACGTCGGCCTGGTCGGCGGCCCCGACCACCTCGGGCACCCCGGTCCCCCGCTGGACCGCCGGGCGCCGTTCTACCTCGGCTTCTTCGGCGGGCTCGGGGCCCTCACCGCCTGGTGGCTCGGCACGACCCTCCTGGCCATCGGCAGCACGCTGCTGCTCATCGTGGTCTCGCTGTTCCTCGCGGCGGGGCTGCACCCGGCCGTCCTCTTCCTGGAGCGGCACGGCCTGCGCCGCGGCTTCGCGGTCCTCGCCGTCACGGTCGTGTTCCTCTCGGGCGTGACGCTGTTCGTCTTCGCGATCGTGCCGGTCATCGCCGACCAGGTCAGCGCGCTGACCGACCGGGCGCCCGGCTGGTTCGACCAGCTGCAGTCCAACGAGCGGATCCGCGACCTCGAGGCGGAGTACCAGGTCCTCGAGCGGGCCAAGGAGTACGTCGCCAGCGGCGACTTCATCAGCGGGCTCTTCGGTGGGGTGCTGGGGCTGGGCCTGGCGCTGCTGGGCGCGCTCTTCAACGCCTTCATCATCTTGGTGCTGACGCTCTACTTCCTGGCCTCGATGGAGACCACCAAGGCCGCCGTCTACCGCCTCGCCCCGGCGTCGCGGCGCGACCGCGTGAGCCGGCTCGGCGACCGGGTGCTCGCCGGCATCGGCGGCTACGTCTCCGGCGCGTTCGTGGTCGCGATGGTCGCCGGGCTGTCCTCGCTGGTCTTCCTCTTCGCCGTCGGCCTCGGGGAGTACGCCGTCGCGCTGGCCACCGTGGTGGCGCTGCTGGGCGTGATCCCGATGATCGGGGCCACCCTCGGCGCGGTCGTCGTCGTCGCGATCGGCTTCGCCACCGACGTGCGGACCGGGATCATCTGCATCGTCTTCTACGTCATCTACCAGCAGGTGGAGAACTACCTCATCTACCCGCGCGTGATGTCCCGCTCGGTCGACCTGCCCGGCGCGGTCATCGTCATCAGCGCCCTGGTCGGCGCGGCCGTCCTCGGCGTCGTCGGCGCGCTCCTCGCCATCCCCACCGCCGCGGGGATCCTCATGCTGCTGCGCGAGGTCTACGTCCGGCGGCAGGACGCCAGCTAGTCCCGCTCCTCCACACCCACCGGCACGGGGGCGTCGACCAGCGGCACCGGGGCGTCGGCCACGGGCCGGCGTCGCAGCTGCACCAGCAGGACCGAGGACAGCACCAGGGCCGCACCGAGCGCCTGGAGGCCCGTGAGCCGCTCCCCCAGCACCAGCGCGGCGAGCGTCACGGTGGCGACGGGCTCGAACGTCGAGAGGATCGAGGCGGCCGACGGCCCGGTGCGGCGCAGGCCGGCGAAGAACGTCGTGGACGCCACGACGGTCGAGACCAAGGCGATGCAGGCGATCCAGCCCCAGCCCTCCGCCCCGAGGTCCAGGTCGATCCCGCCCGTCAGGGCGGCCCGGCAGCCGAGGGTGACGGTCGCGCCGAGCATCACCAGGGCGGTCAGGGTCAGGGCGGGCACCCGCTGGACCGTCGTCTCCCCGACCAGGATGTAGACGGTGTAGGTCAGGGCCGCCCCGAAGGCGAGCGCCACCCCGGCGGCGTCGAAGGACACCGCGCCCGCGCCGACCAGCACTAGGGCCGTCCCTCCGGTCGCCGCCAGCAGGGCCGCGACCCGGGCCGGCGTGAGCCGGTCACGCCCTAGCAGCACCGACGCCACGGTCACCATCACCGGGAAGGTGTAGAGCACCAGCGCCACCAGCGCGGCGTCGATCCGCTCGAGGGCGGCGAAGTAGAGCGAGGCCTGGGCGGCGTACCCGATCCCACCCAGCGCGAGCGCGGTGAGCACCAGCCGCCGCCGGTCGGTTCCCTCGGCGGGCAGCGCCGGTCGGCCGCTCCGCGCCCGCATCGCGAGCACGGCGACCGCGAGGACGAGCGAGGCCAGCGCGAAGCGCAGCAGCACCAGCGTCGGCGCCGGCACGCCGGCGGCGTACGCGAGCTTCCCGAAGACCGCCATCGCGCCGAAGCACGTGGCGGAGACCAGGATCAGGAGGGGTCCCACCCGCACAGCGTGGAGGCCCGCCCGGGCGGCAGCCAGCGAGTTCCGCGTCGTCTCGCGGCTCGGACGCGCGCGGCCAGGCGCTCTCAGTCGCGGGCCGGCAGACCCATGGAGCGCAGTCCCAGACGGACGCCCTCGGCCACGAGCGCGACGAGCAGCAGCGCCGATCCCAGCAGGAAGCCCAGGGCCGCGACGAGGACGAGGAAGCCCAACTCAGCTCCCTGGCCCGAGAACGCGAGCGCCATCAGGACGGAACAGACCACGACGAGCCCACCGCCGATCCACCCGCACGACGTGATGACCGACCGGGCGTCCCGGGCATCGGCGTCAGCCGGGCGATGCGGGTAGAGCGGCCCGGAGGCGGCGTACGACGGCGCGTCGCAGTCCAGGCAGCGGGTCACTTCCCGGCTGGGGTTGCGGTGCCCGTTCTCGCAGGTCCAGGAGCTGTCGGCCATGGAGTCAAGGTAAGGCCCGACGGCATGTCACTCGCGGAGGCGCTGGGTGCGTTCGAGCTGTTGGTGGATGCGGTGGTGGTGGCGGGAGCAGTAGAGGCGGCCTTGGTCGGTGGTGGTGGGGCCGCCGTGGGACCAGGGGGTGGTGTGGTGGACGTGGCAGCGGGAGGGTGGGGCGTCGCAGCCGGTCCACTGGCAGTGCTGGTCGCGGTGGGCGATGGCGATGCGTTGGGCGCGGGAGTGGTAGCGGCGGCGTCGTCCGAGGTCGAGGACCTCGCTGTGGCCGCCGAGGACCAGGGGGATGATGCCGGCCTCGCAGGCCAGTCGGCGGGCGGTGGCGGCGGAGAGGCGGTCGCCGTTGTCGAGGGATGCGCTGGCGAGGCCGCCCTGGAGGGTCTCCAGCGTCATGGTGACCACGACGGTGGCGCCGGTGCCGCCGACGGTGGGGACGTCCTTGTCGCTCACACGCTCGAGGAGGTCGCAGAACGCGTACCCGGCCTGCTGCGGGGTGGTGAGGTCGCGGCGGGCGGGGTCGTGGTCGGCCCAGGTGAGTGCTTGGAGGGCCTTGTCGAGCATGGCGCCGTGGAGCTCGGGGATGGTGAACCGGCCGTGGACCAGACCCTGGCCGTCGCGGGTGGTGGTGAGCCGGGTGCGTTCGTGGGCGCGGCGTTCCTCGGCCTCCAGCAGTCGCGCTTCGTGGGCCTCGCCGATCTCGGGGGCGATGACGGCCAGGACGTGGCGGCCCAGGACGCGCAGGGCCTTGGCGTCGAAGTCGGCGCACAGACCGACGAGGTGCTGCTCCGCGCGGCGGGCCAGGTCGGGGTCGAGGTCGTCGGGGAGGTCGTCGAGGGCACGGACCACCACGCCTGCCTGCTCGGTATTCGCCTGCCCGGTGGCGAGTGCGTCGCGCAGCAGGTCGTAGCGGCCGAGTGCCTCCGCGAGCGCCATCTGGCGGTGCGCTGCAGCCCGGGTGGTGTGGGTGTGGTGGGCCCACCAGATCGCGGTCGAGGTGGAGCCGTCGCTCTCCTCGACCTGGACCTCGGCGCCGTGGCGCAGCACCGTGGCGGTCAGCTCGGCCAGCCGCGAGGCCATCGCGTCCAGCTCCCGCAGCACCTGCGCGGTCGCGGCCCGGTCGAGCCCGATCAGCGACGCCGCCCGCGCCTGGTCCAGGGCACCGGACAGCGTCTCGACCACGTGGTCGAGAGGGTGCTGCTGCCCGAGAACTGCCATACCTCAGTGAAGCCGTGACCACCGACATTCCTGACCCGGCAGCGGACTTTCCGAGCCGGCCCTGACGGTCGTTACCAGACCGTGACATCGGTAGCGCAGGGCGCCACTAGTCGCATCACTCCGCCCACAAAGACGCCACTGTGGAGGAGGATCTCGACAAGAACGGGCGCTGGAACGACTACCTCGCCAAGTCCTTCCGCGGCCTTGGCGTCGGTCTGGTCGAGCAGTGCCGTGCCGCGCTCGCCGAGTACGACGCCGCCCAGGCCGCCGAGTCCGCGCCGGACCGGGCCGTCCGCGAGACGGTGGCGGCGATGCCTCCGATCCCAAATGACGTGCGTGACGAGATCGCCCGGCTCCTTACTCGCGCCTGGGCTGAGGGGCAGACGCCCGCATGACCTCACCCGACGCACGAGTCGACCCGACGCCCGACCCACCGCTGGGCTGGTGCGGCTCCGACATGCACGCCCGCCGCGGCAAACAGCGGGTCCCCGCCACGCACGTCGGCACGTTCGATTGCTCGGCACTGAACGGCCGCGCCCCGGAGCCACGTCGCGCGCACTGCCTCACATGCACCGCGCTCCTCGTCGACGTCGGCTGCTTCACCCCCGACCCCGGCCAGTCGCCTACGCCGAACCCGCGCGATCTAGTCAGCGGCGCCTGAACGGTTCCGCTTCGCGGCGCGCCGGGCTGCGGCACCATGTCCCAGTGTCTCTTTACCTTCGCCCCGTCGCTGGCGCCGACCGCCGTCTTGGCCCGTCAGCTGGCCGCGTCATGGCGCTGACCGTGACCGTCGCACTCACCGCCACTTTCGTGACCGGGTGCGGTGAGAGATCCCGGATCGACAACGCCGCGCGTGCGCTGTGCGACGACTGGTCGTGGAACGAGGACGCGGACCTCGCCGAGAACGCCGCTGCCATGGACGCGGTCCTCGCCAAGGAGGAGGTCACCGTCGAGTACGGGCACATGGGTCGCGGCGCACGCGAGGTGTCATTCGTGACCGAGCGGGCCGCCAAGTACTGCGACACCGACTTCGGCCCGTACCTCGCAGCCCTTGACGAGCTGGACGCCTCCGCGGACGCTGAACTCGACGAGGGTGAACCGAAGTCCTACATAGCGCCGGGCCGCTCCACACCGAAGCCGTCCCCGAAGCCGACACCGCGCCCCGAATCGAACAACGGCTCCGGGTCCAGTGGGGGCGACGGGTCGGTCGCCACGGAACTGGCAGAGTTCGGCTACACCCGCAGCGACGTCGTGGCGCTCGGCCTGATCGCCGATGACACCGGCTACGGCCTCTCGCCGGGTACGCCGCTGCCGTACGACATGGCCGAGAACTTCGCCTACGTGATCGCGCTCAGCTGCCGCGACCTCGACCGGGGCCGCACCACGGTGGGCGCGCTCATCGACGACGACGTCAGCATGGGCGCCCCGCCGTCGCAGGCGCAGCGGTTCTGGTCTTACGTCACCTCGCGCTTCTGCCGCTGAGCAGCGCCGCTGAGCACCGACACTAGACGTCGCCCGCGAAGCCAGCCGGTGACGCATCGGGCCCGCCCCGACCACGAAGCGCACATGCCCGCGGAGAATTCGACTGCCCGGCTGCACCAGCGGCGACCGGACGCTGGTTGAGACGTTGACCGACCTTTCCAAGGACAGCCTCGTCTTCGCCGACGAGGAGTTGCCGTTCTCGCCCGCGGTCCGTCCAGGCGAGCCGCGCCATGGTCGTGGTTACCGCCGAGAACGCCTCGGGCAAAAGCCTGCTCGTGCGCTCGCTCGGGGTCCGTATGCGCCAGCCCCTCACCGGCACCGACGCCGATCGGCCTGGCACCAACAACGGCGACGAGACGAGGCGCCCGACGGTCATCTCGCCGTCTATCCGCGAGCGAACGGAGTTCAGCATCAAGCGCGCCTTCATGTACGGCGGCGAGCGCGACCGTTCCACCGGCGCGACCTCGGCCTGCACCGTCCGGGCCGCGATCGAGCACAACCTCGACCGGCCCGAGGGGGCCCTGACCGCGGCCGCGAGCAGCCACGGGGCTACCTCGTCGCCGGTGCAGTGACCGACGGTGAGCGCCTAGAAGTCGCGTCATTCCGCCGCGAACGGGCCGCCGCCCGGCGACAGGTGCCCTCCCTCACCGTCTACCGTGACCGCGTGCCCGGAGCGAGCAACGCCCACCTCGAGCGCTGGGGCGCTCTGGCCCTGCTGGTCCGTCCGGCGTACGTCGCGACGGAGGTCGTGGTCGCGGCGGCGACGACCGGCGGCTACGACTTTGCGCGGGACACGGTGAGCCGGCTCGGTGAGGTCGGCTGCTCGGCGGCGTACTGCTCGCCCCGGCACGAGCTGATGAACGGCTCGTTCGTGGTCTTCGGCGTGCTGCTGGCCGCAGGAGCAACGCTGCTGCACCGAAGGCTCGGACCGCTGGTGACCGCGCTGCTCGTGGTCTCCGGGCTCAGCTCGGTGGCCACGGGCCTGGCGCCGCAGGACCAGGGAGCGACCCTGCACCTGCTGGCGGCCACTCCCCTGTTCGTCGCCCAGCCCTTGGCACTGCTGCTCCTCGGGGCACGCGTGCGGCAGGCGCAGCCGAGGACGGCACGAGCGCTCACCACCACCGGGGTCGTGACCGCCGCGGCGGCAGTCGCCTTCATCGCCCTCGGTGACACCGGGGTCACCGGCGCGCTCGAACGGCTGGCCCTGTGGCCGGTGCTGGTCGCGTTGGCCTGGTGGGCGTGGCAGACGAGAAGGGAACCGCGGGTCAGTTCTGGATGACCGGCTCCGGCCGCTCGGCGAGGTGCGCCCCGCGGCCCTCGCCCAGCTTGACCGTGACGACACCGGCCAGCACGACCAGGCCGCCGACCAGCTGGATGCCGCGCGGCAGCTCGCCCAGCAGCAGCCAGGCGGCGACGACCGCGGCCAGCACCTCGGTGAGCGCCACGAACGAGGCCAGGCGCGAGCCCAGCCGGCGCCCGGCGGCGATGCCGGAGGTGTAGGCCAGCGCGGCGGTGACGAGCCCGAGCACCAGCACGGGGACCCACCAGGCGACGGTGCCGCCGGCTGCCCCGGCGTACGACACGTCCGCGGTGCCGGCCTCCATCGGCAGCAGCCCCACCAGCCCGAGCAGGCCGAGGGCCACCGCGCCGACCACGAGGCCGCCGGCAGCCAACGAGAGCGGCGGCAGGCCGTTGTCCTCGTCGGCGGAGATGAGGAAGTACGCCGTCGCGCCGATCATCGCGCCCAGCGCCCACAGCACGCCCGGCACGCTCAGGTCGGCCCCGGAGACCACGTCGAGCACCAGCACCAGGCCGGCCGCGGCCAGCGCGGCGCCCACCAGCGTGACCGGGCCGGGACGCTGCCCGTGGCGCAGCCACAGCCAGACCACGACCGCGGCGGGCGCGGTGTACTCGATGAGCAGCGCCGGGGCGACCTGCATGTGCTGGACCGCGGAGAAGTAGCAGAACTGCGCGCCGGCGACCGCCAGCACGCCGTAGGTGAGGACGAGCGAGGCGTTGCGTCGCAGCAGCTCCCACTGGCCGCGCAGCGCGACCAGCCCGAGAGGCAGGACGACGAGCGCGGCGACCGAGACGCGGATCAGCGTCGTCGCCCCCGGCGACCACCCCGTGTCCAGCAGCCCGCGTGCCACGGCACCGGACAGGCCGAAGGACAGCGCGGAGACGAGGGCGAAGGCGAGCCCCGCCGGCACCCGCGACACGGAGGCGCCCCGCGAGGCGTCATGGGTCAACGTCGTCATGACACATGACATTACGGTCGACGTAGTAATCTGTCAAAATGGTATTCGCCCATGACACCGCGATGTCGCTCCAGGCGGCCGTCGAGCTGGTCAACACCGCCTCGGAGCCCGACACCCTGCAGACCGTCGCCGACCTGGACGAGTTCTACGCGCGCTTCCAGTACACCGGTCGCCACCAGCGCACCCGGGCCGAGCTCGACGAGGTCCGTGCCCTGCGCGGCGAGCTCCGCACCCTCTTCACGGCCTCCCGCGAGGACGCCGTCGGCATGGTCAACCGGATGCTCGCCGAGGCCGGCGCCGTGCCCCAGCTGGTGCGCCACGAGCCCTACGACTGGCACGTCCACGCGGTCTCCCCCGACGCCTCGCTGGCGACGCGGATGAGTGTCGAGACCGCGATGGCGATGATCGACGTCATCCGCGCCGACGAGATGTCGCGGCTCGGCACCTGCGACGACGAGGACTGCGACGGCATCGTCCTGGACCTCTCCCGCAACCGGTCCAAGCGCTTCTGCTCCACCACCTGCGGCAACCGCAACGCCGTCGCGGCCTACCGCGCCCGCCAGGCCGGCGGGGACTGATCCAGGCCGGGAGCCGCGCTCAGCACCACTCCCGCAGCCCGTCGGCGACCAGGTCGCGGTCGCGCAGCAGCACCGGCAGCTGGCGTACGCCCCACCCGCTCGTCCCACCTGCCGGGACGTGAGCGAGGCCGCCCCCGGTTCCCCGGCGCGGCGTGGAGCGCTGTGACACCCTTGTCCCCAGCGGGACTTCCCCACAGCCGTCCCAGGAGACCATCCATGCGCATCCTCGTCGTCGACGACGACCCCGACCTGTCGCTGCTGATGTCGCTGTTCCTGCGCAAGGCCGGTCACGACGTCACCACGGCCGGGGACGGCATCGAGGCGCTCGGGTCCATCCGCGAGCGGGTCCCGGACATCGTCGTGCTCGACTGGAACATGCCGCGCCTGGACGGCCTCGGCCTGACCGCTGAGGTGCGCGGCGAGCTGGGGCTCACCTCGCTGCCGCTGCTCATGGTCACCGCGCTGCCCGACCACGCCAAGGCGCTGGCGGCCGGCGTGGACCGCGTGCTGGTGAAACCCTTCACCGCCGCAGGGCTGGTCGAGGCCGTCGAGCAGCTGGCCGGCGCCGAGCGCCCCACCTGAGGGCGCCGCCGACCCCGGAGCGGGTCAGAAGTCGAACAGGTCGCCGAAGCCCTCGCCGATGCCGCCGAGCAGGTCGCCGAAGCCCTCACCGACCCCGGCGATCCCCTCGCCGATGCCCTCCCCGATCCCGCCGAGGGCGTCGAAGCCGCCCATGCCGCTGAAGAGCAGGCCGGCGAACATCCAGTCCATCGGGCTGAACGCGCCGAAGTAGCCGGCGGCGTAGGGCCGGTAGGCCCGCCCGCCCTGCCAGTAGGGCACCCGCTGGGTGCCGACCATCACCTTGCGGATGTCCGGCTCCGCGCCGGCACGCACCCGCTCCACGTCCAGCGCGCAGGCCGGCACCTCGCGCTCGGCGCCGCCCGGCGGCGTCCACGGCACGTCGTACACCGAGGGCCCGTGGCGGGGGTCGAAGAAGCACGGCGGACGCCGGGTCGGGAGCGGCCGGCCCGCCACCCGTGCACGCACGCAGTTGATGGCGTAGCGGCCGTCCTCGATGATCTCGGTGACGCCCTTGACGTCCTCGGGGGACTTCATGGCGTCCGCGGCGGCCTTGGCCGACTCGTAGTCGTCGAGCGCCCGCTGGTAGTCGGCGTTGGCGCCGGCGTCCAGCGGGTGCCCGGCGAGCTCCAGGTCGAGGTCCTGCAGCTCGGTGCCGAGCGCCGTGACGTCCTCGAAGGCCAGCTTGCGCACCGGCGCCATCTCGGCCTCGCGGCGTGCCTCGACCTGGCGGCGGTTGACCCTGGTCACGACCACGCCGAGCACCACCATGCCGAGCACGACCACCAGCAGCATCAGGAGCAGGCCCATGTCCCGATGCTACGGGGGTGGTCGAAGGGGGTGGCGAGCGCTCAGCGCACGCTGTAGTCGCGGAAGCCGCGCTTGGTCTTGCGACCGAGGTAGCCCGCGGTGACCAGGTGCTCCAGCAGCGGCGCCGGCGCGAAGCCCGGCTCGCGGAACTCCAGGTAGAGCTCGCGCTGGATCGCCAGCGAGACGTCGTTGCCGACGACGTCGAGCAGCTCGAAGGGACCCATCGGCAGCGCGCAGCCCTGCTTCATCGCGGTGTCGATGTCGTCGGCGGTGGCGTAGTGCGCCTCGAGCATCTTCACGGCGTCGTTGAGGTAGGGGAAGAGCAGCGCGTTGACGATGAAGCCGGCGCGGTCCGAGCAGGACACGGCGACCTTGCCGACCTTGGCGCACAGCGCCCGCACGGTCTCGGTCACCTCGTCGGAGGTGGAGACGGTGGAGACGACCTCGACCAGCTTCATCACGGTGGCCGGGTTGAAGAAGTGCATGCCGATGACGTCCTGCGGCCGCGAGGTCACCTTCGCCATCGCGATGATCGGCAGGCTCGAGGTGGTGGTGGCGAGGATCGCGCCGGGCTTGCAGATCTCGTCGAGGTTCTCGAAGAGCGTGGTCTTGATCGCGAGGTCCTCGGCGATCGCCTCGACCACGATGTCGACGGTCGCGAGGTCGTCGAGCGAGGTGGTGCCGGTGACGCGGCCCAGCACCTCGCTCTTCTGCTCCTCGGTCGCGCGGCCGCGCTGGATCTGCTTGTCGAAGTTCTTCGTGATCATGCCGCGCACGCCCTCGACCTTCTCGGCCGAGCGCCCGACGTAGAGCACGTCGTAGCCGGCCTTGGCGAAGACCTCGACGATGCCCGAGGCCATCGTGCCGGTGCCGACGACGCCGACCTGCTTGATGTCGTGGCGCAGCGCGGGCGCCTCGTCGGCGGACGGCGTCGCGGCGTCGGCGACCACCACCGGGGAGTCGGCCTTCTCGTAGGTGTAGAAGCCGCGGCCGGTCTTGCGGCCCAGCAGGCCGGCGGTGACCATCTGCTTGAGGATCGGGGTGGGCGCGTGCAGGCGGTCGCGGCCCTGGCGGTACATCGTCTCGAGGATCTCGTACGCCGTGTCGAGGCCGATCAGGTCCAGCAGCGCCAGCGGGCCCATCGGGTAGCCGCAGCCGAAGCGCATGGCGGCGTCGATGTCCTCGCGCGAGGCGTACTTCTGCTCGAACATCGAGGCGGCGTGGTTGAGGTAGCCGAAGAGCAGGGTGTTGGCGATGAAGCCGGCCTTGTCGCCGCACACGACCGGGCTCTTGCCGAGCGAGCCGAGCAGCGACTGCACGTCCTCGAGCACCGAGGGTTCGGTGACGACGGTGCGCACGACCTCGACCAGTCGCTGCACCGGCGCGGGGTTGAAGAAGTGGATGCCCACGACCCGCCCCGGGGCCGAGGTCGCGGTGGAGAGCTCGGTGACCGAGAGCGAGGAGGTGTTGGTGGCCAGGATGGCGCCCGGCGCGACCACGGAGTCGAGCTCGCGGAAGATGCCGATCTTGACGTCCATCGACTCCACGACGGCCTCGACCACGAGGTCGGCGTCGGTGAGGTCCTTGAGCGTGGTGGAGAAGGTGATCCGCCCCAGGAGCGCGTCGGCCTCCTCCTGGGTCAGCTTCTCCCGCGAGACCGCGCGGGAGGTCGAGGCCTCGAGGTGGCGGCGGCCGCGGGCCACGCCCTCCTCGTCCTTCTCCACACCGACCACGGTGTAGCCGTGCTTGGCGAAGACCTCGGCGATGCCGGCACCCATGGTGCCGAGACCCACGACACCGACGGTCGTGAAGGTGCGGGCGGAGGACTCGGTGGGGGCGCTCTCAGCGGTCATGGGCGGCATCATGGCACGGTCCGGGCACCCCTCCCCCGCGGATGTTCACTGGTCGGTAACTTAGCCGCGATCTGATCGATCCAAGTCCCGCACGAGCACCTCTCGGACCCCGCAGGCGTCGAGGCCCAGCGCCTGCTCGTGCTCCCGCAGCCGCCGCAGGTACGCCGCCGGGCGCGACTCCTCGCGGAACCCGAGCCGCCGGTAGAACGGCCCGTTCCAGGGGGCGTCGCGGTAGGTGCACAGGCTGATCGACCCGTGGCCCTCCCACCGGGCCTCCTCGCACGCCGCCCGCACCAGGGCGGACCCGACCCCGCGCCGCCCGTGCCCCGGGAGCAGCACCGAGAGCTGCTCGAGGTGGGCCGCGGGCAGACCGGCGTCGTCACGCAGCCACAGCAGGTGCGCAAACCCCACCGGCCCACCGTCGTACGCCGGGTCGAGGGCGACCAGCAGCCGCCCCGGCTCCGCGTCGCGCTGGTGCCCGGTGGGTGCGGGGGCGACCAGGGCCGGCGGGAGGTCCCCGGTGCACCACTCCCGGAAGAGCGGTGCACCGGAGTCCTCGATCGCCGCGAGGTGGCGCAGCTCGGAGGGCCGTGCCTCGCGCACCAGGACCGGCGGGGACCCGCTCACGTAGTGGCGCGCTCCTCGACCGGGACCTCTTCGATCTCACCGCTGCGGATGCCGCGGAGGAAGGAGCGCATCTCCTCGCGCACCTTCGGCAGCAGCAGGTAGCAGGCCAGCAGGTTGAAGACCGCGCAGACGAAGAGCATCGCGTCGGCGAAGGAGAGCACCGAGCCGAGATCGACCACGGCGCCCAGGGCGGTGAAGAGGCAGAAGATGATCTTGAACGCGTTCTCCTTGGCCCGCGACCTACCGACCAGTGTGGTCCAGGCCTTGAGCGTGTAGTAGCTCCAGGTGATGAGGGTGGAGAAGGCGAACAGGGCTACCGCGACGGTGAGCACGTTCTCGAAGCCCGGTAGGAAGGACTCGAAGGACCGCGAGGTCAACGTGACCCCGCCCGCACTGTCTATGCTCTGCCCGATCCGGTCCTCGTAGTCGGTGGAGTCGGCCGCGATGATGATCGTGAGCGCCGTCATCGTGCAGATGATGACGGTGTCGATGAACGGCTCCAGCAGCGCGACGAAGCCCTCGCTGACGGGGTGCTTGGTCTTGACCGCGGAGTGCACGATCGGCGCGGAGCCGACCCCGGCCTCGTTGGAGAAGGCGGCGCGCTGGAAGCCGACGATCAGCACACCGATCATCCCGCCGGCGACGCCTTCGGGGTTGAACGCGCCGGTGATGATCGCACTGAAGGCGTCCGGGACCTCCGTGACGTTGCCGAGGATCACCAGCAGGCAGGCTCCGACGTAGATCAGCGCCATGAAGGGGACGAGCCTGGAGGTGACCCGGGCGATCGACTGGACGCCCCCGAGGATGACCACCCCGACCAGCAGCGCGAGAGCGATGCCGAAGAGCAACGAGGCCAGCGGTGAGCCGAGGAACCCCTCCTCGCCGCCGGTGATCTCCACGGCCTGCGCGTAGGTCTGGTTGGACTGGAAGGCGTTGCCGCCCAGCGCCCCGAAGAGGATGAGGGCCACCGCGAAGATACTCACGCCGATCTTGCTGGCGGAGGCGCCGAAACGCTCGAAGGCGACCGGCATGTACGTGAAGGGGCCGCCGGTGACGGTGCCGTCCTCGTGGATCTCCCGGTAGCGCACGCCCAGGGTGCACTCCACGAACTTCGTGCACATCCCGAGCAGGCCGGCCAGGATCATCCAGAACGTGGCGCCCGGACCGCCGACCGTGACGGCCACCGCGACGCCGGCGATGTTGCCGAGCCCCACGGTTCCGGACACCGCCGAGGCGAGCGCTTGGAAGTGCGTGACCTCCCCCGGGTCGCTGGAGCGGGAGTAGCGCCCGCGCACCAGCGCCCAGGACGTGCCGAGCGAGCGGAACTGCACGCCGTTGAAGTAGACGGTGAAGATCGCCGCGGCCGCGACCAGCCACAGGACGATCAGCGGGAAGGAGTAGTCCCCGAGCGGGACCTGCCAGAACACCACGGACGTCACGGCGTCCGCGATGGGTGTGAAGGCGTCGTTGATCCCCCGCTCGATGTCGGTGATGACGCCCTCGTCGGGCTGCGCGGCCAGGGGGGTCACCGCGGCGATGCTTCCGAGAATGGTCATAGCGGACCATGCAACACCACCCGATCGGGCTAGTCGACAACCCGGGAGGACCCCGCCGCCGCCGGAGGCACGTCGCCGGTACGCTCGGGCCGCGTGAGACTCGTCGTCGCGCGCTGCCAGGTCGACTACGCCGGCCGGCTGACCGCCCACCTGCCGATGGCCACCCGGGTGCTGATGATCAAGGCCGACGGGTCGGTGCTGGTGCACTCCGACGGCGGCTCCTACAAGCCGCTGAACTGGATGTCCCCGCCGTGCACCCTCAAGGAGGGCACGACCGAGGACGGCCAGGTGGAGTGGACGGTCACCAGCCGCGCCACCGCGAAGGGCCCCGAGGACACCCTGCGGATCCTCCTCGCCGAGGTCCTCCACGACTCCTCCCACGACCTGGGCGTCGACCCGGGCCTGCAGAAGGACGGGGTCGAGAGGCACCTCCAGGAGCTGCTGGCCGAGCACCCCGCGACCCTCGCCGACGGCCTCACCCTGGTGCGGCGGGAGTTCCCGACGGCGATCGGGCCGGTCGACCTGATGTGCCGCGACGCCGACGGGCTCTCGGTCGCGGTCGAGATCAAGCGCCGCGGGGAGATCGACGGCGTCGAGCAGCTGACCCGCTACCTCGAGCTGCTCAACCGCGACCCCCTGCTGTGCACCCGCGGCCCGGTCCGCGGCATCTTCGCCGCCCAGGCGATCAAGCCCCAGGCCCGCGTGCTCGCCGAGGACCGTGGCATCACCTGCGCGGTCGTGGACTACGACGCGCTGCGGGGCATGGACGACGGCGCCGAGCACCGGCTCTTCTGACGTGCTCGTCTACCACGTCGCCACCGCCGCCGACTGGGCCGCCGCCCGGCGCGAGGGGCGGTACACGACCTCCACCCGCGGCCGCACGCTGGAGCAGGAGGGCTTCGTCCACGCCAGCCGGGCCGACCAGTGGCGCGGGGTGCACGCGCGCTTCTACGCCGACGTCACCGAGCCGCTGGTCCTGCTCGAGATCGACACCGCACTCCTGGGCTGCCCCGTGGTCGAGGAGCCCGGCGAGCCCGGCGGCCGCGAGACCTTCCCGCACCTGTACGGGCCCGTGCCCGTGGCCGCGGTCGTCCGCGCCGTACCCCTGGAGGACGCGCTCGCAGCGACCTCCTTCAGTGGCCTCTTCCTGCGCGAGGTGCTCCGCAACGCAGCGCTGGGCCTGCTGCTCGTGACCCTGGCCGGCCTCGGCGGGGTGCTCGTCGGCGGTCCGGACGGCGGGCCCGAGACCCTTGCCGGTGCGGCCGCCGGCCTGGCGGTGGGACTGCTGGCGGTCTGGCTGCTGCTGCGCCGGGGCGGGGACCAGGGCCGCAGCGGGCGCGGGGCGCCTTAGGACCACCCGCTCGGACGTGGGGAGCGACACATACCGACAGTTTGTTCGCAAGTTCGTTGTTGACCTACATTCAACAACCATGAGGACCCCCCACCGCTCGCGCGTCGCGCGCACCCTCCTCGTCGGCCTGCTGGCCGGCGCGGTCTCCGGCGCCCTGGTCGGCGCCGTCGCCGGTCAGTCCACCGCCGCCGAGGCCGGTCCGCGTGGCGAGCGCCAGCCGGTGATCACCCGCGACGTCGTCTTCACCCTGACCAACACCAACGACACCGACGTCCCCTGCCTGGCCGACGGCTCGACGTACTCCGTCGCCGGCCGCCTCGTGGGCCCCCGCGACGAGGTGCTCGGCCGGGCCGGGAGCACCCGGATCAACGTGCTGGTCCACGACGCCGGCACCGGCGGCTGGTTCTGGAACCTGGAGTCCTCCCCCCGCCACGACTACGCCGGCCGCCTGGCCGCGCAGGGCGAGACCTCCCTCGTGCTGGACCGGCTCGGCTTCGACGCCAGCCCGCTGGCCGACGGCCGCTCCACCTGCCTGGGTGCCCAGGCCACGATGCTCCACCAGGTGGTGCAGAACGTGACGGCGGGCATCTACCGCTTCGTCGACCGTCCCGGGGCCTCGGTCCCCCACGCCTCGCAGGTGGTCCTGCACGGGCACGGCGTCGGCGCGGCCGTCGCCCAGCTCGAGGCGGCCACCTTCGACGACGTCGAGGGCCTGGTCGTCATGGGCTTCAACGACACCGGCGCCTCGCAGGCCGCCGTGCGCGAGGCCGCGCGCCAGACCAGCACCTGCCTGGGCGACGACTACGCGTCGTACGGCGCGACGCCGGCCGACTTCGCCTCCCTGCTCTTCGCCTCGGCGTCGAGGTCGGTGCAGCGCCAGGCCCTGGCACAGCGCAACGACACGCCCTGCGGCGACGTGACGAGCCTGCTCGGCACCCTCGGCGCGCTCGGCCTCGGCACCGGCTCGATCGAGCCCCCGGTCCTGGTGCTCCAGGGCGGCCGCGACGCCCGGATGGACGGCGACGCCCAGGCCCAGGCCCGGCGCTTCCGCTCCTCCGAGGCGGTCACCGCCCGCACCTTCGCCCGCGCCGGCTCGGCCCTCCCCCTGGAGCGCCAGGCGCCCCAGGTGCGCCGCACCGTGCTCTCCTGGCTCGACACGACCTTCGTGGAGCGCTGAGCACCCGCACCGCACCGGCAACAGCAGACGCGACGAGGCCCCCGCCGGCAGGCGGGGGCCTCGTGCTGCCACCAGGGCTGGGGATCAGGCCCCCGCGACCCGGGGCGCTGTCGGGTCCGCCCCCTCGCCGCGCTGCTCGCGCGCGACGTACTCCTCGATGTCCTCGACGTCGCCGACGTTGCGCGTGACGACCGCGAGCAGGTCGGACATGGTCGCGACCTCCTCGACCTGCTCCTTGATGAACCACTGCATGAACTGCTCGGAGGCGAAGTCGTTCTCCTCCCGCGCGATCCGCAGCAGGGCGTTGATCTGCTCGGTGACCCGTCGCTCCTGGTCGAGGGCGAGCGCGACCGGGGCGACGACGTCCGCGAAGGTCGGCACCGGCGCCGCGACCCCGGGGATGACCACCTCGGAGTCGGTGTCGAGCAGGTAGCGCACCATCATCATGGCGTGCTCCCGCTCCTCCAACGCCTGCCCGTAGAAGAAGGCCGCCATCTGCGGCATCGTCTGGGCGTCGAAGTAGACAGCGCAGGCGAGGTACTGGTTGTGGGCGGCGAGCTCGTTGCCGATCTGGGCGTTGAGCTGGTCGACGAAGCGCGCGGCAGGCACGGTCATGTCTCCTTGGTGGCGCTCAGGCGGCGCGCGTGAGGTCCTTCTTGGTGAACGTTCGGCCGTCGACCCGGACGAGCCGGCGCTTCTTGACGGTGTAGCCGTCGGGGAGGGTGCCCTCCTTGAGCATGCGCAGCGGGCAGCGGTCGCACTTCTTGCGCGACTCGCAGCACTTGGTCTTCGGCAGCTTCAGCACCATCTTCGTGCTGCCCTTCTTCTTGCCCATGACACGAGGGTAGCAAGAAGTCAGGATTGCCTAACCTATGTTCGCGGCGCTGGACGGCGCCCGCCGCCGTCAGTCCAGCCCGTTGGCCTTGCGGATGACGTCGACGATGCCGCCCATGATCTGGGTCAGCCCGAAGTCCTTGGGCGTGTAGACCGCCGCGACGCCCTGCTCGACCAGCCTGCGGCCGTCGGACTCGGGAATGATGCCGCCGACGATGACCGGCACGTCGTCGAGCCCAGCCTCGCGCAGCCCGTCGAGCACCGCGGGCACCAGCTCCATGTGGGAGCCCGAGAGGATGGAGAGCCCGACGCAGTGCACGTCCTCGGCCACGGCGGCGGACACGATCTGCTGCGGGGTGAGCCGGATGCCCTGGTAGACGACCTCGAAGCCGGCGTCGCGGGCGCGCACGGCGACCTGCTCGGCGCCGTTGGAGTGCCCGTCGAGACCGGGCTTGCCCACGAGCAGCCGCAGGCGGCCGCCCAGCTCCTCACCGGTCTGCTGCACCCGGGCGCGGACCTCGGTCAGCTCGGCCCCGGCCTCCACCACGCCGACGGCGCCCGAGACGCCGGTGGGCGCCCGGAACTCGCCGAAGACCTCGCGCAGGGTGCCGGCCCACTCCCCCGTGGTCGCGCCGGCGCGGACCGCGGCCAGCGTGGCGGGCATGAGGTTCTCGGTGCCCTTGGCGGCCTCGGCCAGCGCCCGCAGCGCCTCCTCGACGGCCGCCTCGTCGC
The DNA here is from genome assembly GCF_054781275.1 of Nocardioides ginkgobilobae. Lineage (NCBI taxonomy): Bacteria > Bacillati > Actinomycetota > Actinomycetes > Propionibacteriales > Nocardioidaceae > Nocardioides > Nocardioides ginkgobilobae. The sequence goes on along the minus strand of NZ_BAAGUS010000005.1, from coordinate 101,704 downwards.
GCTGGGCCTTCCACTCCTCCATGCTGGCCAGCGCGGTGCGCTCGGCCTCGGGGTCGGCGACCATGATCGCGCCGTCGAGGTCCGCGGTCAGCGGCGAGGGCTCGGTGGTCTCGAACTTGTTGACCCCGACGATGACCTCCTCGCCGGCCTCGATCCGCGCACGGCGGGCTGCGTGGGAGGAGACGAGCTCGCCCTTCATGTACTCCACGGCGGCGATCGCGCCGCCCATGGCCTGGACCCGGTCGATCTCGGCCTTCGCGCCGGCGACCAGCTCGGCCACCTTGGCCTCGATGACGTGCGAGCCGTCGAAGATGTCGCCGTACTCCAGCAGGTCGGACTCGAAGGCCAGCACCTGCTGCAGGCGCAGCGACCACTGCTGGTCCCAGGGCCGCGGCAGGCCGAGCGCCTCGTTCCAGGCGGGCAGCTGCAGCGCGCGGGCGCGGGCGTTCTTGGACAGGGTGACGCCGAGCATCTCCAGCACGATGCGCTGGACGTTGTTCTCCGGCTGGGCCTCGGTCAGGCCGAGGCTGTTGACCTGCACGCCGTAGCGGAAGCGACGCATCTTCTCGTCGGTGACGCCGTAGCGCTCACGGGTGATCTCGTCCCACAGCTGCACGAAGGCCCGCATCTTGCAGGTCTCCTCGATGAAGCGGACACCGGCGTTGACGAAGAACGAGATCCGCCCGACGACCTTGCCGAAGTCCTCCTCCGAGACCTGCCCCGAGCCCTTGACCTCGTCGAGGACGGCGATCGCCGTGCACAGCGCGTAGGCCAGCTCCTGCGTCGGCGTCGCGCCGGCCTCCTGCAGGTGGTAGCTGCAGATGTTGATCGGGTTCCACTTGGGGATCTGATGGACGGTGTAGGCGATCATGTCGGCGATCAGCCGCATGGAGGCCTCGGGCGGGAACGCGTAGGTCCCGCGGGAGAGGTACTCCTTGATGATGTCGTTCTGGGTGGTGCCGGCCAGCTGGGCGGCCACCTCCTCCGGCGACAGCTCGGGGTTCTGCTCCTCGGCCGCGACCTGGTACATCGCGAGCATCCACATGGCGACCGCGTTGATCGTCATGGAGGTGTTCATCTCCGTGAGCGGGATGCCGTCGAAGAGCTTGCGCATCTCACCGAGGTGCATGACCGGGACGCCGACCTTGCCGACCTCGCCGCGCGCCATCACCGAGTCCGGGTCGTAGCCGGTCTGGGTCGGCAGGTCGAAGGCGACCGAGAGACCGGTCTGCCCCTTGGCGAGGTTCGTCCGGTAGAGCTGGTTGGACGCTGTCGCCGTGGAGTGCCCGGCGTAGGTCCGCATGACCCAGGGACGGTCCTTCGCGGGACGTGCGGGGGCCTGGCTGTCAGCGGGCCGCTCGGTGGGCGCAGTCATGGATCGAAGGGTAGAACGAGATGTACGCGTCGGTAACCTCCGTCCATGTGGCCATCGCCACGCGTCCGGAGGCCGCGGCCACGGGGTCTGTCGTGCGTCAGGCGGTCGCGGCCGAGCGCTCCACGTCCACCACGCGGATCAGGTGGGAGAGGTGCAGCATCCGGATCACCGCCGGGCCGCACCCGCGCAACGTCAGGTGCTGGCCCTCCCGGGCGGCCTCCCGCGAGGCCATCGCCAGCACCCGCAGCGCGGTGAGGTCGATGGTCGCCACCGCGGTCAGGTCGGCCACGACGTGCTCGTGCTCGGCCAACCGGTCGTAGAGCGCGGAACGCACCTCCATGGTGCTGCGCGCGTCGAAGTCACCGCTCAGCACGAGCGTGGGTCCGTCGGTCGTGATGTCCATCCGCTGCCTCCCGAGACGTGCGCCCCCAGGTTCCTTTACCCACAGTGACGCTCGCCAGTCCTTTTCGGTTGCACCTCGGACCCGACTTTCTCGACGCGTGTCGGTAGTGGACGGATCAACCACCGAGCGGGGCGCGTTCCGCGGAGCGCAGCCGCCACGCCCAGGAGGCGCTCCCGACGCCGATCAGCCCCATCCCGGCCACGCCCTCGGGAGCGAAGATGTGGCCGACGTGCACCAGCCAGGCCCCGGGCAGCAGGGTCACGGTCCCAACGACCCAGGTGGGGACGTCGCCGCGGTGCCGGACGAGCCGGTCCACGACGAGGGCCAGGACCACGACGACCAGCGCCCACTCGCCGACCCGGCCCAGCGGCGTACCGATCCGGAAGAGCTGGCTGACCGCCTCGGGGCGGGGCACGCCCGGCCCGAGCTGGTGGGTGACCCAGCCGGCAGCCAGACCGCTCACGACGTCGAGCGCGGTGTAGAAGGTGGCATAGGTGTAGGCCCCCAGACGGACCAGCCACGCCAGCGGGTCGCGCCGCCCGGCCACGAGGGTCGCCAGGGCCCAGCCGACCAGCGGGAAGACGACCAGGCCGGCCACGTGCAGCGTGAACCACCGCCACGAGGAGTCGTAGGTCAGCGAGTGCGGGTGGAAGAGCCCCGCGGCCGCCAGCGCGAACGCCGGCGCGGCGACCAGCGCCGGGTGCGCCACGCGGCGACCGGACGGGCCCGCCGGGGCCGGGTCGCGGAGGGCGGGGCTGCTGGTGGTGCCGGTGCTGCGTGCCATCGCTCGAACCTAGCCCGCAGGGGTCCCACCCGCGTGGCTACGCTCTCGGGCATGGTGAACCTGACGCGCATCTACACCCGCACCGGCGACGCTGGCGAGACCCGGCTCGGCGACATGAGCGTCACCACCAAGAACGACCTGAGGCTGCACGCCTACGCCGACGTCGACGAGGCCAACGCCACGATCGGCCTCGCGGTCGCCACCGGTGGGCTCGACGAGGACGTCGTGCGGGTGCTGACCCACGTGCAGAACGACCTCTTCGACGTCGGCGCGGACTTCTGCACCCCGGTGGTCCCGGACCCCGAGTACCCGCCCCTGCGGATCGAGCAGGACTACGTCGACCGGCTCGAGGCCTGGTGCGACGAGTACAACGAGCACCTCGAGCCGCTGCGCTCCTTCATCCTCTCCGGTGGTACGCCGGGTGCCGCGCACCTGCACGTGGCCCGCACCGTCGTCCGCCGGGCCGAGCGGTCCGCCTGGGCGGCCTACGAGCAGCACCACGACACGATGAACAAGGTGGCCATCACCTACCTCAACCGGCTCTCGGACCTGGTCTTCATCCTCGCCCGGCACGCCAACCGCGCCCAGGGCGACGTGCTCTGGGTGCCGGGTGGTGAGCGGGAGGCCTAGGCCGGCTTCCGCGTCGCGAGCACGCTGAGCGCCGCGGGCAGCATGAGCGCGGTGACCGCGAGCAGCACCTCGAGCGTGCCGATCCGGTCGCCCAGGTGTCCCAGCAGCGGCGGGCCGGCCAGGAACGCGCCGTACCCGACCGTCGAGACGACCGAGACCCGCGCCGCGGCCCGCCCGCCCTCGTCGGCGGCCGCGCTCATGCCCACGGGGAAGCCGAGGGCAGCGCCCAGGCCCCAGAGCAGGACTCCCAGCACGACGAACGGCAGCGCGGGGCCCGGCAACGCACCGCCCAGAACGGTGAGGACCGCGCCGAGCGCGGCCAGGGCGGCGCTCCCCCACAGCGTCGCCGGTCGGCCGTAGCGGTCCAGCAGCACCGGGCCGTAGAGGCGGCCGGTGGTCATCGCCACGACGAAGAGGGCGAACCCGGCGACCCCGACCCAGTGCTCCACGCCGTAGCCGTCGATGAGGCCGAGGGTGAGCCAGTCGTTGGCCGTGCCCTCGACCATGGCGAAGCACAGCACCATCAGGCCGATGGCCAGGGTGCGCGGCTCGCGCCACGGCGAGGGGCCGCGGCGCACGGCTCCGCCCTCGCCGGCCGCGGGGGCCGGCTCGGCAGGCAGGAAGCGGGCCGAGGTGGTCCAGGCGACGACACCGATGACGACGGCCGCGCCCACGAGGTGCAGGAGCATCGGCACGTCCAGGGCCACGACCAGGATCCCGATGCCGGCGCCCAGGAAGGAACCCGCGCTCCAGGCGGCGTGGAAGCGCGGCATCACGGTGCGCGCCATCCGGCGCTCGACCTCGGCCGCCTCGACGTTCATCGCCACGTCCCAGACACCGATGCCGATGCCGTGCACGAAGAGCCCGACGGCGGCCAGGGGCAGCTGGCCCGTCACGGCGCCCAGCGCGGCCACGGACAGGCCCACGGTGTCCGCGAGGACGCCTCCGCGCACCGTGCGGGTCGCGCCGATCCGCTCGATGACGCGACCGGTGCTGGGCAGCGCGACGAGCGAGCCGCCGGCGATGGCCAGCAGCAGCATGCCGAGCGAGCCGTTGGAAAGCGACAGCCGCTCGCGCAGGTCGGGCAGCCGCGAGACCAGGGAGGCGAACACCAGCCCGTTGAGCACGAAGGAGGCCGCGACGGCGTTGCGGGCGGCGAGCAGCCCGGGCGCGAGGGGACTGCGGCGTACGTCGGTCGTGGCACTCACCCGACCATGGTGCGCCTGGTGTGTTTACCGGTCAAATGAGCAGCGCGCCCGCCGCTCAGGGCCGGGTCCCCCGCGACCCAGGCATCTCCGCGCCCGGCGGGCGCGCCTCGAGCCAGGCCTGGAAGCCGGTGAGCGTGGCGGGGCTCATCGCCAGCTCGATGTCGCCGTCGGCAGCCCGGCAGGAGATCACCACGTGGTCGGGGAAGAGCGAGACCTGCTCGGGTCCCTCGGGGTCGCGGCGACCGACGTAGGTGAGCTCGTCGCGCACCCAGGTGCGCTTGGGCCGCGGCGAGAGCGAGAAGATCCGGAACCACTCCAGCCGCTCGTCGGAGTAGCGGCCCACCCCCAGCAGCCAGCCCCGACCCGGGTGCGAGGTGCGCACGCGGTGGGACAGCTCGAAGGTGCCTCCGGAGCGCGCGATGACGCGTCGGCGGACGACCAGCCCGAGCCCGTAGAGGAGCACCAGCACCAGCAGTCCGCCGGCGATGTCGAGCAGCCACTGCCACAGCGGCACCGCATCCCCCTCACGCCGACGAGTCCGGGAAACGACACCACCCACCGTCCCGGCTGGGGGTCACCCTAGCGGGACGGTGGGCGGGTCAGGACCTGCGGGGCAGGTGCGCGGTCAGCTGGCCTTCTCGGCAGCGCGGATGCGCGCCTCGGCACGGCGGATCTGCATCTCGCGCTCGTCGCCGGTGGGCAGCCCCTGGGCCGCCTCCAGCTCCGCGCGCGCCTCGTCGACCTTGATCTCCTCGGCCAGCAGCGCGTGCTCGGTGAGGATCGAGACCCGGTCGTCGGCGACGGAGATGAACCCGCCGTCGACGGCCGCGTGCACGACGCCCTCGGGAGCGTTGATCTCGATCGCCGCGTCCGTGAGCAGGGCGAGCATGGGCGCGTGGCCCTGCAGCACACCCATGTCGCCCTCGACCGTGCGAGCGATGACCATCGACGCCTCGCCGGACCACACGGTCCGGTCGGCGGCGACCAGCGCGACCTGCAGGCCGGTGGCTCCCTCGCTCGTCATCAGAGGTTCTTCTGGATCTCGGCCCACTTCTTCTCGACGTCGTCCAGACCGCCGCACATGAAGAAGGCCTGCTCGGCCACGTGGTCGTACTCGCCGTCAGCGATCTTGTTGAACGCCTCGATGGTGTCGGCGACGGGGACGGTGGAGCCCTCGATGCCGGTGAACTGCTTGGCCACGTAGGTGTTCTGCGACAGGAAGCGCTGGATGCGGCGCGCCCGGCTGACGATGATCTTGTCCTCCTCGGACAGCTCGTCGACACCCAGGATCGCGATGATGTCCTGCAGCTCCTTGTTGCGCTGCAGGATCTGCTTCACCCGGATCGCGCAGTCGTAGTGCTCCCGACCGATGTACTGCGGGTCGAGGATGCGCGAGGTCGAGGTCAGCGGGTCCACCGCGGGGTAGATGCCCAGCGAGGCGATCTCGCGGGACAGCTCGGTGGTCGCGTCCAGGTGGGCGAAGGTGGTCGCCGGCGCCGGGTCGGTGTAGTCGTCGGCCGGCACGTAGATCGCCTGCATCGAGGTGATCGAGTGACCGCGGGTGGAGGTGATGCGCTCCTGGAGCACACCCATCTCGTCGGCGAGGTTGGGCTGGTAGCCCACGGCCGAGGGCATGCGACCCAGCAGGGTCGAGACCTCGGAGCCGGCCTGGGTGAAGCGGAAGATGTTGTCGATGAAGAGCAGCACGTCCTGGTTCTGGACGTCGCGGAAGTACTCCGCCATCGTCAGCGCCGACAGCGCGACGCGCAGGCGGGTGCCCGGCGGCTCGTCCATCTGGCCGAAGACCAGGGCGGTCTGGCCGAGGACGCCGGCCTCCTCCATCTCCACCATGAGGTCGTTGCCCTCACGGGTGCGCTCGCCGACACCGGCGAACACCGACACACCACCGTGGTTGCGGGCCACACGGGCGATCATCTCCTGGATGAGCACCGTCTTGCCCACGCCGGCGCCGCCGAACAGGCCGATCTTGCCGCCCTGCACGTAGGGGGTCAGCAGGTCGATGACCTTGATGCCGGTCTCGAACATCTGGGTCTTCGACTCCAGCTGGTCGAAGGCGGGCGCCTTGCGGTGGATGCCCCACCGCTCCTGCGCGACGAAGGTCTCCCCCGCCGGCATGTTGAGCACCTCGCCGGTGGTGTTGAAGACCTTGCCGAGGGTCTGGTCGCCGACGGGGACCGTGATCGGCTCGCCGGTGTCGACCACCTGGCCGCCGCGGACCAGGCCGTCGGTCGGCTTCAGGGAGATCGCACGGACCATGCCGTCGCCGATGTGCTGGGCGACCTCGAGGGCGATCGTGGTGGTCTCACCCTCGAGCGTGATCTCGGCGGTGAGCTTGTTGTACATCTCCGGCATCGCGTCGACGGGGAACTCCACGTCGACGACCGGGCCGATGACGCGCGCGATGCGACCGACGCTGGCACCGCCGGCCTGGGTGGTCTCTTCAAGGGTGGCAGTCATGTCACTACTTTCGTTACTCGGCGCCTGCGTTGGCATCGGCCAGCGCGTTGACGCCACCGACGATCTCGCTGATTTCCTGGGTGATGCCGGCCTGACGGGCCTGGTTGGCGATGCGGGTGTACTTCTTGATCAGCTCTTCGGCGTTGTCCGTCGCGGACTTCATCGCCTTCTGCCGCGCGGCGAGCTCGGAGGCCGCCGCCTGCAGGAGGGAGAAGAAGATCCGGGACTGGACGTACTGCGGGAGCAGCCCGTCCAGCACCTCCTCGGCGGAGGGCTCGAACTCGTAGAGCGGGAGGAGCTCGGACTCGTCCGGCGCCTCGGTGCCCTCGACGACCTCCAGGGGCAGCAGCCGCACGGCCGTCGGCTCCTGGGTCAGCATCGAGACGAAGCGGGTGTAGACGACGTGGACCTCGTCCACGTCACCCTCCTCGCCCTGCTCCTTGAGGAAGGACTCGATCAGCGTCGACCCGACCTCGGCCGCCACGTCGTACGACGGCTGGTCGGAGAAGCCCGTCCAGGCCTGCACGATCGGGCGCTGGCGGAACTTGTAGTACGCCTCGCCCTTGCGGCCGCAGATGTAGGTGTCGATCTCCTTGCCCTCCTCGCGGAGGCGCTCGACGAGTCGCTCTGCCTCCTTGAGGACCGAGCTGGAGTAGGCACCGGCCAGTCCACGGTCACTGGTGACGATGAGGACGGCGGCCCGCTTCGGGTCCTCCTCCTCCTTGGTCAGCGGGTGGTCGACGTTGGAGAACGTCGCCACCGCCGACACCGCACGCGTCAGCTCTCGGGCGTACGGCGCCGCGGCCTGGGCCCGCTGCTGCGCCTTGATGATGCGGGACGCAGCAATGAGCTCCATGGCGCGCGTGATCTTCTTCATCGACTCCGTCGACTTGATCCGCGCGCGGTACTCACGCAGCGATACGGCCATCGGGTCAGCCCCGCTTCTGCTTGACGATCTGCTCCTGGCCCAGCTCGTCGTCCTCCATCGCCTCGGCCTCTTCGTGGCCGACCTTGATCGAGCCACCGTCGGAGGTCTCGAACTGGGTGATGAAGGAGTCGTAGGCAGCCGCCAGGCCGTCCTCGTCCTCGAACTTCGTCGTCTCGCGGATCGCGTCGAGGATGCCCCCGTGGCTGCGCTTGACGTAGTCGATGAACTCCTGCTCGAAGCGCAGCACGTCACCGACCGGGACCTTGTCGAGGCGACCGGTGGTGCCCAGCCACAGGGAGACGGTCATCTCCTCCAGGGCGTAGGGCGAGTACGCCGGCTGCTTGAGCAGCGCCATCAGGCGCTGACCGCGGTCCAGCTGCTGGCGCGAGGCCGCGTCGAGGTCGGAGGCGAACATCGCGAACGCCTCCATCGCGCGGAACTGCGCCAGGTCGACCTTGAGCGAGCCGGTGACGGCCTTCATCGCCTTGGTCATGGCCGCACCACCCACGCGCGAGACCGAGACACCCACGTCGATGGCGGGGCGCTGGTTGGAGGCGAAGAGGTCCGACTGCAGGAAGATCTGGCCGTCGGTGATCGAGATGACGTTGGTCGGGATGAACGCCGAGACGTCGTTGGCCTTGGTCTCGATGATCGGCAGACCGGTCATCGAGCCGGCGCCCAGGTCGTCGGAGAGCTTCGCGCAGCGCTCGAGCAGGCGGCTGTGCAGGTAGAAGACGTCACCCGGGTAGGCCTCGCGGCCCGGCGGGCGGCGCAGCAGCAGCGACACGGCGCGGTAGGCCTCGGCCTGCTTGGTCAGGTCGTCGAAGACGATCAGGACGTGCTTGCCGTCGTACATCCAGTGCTGGCCGATGGCCGAGCCGGTGTAGGGCGCGAGGTACTTGAAGCCCGCGGAGTCCGAGGCGGGGGCCGCCACGATGGTGGTGTACTCCAGGGCGCCGGCCTCCTCGAGGGCACCGCGCACCGAGGCGATGGTCGAGCCCTTCTGGCCGATGGCGACGTAGATGCAGCGGACCTGCTTGGTCGGGTCGCCCGACTCCCAGTTCTGGCGCTGGTTGATGATCGTGTCGATCGCGATCGTGGTCTTGCCGGTCGCGCGGTCGCCGATGATCAGCTGGCGCTGGCCGCGGCCGATCGGGGTCATCGAGTCGATGGCCTTGATGCCGGTGGCCAGGGGCTCGTGCACCGACTTGCGCTGCACCACGTTGGGGGCCTGGAGCTCCAGGGCGCGGCGGCTGTCGGAGACGATCTCGCCGAGACCGTCGATCGGCTTGCCGAGCGGGTCCACGACGCGGCCCATGAAGCCGTCACCCACGGGCACCGAGAGGATCTCGCCGGTACGGCGGACCGTCTGGCCCTCCTCGATCTTGTCGAAGTCACCGAGGACGACGACACCGATCTCGCGGGTGTCGAGGTTCAGGGCGATGCCCAGCGTGCCGTCCTCGAACTCCAGCAGCTCGTTGGCCATCGCCGAGGGCAGCCCGCTGACGCGCGCGATGCCGTCGGCCGCCTGGGCGACGGTGCCGACCTCCTCGCGGCTCGCCGCGTCGGGCTGGTAGTCGGCGACGTACTTCTGCAGCGCGTCGCGGATCTCGTCCGGACGGATGGAGAGCTCCGTCATTCTGGTGCCTTCTCTCTTGTGCTCGGTGCCTGTGGGCGGAGTAGGGGGTGGGGCCGGGGTCAGCCGGCGAGCAGACGACGCGCGTCGTCGAGCCGGCTCGAGACCGTCCCGTCGATCACGTCGTCACCGATCTCGACGCGGACACCACCGAGGACCTCGGGGTCGACCACGGTGTTGAGGTGGACCGGCCGGCCGTACTGACGGGTCAGCAGGTCGGCGAGGCGCCGCTCCTCGGTCTCGCTGAGCGGCCGGGCGACGCGCACGGTGGCGACGTTCTCGCCGGCCACCGCAGCAGCGACCTTCTGGTACTCGACCAGGGCCGCGCCCACGGTGCGGTAGGTGCCGTGCAGGGCCTGCGTGGCCAGCACGACGGTCGCCGGGAGGGCCTTGCCGCCGAGGAGGTCCTCGACGAGCCGGGCCTTGTCGGCGATGGAGCGCGCGGGGTCGGAGAGCGCGTCGCGCAGCGACGGCTCGGCCTTGACGGTCTGACCGAAGGCGAAGAGCTCGTCGGCCAGCCGGTCGGCGTCAGCCTGGACCGAGCGCACGGTCGCGACGACGCTGAGGTGCTCGAGCGCGTGGGCCAGGTCGCTGGCCACCGTCCACCGTCGCGAGACGGCCGAGCGCAGCAGCGCGAGGCTGGTCTCGGAGACCTTGGCGCCGAGGACCTCTCCCACGAGGCCGGTCTTGGCCTCGGTCGGGATCGACCCGTCGGTGGCGAAGCGGCGCAGCGCACCCTCGGTGCGCAGCGTCGAGGCCACCGAGAACAGGTCGGAGGCCACCCGGGTGGCGGTCTCCGGCGAGCCGGAGACCGAGGCCTCCAGCTCGCCGGTGAGCGAGGCGACGGCGTCGGCCGAGGCTCCGCGGAAGTCCGAGGTCATCTCAGTTGACCCCCGGGGTCCCGGCCTCGAGGTCGGCGAGGAAGCGCTCGACGACGCGGCTCTGGCGGGCCTCGTCCTCCAGGCTCTCGCCCACGATGCGACCGGCCAGGCCGGTCGCGAGGGCGCCGACCTCGGCCCGCAGCGAGGCGACGGCCTGCTGGCGCTCCGCCTCGATCTGGGTCTTGCCGTGGTCGACGATGCGAGCCGCCTCGGTCTGGGCCTGCTGGCGCATCTCGGCGACGATCGCAGCACCCTGCTCGCGGGCCTCCTCGCGGATGCGCGCGGCCTCGTGACGGGCCTCGGACAGCCGCTGCTCGAGCTCGGCGAGCTTGGCGTCGGCCTCGGCCTGCTTGGTCTCCGCCTGGGCGATCCCGCCCTCGATGGCCGCAGTCCGCTCGGTGAACGCCTGCTCGAAGCGGGGCGCGACGAACTTGTAGATCAGGACGACCAGGAGCAGGAAGAAAGCCCCGCCGAGGACGATCTCGATCACCGGCGGGATCAGCGGGTTGGTGGGTTCCGCCGCCCGCAGCATGGAATCACCCATGAGTCACCTCAGTACGTGGGAAGGAGCGTCGGACGGATCAGGTGATGACGAACGCGAGCGCGATGCCGATGATCGCGAGCGCCTCGGCGAGCGCGAAGCCGAGGATCGCGATCGACTGCAGGCGACCCTGCGCCTCGGGCTGACGGGCGACGCCGTTGATGTAGGCGGCGAAGATGAGACCCACCGCGATCGCCGGGCCGATCGTCGCGATGCCGTACCCGAGCATGTTGAGGGAGCCAGTCACGGCTTTTCCTTTCGTCTGACGCCGGCGGCGTCGTTTTGGCGGAACTGCTGTCGTGCGGTGCTGCGTTGTCCAGCACCGCGGGTTATTCAGTTGTGGGAACCGGGGTCGCCCCCGAGCGCCGAGCGGGTGCTCAGTGCTCGTCGGCGAGGGCGCCGCCGACGTACATGGCCGTCAGCAGCGTGAAGACGTAGGCCTGCAGGAACATCACCAGGAGCTCGAGCACCGAGACGGCGAAGAACATGACCCAGGCCAGGACGCCACCGAAGACGTTGACCAGCGAGGGCGACTCGATGATGAGGTACTCACCGCCGACGGCGAAGAGGACCAGCAGCAGGTGGCCGGCGAACATGTTGGCGAACAGACGCAGCGCCAGGGTGACCGGCCGGACCAGGATGTTGGAGAGGAACTCCAGCGGCACGATGAGCAGGAGCACCGGGCCCTTCACGCCCGCGGGGATGCAGGTGTGCTTGAGGTAGCCGATGAGGCCGTGCTTCCAGATGCCGGCGCCGTTGTAGAGCAGCCAGGTCAGGATCGCCAGGCCGTAGGCGTAGCCGGAGCGCGAGAACGTCGGCAGCTGGATCAGCGGGACGATGCCGAAGTAGTTGTTCACTGCCACGAACATGAACAGCGCGAAGAGGTACGGCACGAACTTCAGGTAGTGCTCGGCACCGATGATCTCGCGGGCGATGCTGTTGCGGACGCCGCCGTAGGCGATCTCGCCGGCGTACTGCAGGCGACCGGGGACGATCGCGGCGCGGCGCGCCATCAGGTAGGTCACGCCCGCGATCAGGACCACGGACAGCGCCAGCTGCAGCATCGACTTCGTGACCCCGCCGAACAGCGGCGGGTACTCGAAGACGGACGGGCCCGGCGGCTCGAAGCCGCCGCCGTCGGCCAACGGCAGTAGGACGGTGGCGAGGTCGATCAACGCCGGGTCTCCTTCGTCGTCTGCGTCACTGCTCTCCCCCGGAGTCTGCCGGAGGGGCGCCGAACGTCTTGAACACCATGTACATCCCGAGGCCCGCACCCAGAAGGATGCCGACCGCCACCAGGAACGAGGTCCCGAGCCACCGGTCGGCCAGCCAGCCGAGGACGCCGTAGAGCAGGACGCCCGCCACGAGGTAGCTGAAGGCCCGCCAGGGATCCTGGGACGGCTGGCTCGTGTCGTACCGAGAGTCGTCGGGAGCCATCGCGAAGCGGACGATAGCAGTCGGTGGCACTCATCGCCGCACCGCCTCGGGCGAGGGGCCGGCGGGGGTCGTGGGGGCCGCTGCGGGGCCCTGCTGGGGCAGCTCGTAGACGGGGATCCGGACGCGGACGGCGGCGACCACTTGGCCCACCATCCACCCCAGCATCACGGCGAGCAGGCCGCCGAAGAGCCAGCGGCGCTCGGCCAGGTCGGCGAAGAGCGCGGCCTCGGAGGCGGCCAGCAGGACGGCCACCAGCAGCACGAGCTGCAGCGCGTAGGTCATCAGCGCCACGCCCAGCGAGGCGCCCGGCATGAGACCCGCCACCAGGTCCACGGCCGTGGAGCCGAAGAGCAGGATGCCCAGGACCGCCAGCGCGCCGAAGACGGCTGCGAGGGCCGCGTCACTGCCCGAGGCCAGCCAGCCGGCGCCGGCGACGAGGAGCCCGGGGACCAGCGCGGCGGCGCCGACGGCGCCGTGCAGGAGCACGGCGTGCGGGCGGCGCGGGGACGCGGTCGTCGCGGGGGTCATCGGCGGCCGTTCTCTGCTGGGAGGGGCAGGGCTGTAACGCTCGTGAAAACTATCACAAGCGTTCGGGCGCCTCGGCAACTGGATCGTTCAAGACCGCGGGCCGGTGCAGCCGCGGGAGCAGGAAGGTGAGCGCGATCGTGCCCGCCGTCGCCACGGCGACACCGGCCACCACGACCGGACCGGAGTAGAGGCTCACCAGCACGGTGCCGAAGGCGACCAGGGCCGCCCACAGCCACATGATGAGCACCGCGCGGCGCTGGGAGTGCCCGATCTCCAGCAGCCGGTGGTGCAGGTGCTGCTTGTCCGGGGCGAAGGGCGAGCGGCCCGCTCGGGTCCGGCGCACCACGGCCAGGACCAGGTCGAGCAGGGGGACCACGAGGATCGCCACGGGCAGCAGGATCGGCAGCAGCAGGACCAGGCTGGCGTCCCCGCCCGAACCGCTGCCCTGCGACAGGTCGACCTCGTTGAACTGGCCCGTGAGGGTGATGGCTCCCGCGGAGAGCACCAGCCCGATGAGCATCGACCCCGAGTCGCCCATGAAGAGGCGGGCCGGGTTGATGTTGTGAGGCAGGAACCCCGCGCAGGCGCCCGCCAGCGCCACGGTGAGCAGCGCCGCCGTGGTCGCGCGCGAAGTGTTGTTGATGGCCGTCAGCTGGTAGCAGAACAGGAAGAAGGCCCCGGCGCCGATCCCGACGACGCCCGCGGCGAGGCCGTCGAGGCCGTCGACGAAGTTCACCGCGTTGATGGTGGCGATCACCAGGAACCCGGTGAGCAGGGCGGCCTGCCTCGGGTCGAGGGAGAAGATCTCGCCGCCCGGGACGGTGAAGAAGTAGAACTGCACGCCGAAGGCCACCAGGAAGCCCGCGGCCAGCAGCTGGCCGCCGAGCTTGGTCAACGCATCGAGCTCGAAGAGGTCGTCGAGCACCCCGACCGCACAGATCAGCGCCCCGGCACCGATGACCACCCCGGCGTCGCGGAAGACCACGTCGCCCGCGGTGGAGAGGAAGGGCAGCTCACGGGCCACGAGGTACGCCGACACGAGGCCGCCGAGCATCGCCAGCCCCCCGAGGTAGGGGATCGGCTCGTCGTGCACGTCGCGGTCGCGGACGCGCGCGACCGCACCGGTGCGCAGCGCGATCTCGCGCGCGATGACGGTGAGGAGGTAGGTGACCGCCATGGCCACCAGGAAGACGACGACGTACTCGCGCACGCCCTCAGACCTCGCTGTCGGCGCGCGGCCCCGGGTCCTGCTCGTCGGGGTCCGTGCTCACGGGACCGCGGGGACCGCCGGGGTCGTCGCCCGCGGTCGGCGGCCCGGCCTCCGGCTCCTCGCCCTCGAGCACGAGCGTCGCACCCAGGGGCTCGAGCACCTCGTTGAGCCGCTCCAGCGACAACGCGCCCAGGCGCAGCACCCGGCCCTGGGTGCCGGTCACGTCCACGATCGTGGACGCCTCTCCCCCGGGCGACTCGCCGTCGTCGACGATGACGTCGACGTCCTCGCCGAGCATCTCCTCGGCCTGGTCTGCGTCGGTGGCCGCGGGCATCCCGGTCTTGTTGGCCGAGGAGACCGCCAGGGGCCCGGTGCGCTCGAGGATCTCGCGCGTGAGGTCGTGGTCGGGCATCCGGACGGCGACGGTGCCGCGGGTCTCCCCCAGGTCCCACTGCAGGGAGGACTGCTGGTGGCAGACGAGGGTCAGCGGACCGGGCCAGAACTCGTCGACCAGCGCGCGGGCGTAGCCGGGCACCCGCACGGCCAGGGCGTCGAGCGTCGTGGCGGCCGAGACCAGCACCGGCGGCGGCATCTCGCGTCCGCGTCCCTTGGCGGCCAGCAGCGCACGGACGGCGGCAGGGTCGAAGGCGTCCGCGGCGATCCCGTAGACGGTGTCGGTCGGCACCACCGCGAGACCACCGCGCTGCAGGGCCAGGGCAGCGGCCTCGACCGCGCTCTCCCGGTCGTCCTCGCCCTGGGTCGTGTAGCGCTCCATGGGGGTCATCGTGCCAGTCGGGCCGTGGTGAACCGTGCGCGACCGGCCAGGTCCGCGTGGTCGCGCACCTCGTGCCAGCGGCCGGTGGCGGCCAGCACGGCCGGCACGCTCTCGCCCTGGACGTCGGCGTGCTCGACGCCGAGGACGCCGCCCGCTCGCAGCAGCGCGGCGCCGCGGACCGCCAGGAGGCGGATCGCGTCGAGTCCGTCCTGACCCGAGAAGAGCGCCAGGTGCGGGTCGTGGTCGCGTGCCTCGACCGCCACTGACTCCCACGACTCCAGCGGGACGTAGGGCGGATTGCAGACCAGCACGTCGACGGTGCCGAGCAGGTCCTCGAACGCCTCGAAGGCGTCGCCCAGCCGCAGGTCGACCCCGGTGCCGGCGAGGTTGCGCTCGGCGTAGGCGTGCGCCTCGGGGCTCAGCTCGACGGCGTGGACACGGGCGTGCGGCACCTCGTCGGCCACCGCTGCCGCGATCGCGCCGGAGCCGGTGCACAGGTCGACCACGACGGGCGCGGCCAGGGCCGCGGCCTGCTCGACGGCCCACCCGGCGAGCAGCTCGGTCTCGGGGCGGGGGACGAACACGCCCGGCCCGACGGCCAGCTCGACGTGCCGGAAGCCCGCCGAGCCCGTGAGGTGCTGCAGAGGCTCGCGGGCGGCGCGGCGCGCCACCAGCACGTCGTACGACGCCGCCTGCTCGTCGGTGACCTCCGCGACCAGGGCGAGCCCGCCGCGGGTGGTGCCGAGCACGTGGGCCAGCAGGGTCGCGGCGTCGGAGTCCGGGCTGGCCACTCCCCCGGCGGCCAGGCGTGTCGCGGCGTCGGCGAGGAGCGCGCGACGCCCGACGGGCGGGGCCACCTCAGTCCTCGAGCGCGGCCAGGCGCGCGGCCATGTCGGCGTCCACGCACGAGGCGAGCACCGGCTCCAGGGCGCCGTCGAGGACCTGGTCGAGGTTGTAGGACTTGTAGCCGGTGCGGTGGTCGGAGATCCGGTTCTCCGGGAAGTTGTAGGTGCGGATCCGCTCGGAGCGGTCGACCGTGCGGACCTGGCTGCGCCGGGCCTCCCCGGCGGCGGCCTCGGCCTCCTCCTGGGCGACGGCCAGCAGGCGCGCGCGCAGGATGCGCATCGCCTGCTCCTTGTTCTGCAGCTGGGACTTCTCGTTCTGACAGGACACGACGATCCCCGAGGGCACGTGGGTGATCCTGACCGCCGAGTCGGTGGTGTTGACGCTCTGCCCACCGGGGCCGCTGGAGCGGAAGACGTCGATGCGCAGGTCGTTCTCGTCGATGCTGACGTCGACCTGCTCGGCCTCCGGGAGCACCAGGACGCCGGCGGCACTCGTGTGGACCCGCCCCTGGGACTCCGTCACCGGAACCCGCTGGACCCGGTGCACGCCACCCTCGAACTTCAGCAGCGCGTACGGCGCCTCACCGGGCGCGGGAGTGCCCTTGGCCTTCACGGCCACCGTCACCGACTTGTAGCCGCCCAGGTCGGACTCGGTGGCGTCGAGCACCTCGACGGACCAGCCGCGCTGCTCGGCGTACCGGGTGTACATGCGCAGCAGGTCCCCGGCGAACAGGGCGGACTCCTCACCGCCCTCCCCGGACTTCACCTCCAGGAGCGCGTCCTTCTCGTCGGCCGGGTCGCGGGGCACCAGCAGGCGGCGCAGCCGCTCCTCGGTCGTCGCACGACGCTCCGCCAGGGCCTCGGCCTCCTCGGCGAAGGCGGGGTCCTCGGCGGCCAGCTCGCGCGCGGCCTCGGCGTCCTCGCCGAGGGTGCGCCACTCCCGCCAGGTGCCGATGATGGCCGAGAGCGCGGCGTAGCGCTGGTTGAGGCGCTTGGCCAGCCGGGCGTCGGCATGGGTCTCGGGCTGGGCGAGCTGCTGCTCCAGCTCACCGTGCTCGACGAGCATCCCCTCGACGGCCTCGAACACGCGGTGCTCCTCGGGTGGTGGTGCGGTGAGTGGGGATCGAGCGGGGACAGCACGAGCGCCGGCCCTCCCAGCCTGTGGCGGGGTGGACCGGCGCTCGGACGGGGCTACTTCTTGGCAGCCTTGGCGTAGCGGGCCTCGAAGCGGGCGACCCGGCCGCCGGTGTCGAGGATCTTCTGCTTGCCGGTGTAGAACGGGTGGCACTGCGAGCAGACGTCGGACTTGATGACGCCCGAGGTCGCCGTGCTGCGGGTGGTGAACGTGGCGCCGCAGGCGCAGGAGACCTGGGTCTCGACGTACTCCGGGTGGATGTCCTTCTTCATGGGTCTTCCTCTCGTCGATGACCCCGGGTCGCCCTACCTGGGTGGTGGCGTGAACCGGGATCGAGCCAGGACATCATGCCCAACGCCGGGGCCCCTGCCCTAATTCCGGCTGGCCGGCTCCTGGTCGGGCTGCCCGACGGGCTGCCCGGTCGGTTCCTCGGCGGAGCGCCCGGTCGACCCTGCCGCCGGGACCTCGGCGGGCTCGGGCGCCGCGGTGTCCCCGAGCAGCGGGAACCGCATCGTCACGGTCGTCCCCCGCCCCTCCTCGGACTCGATGCGGAGCTCGCCGGCGTGCCGGTCGACGATGGTCTGCACGATCCGGATGCCCAGGCCGGTGCCCGCGATCTCGTTGGTCACCGCGTTGGACGCCCGGAAGAACCGGGTGCCGAGCCGCTCCACCTCGGCCGCGGGGATGCCGATGCCGTGGTCGCGCACGCGGACGACGGCCTGTGCGGCACCGGCGGTGACCTCGACCTCGACCGTGGTGTCGTCGAGGCTGAACTTCACGGCGTTGGAGAGCACGTTCAGCAGCGCCCGCCCGAGCATCGCCCGGTCGGCCAGCAGCAGCACCGGCGTCGTCGGCGCGTTCAGGCGCACCGTGATGCCCCGGCTCGCCGCGGTGATGCGCACGTCGGTGACCGCGTCGCGCACCAGCGGCACCAGGTCGGCGGACTCCAGGTCGGTGTGCCGGGTCTCGGCCTTGGACAGGGTCAGCAGGTCGTCGATCAGCATCTTGAGCCGGGCCACGTTGCGGCGGCTCGCCTCGAGGATCCGCTCGTGCCGCGGCGACATGACGTCCTCGAACTCCTCGGCCACGACCTCGAGGTAGCCGCTGATGGTCGTCAGTGGCGTGCGGAGCTCGTGGGAGACGTTGGAGACGAAGTCGTCCTTGGCGGTGTCGAGGGTCCGCAGCGACGACTGGATCCGCGACTCGACCGCCAGCGCCCGCCCCTGCGCGTCGGCCAGGGCGTTGAGCGCCTCCACGACCGAGCGCAGCTCGCGCGGGCCGACCGGACGAGCGCGCAGGGACGGGTCCTTGGCCATCTGGGTCACGACGCGCTCGAGCTCGACCAGCGGGTCCGACACGTCACGCAGCATCTGGGCGCGCGAGCGGGTCACCACCAGCCAGGCGAGGAGGGCCAGCAGCGCGATCGCGCCGACGGTGGCGCGCAGCCGCCAGGAGGCGTCCGTGCTGGCCTGGCGGACCCGGTCGCCGAACGCGGCGGCCGTGGCGCGGTGCGACTCCAGCACCTCGCCGAAGAGCACCTGGCCGAGGCGGTAGCGACGCGGCTGGAAGCTGTCGGGACCTCCCGCGTCGGCGACGCGGGGCTGGGCGTAGCGGGTCAGCCACTCCTCGACCGCCGCCTCCTGCTGGGCGACCAGGACCCGCAGGTCCGGGTCGCCCTCGGCGTACGCCCGGACCTCGCGCTGGTCCGCGGGGAGCCGGGCCAGGACCTGCTGGTACTGGTCGAGCGCCGAGGGGTCGCCGCTGCGGGCGTAGTTGGCCACGGCTCCCTCCATCGCCGTGAGGTCCAGCAGCACGTCCTGGTTGGCCGCGGCCGCCGGCTGCAGCTCCTCGGTGAGGCTGTTGACCGCACGGGTGGAGAGAAGGACCCCCAGGATCGCGACCACGGCCATGAGCCCGACCACGAGGGCCAGGCGGAACAGGGCAGGAGTCAGTGTCCGTGCGACGGTGCGCCCGGGCGCCGTGGCCTCCACGCCTGACCCCGTCTCAGCCCGAGCGCGACAGCAGCGCCTCGACGCGCGCTGCCAGCTCGCGCGGGCTGAACGGCTTGGTGATGTAGTCGTCGGCACCGGAGTCGAAGCCCGTCTCGACGTCGGACTCCTGGGCGCGGGCCGTGAGCAGGATGACGGGCAGGTCGGCCAGGGCGGGGTCGGCCCGGATCGCCCGGATCGCGTCGAGGCCCGAGACCCCCGGCATCATGACGTCCAGCACCGCGAGGTCGGGGCGGCTGGCCTGGCATGCCTCCACCGCCGCCGCGCCGTCGCCGACCGCCGTGATCTCGTGACCCATGGTCGAGAGCTTGAACTCGACGAGCTCACGGATGTCGACGTCGTCGTCGGCCACCAGGATCCGTGCCACGGGTCACCTCTCGTCGCGGGCCACCGGGCCCAGGTCTCCAGCAGAGCCTAGGGCACCGGAGGTGCCCGTCAGGCCGCTACCTGGCAACCTTCCCGCCGGCTTCCGCCAGCTGCCCCTGGGCCTGGACCGACCGGAGCAGCTCGTAGTTGGTCTGGGTGGCGGCGAGCCGGTCCAGCAGCAGCTCCATCGCCTGCACCGGCTCGAGCTCGGCGAGCCCGGCGCGCAGGGCGTCGACCACCGCGACCTCCTCCGCGGCCAGGAGCAGGTCGGCGCGACGCGTCCCGCTCGCGGCCACGTCCACGGCCGGGAAGAGCCGCCTGGCAGCCAGGTCGGATCGCAGGCGCAGCTCGTGGTTGCCGGTCCCGCGGAACTCCTCGAGGATCCGCTGGTCGGTCGCGGAGCCGGAGTCGGCGACGGCCGTGGCGAGGATCGTCAGCGACCCGCCGTTCTCGATGTTGCGGGCGGCACCGAAGAGCCGCTTGGCCGGGTGCAGGGACTGCGGGTCCAGCCCGCCCTCCAGCGTCCGGCCGCTCGAGGGGGCCGCCAGGTTGTAGGCGCGGGTGAGGCGGGTCAGGCCGTCCAGCAGCACGACGACGTCGTGGCCGAGCTCGACCAGCCGCTTGGCCCGCTCGACGGCCAGCTCCGCGACGGCGGTGTGGTCGGCCGGCTGGCGGTCGAAGGTCGAGGCGATGACCTCGCCCTTGGTCCGCCGCTCGACGTCGGTGACCTCCTCCGGCCGCTCGTCGACCAGCACGACCATGAGGTGGCACTCGGGGTTGTTGGCCGTGAGCGAGTCGGCGATCGACTGCAGCAGCATCGTGCGGCCCGAGCCCGGGGGCGCGACGACCAGGCCGCGCTGGCCCTTGCCGACGGGTGCCAGCAGGTCGACCACGCGACCCACGAGGTCGGTGGGGCCGGTCTCCAGGCGCAACCGCTCGGAGGGGTAGAGCGGGGTCAGCCGGGCGAAGTCCGGGCGGTGGCGCGAGGCGTCGGGCTCCTGACCGTTGACGCTCTCGATCTTCACCATCGGGTTGAACTTCTCCTTGCGCTCGCCCTCGCGGGGCTGGCGCACCTGCCCGGTCACGGCGTCGCCGCGACGCAGGCCGTACTTCCGCACCATGGTCAGCGAGACGTAGACGTCGTCGGTGCCGGCGAGGTAGCCGCTGGTGCGGACGAAGGCGTAGTTGTCGAGCACGTCGAGGATGCCCGCGGCCGGGACGAGCACGTCGTCCTCGAGGATCGTGGTGTCCACCTCGCCGCGACGGGTGCGGTCGCGCTCGCGGCCACGACGGCGCCGGCTGCGGCGGCCGCCCTCGTCATCGTCGTCGTCGAGGTCGCCGCCGAGGTTCTGGTTGCCGGGGTTCTGGTTGCCGGGGTTCTGGTTGCCCTGCTTGCCGCCCTGGCCCTGCTGGTTGCCCTGCTTGCCGCCCTGGCCCTGGTCGCCACCCTTGCCCTGGTCGCCGGCCTGACCCTGCTGGGACTTCTGGTTCTGGTTCTTCTTGCCCTGCTGGCCCTGCTGCCGGTCCTGCTGCGGGCGCTCGGAGCGGTCCTGGCGCTCCGAACGCTGGCGCTCCTGCTGGTCGGCCTTGCCCTGCTGGTCGGCCTTGCCCTGCTGGTCGGGCTTGCCCTGCTGGTCGCCCTGGCCCTGCTGCTGGCGCTCGGGCCGGTCCTGGCGCTCGGCGGAGCGGTCGCGCGCGGGGCGCTCCTCCTGCTCCTGCCGCTGCGGCTGCCGGTCACCCTGGTCGGTGGCGGGGCGCTCGGCCGGCTGGTCGGTGGTCCGGGGTGTCGACCGCCCGTCCGAGGAGTCACCGGCCCGGCCTCCCGACCGGCCACCCGACTGGCCATCCGACTGGCCCGACTGGCCACCCGACTGGGCGGCCTTGATCGCCTCCACGAGCTGGGCCTTCTTCATCGACCCGGACCCCTTGATGCCCAGGCCCCCGGCGAGCTGCTTGAGGTCGGCCAGCAGCATGCCGTTGAGGCCACCGGCGCGGGCGCGCTTGCTGGTGGCGGCGGCCGGCGCCGCCTGTCCCTGCTCGGCGGCGGGGTCGTGGGTCTGCTCGGTCACGTGAGTCCTTCCCACACCGGTGTGCGCGAGAGGACAACCGGCGTGCGCGATCCGCCCGAGGGGCGAGGAACGGGAGCCCGCTGGACGCGGGACGCGGCCCGCGTCGGAGACGACGTGCGGCCGGGCGCCACAGTAGCAGTCGCGCTCAGCCCTCGCGGCGCACCACCGCACCGGCGCCGTCGACGGCGAGGTGCGTGGACCACCAGCCCGCCGGCGTACGGTCCAGGACCGCACGGGTGGAGTCGGCCTCCGGGCCCTCGACGAAGGCCAGCACCGTCGGTCCGGCGCCGGAGACCACGGCGGGGATCCCGTCGGCGCGCAGCGCCTCGACCAGGTCCAGGGACTCCGGCATCGCCGGGCGCCGGTAGGACTGGTGGAGGTAGTCGCGGGTGGCGAGCAGCAGGTGCTCGGGGCGCCCGCCGAGGGCCGCGACCAGCAGCGCGGCACGGCCGGCGTCCGCGGCCGCGTCGGCGTGCGGCACGGTGTCGGGGAGCAGCCCGCGGGCGGCCTCGGTCGAGACCGGCGTCGGCGGCACGAGCGCGACCGCGCCGATCCGGGGGTCGACGGGGGCCGGGACAGCGTAGAACTCCCCCGCCTCCTGGCCCGAGACCACGAAGCCGCCGAGCAGCGCCGGCGCGACGTTGTCGGGGTGCCCCTCGATGCGGGCGGCCAGCCGCAGCGCGGCCTCGTCGTCGAGCAGCAGCTCACCGCCCGCCACCAGGGCTCGCGCCAGGACCACCCCGCCGACGATCGCGGCCGAGGACGACCCCAGGCCGCGGGCGTGCGGCACGACGTT
The DNA here is from genome assembly GCF_054781275.1 of Nocardioides ginkgobilobae. Lineage (NCBI taxonomy): Bacteria > Bacillati > Actinomycetota > Actinomycetes > Propionibacteriales > Nocardioidaceae > Nocardioides > Nocardioides ginkgobilobae. Next base: position 79,670 of record NZ_BAAGUS010000005.1, on the reverse strand, counting down.
GCGGCAGGTCAGGCGCAGGCCCGCGGGCTGGCCACCGAGCAGCTCGAAGGTGGCGCGCATCGAGCGGACGACCAGGTGCGACTCGTCGCGGGGTACGTCGTCGGCACCAGCGCCCTCGACCTGCACGACGAGTCCCGACCCGAGCACCTCGCCCTCGAGCTCGTCGCGCAGCGAGAGCGCGAGGCCCAGGGAGTCGAAGCCGGGGCCGAGGTTGGCCGAGGTGGCCGGGACGGAGACGCCGACCGGGCCGTCGACGAAGGTGACCATGAGCGGGTCCGGCCCTCAGGCCAGGCCGGCGGCAGCCGCGGCGGCGTCCACGTCGGCGTCCACCACGGTGTCGACGATCCCGCCACCGCTGGCCGAGAAGGCCTCCAGCGCGGTCGCGGTGTCCTTGAGCCCGTGGCCGGTCACGGTGATGACCACCGTCGAGCCGCGGTAGGACTCGCCGTGGGCCAGCTCCTGCAGCAGGCCGGCGACCCCGGCCGCCGAGGCGGGCTCGACGAACACGCCGTCGTGGCTGGCCAGCTGCGCCTGGGCGGCGAGGATCTGGTCGTCGGTGACCGCGGCGAACCGGCCCTCGGACTCCTTCGCCGCCTTCTCGGCCAGGTGCCAGGAGGCGGGGTTGCCGATCCGGATCGCGGTGGCCTTGGTCTCCGGGTCCGGGAAGGGCTCCCCGGTCACCAGCGGCGAGGCGCCCTCGGCCTGGAAGCCGCGCATGACGGGCCGCTTCGTGGCCTCGCCGAGCTCGGCGTACTGGGTGTAGCCCAGCCAGTAGGCGGAGATGTTGCCGGCGTTGCCGACGGGCAGCAGGTGGTAGTCCGGGGCGTCGCCGAGGAAGTCGACGACCTCGAAGGCCGCGGTCTTCTGCCCCTCGAGGCGGACGGGGTTGACGCTGTTGACCAGGGCCACGGGGTAGGCCTGCGAGAGCCCGCGCGCCATGGCCAGGCAGTCGTCGAAGTTCCCGCGGACCATGATCACCTGCGCGCCGTGGAGGATCGCCTGGGCCATCTTCCCGGCCGCGATCTTGCCCTCGGGCACGAGCACGAGCGGCTTGATGCCGGCCTTGGCGGCGTAGGCGGCCATCGAGGCGGAGGTGTTGCCGGTCGAGGCGCAGACCACCGCTTTGGCGCCCTCGTGGACGGCCACCGACAGCGCGGCGGTCATGCCGCGGTCCTTGAAGGAGCCGGTGGGGTTGTCGCCCTCGACCTTGAGGTGCACCTCGGCGCCGGTCAGTCCGGAGAGCCACTCCGAGTGCACGAGCGGGGTGCCGCCCTCGCGCAGCGTGACCGCGCGGGTGCCCTCGGGGATCTCGAGCAGGTCGCGGTACTCCTCCACGACCCCCCGCCACTGCTGGGTCCGGCTCACTCCGCTCCTCCTTCGACGCGCATGACCGAGGTGACCTCGCGCACGATGTCCATCCGCTGCAGGTGCTCCACCGTCGCGGAGAGCTGGGCGTCGGTCGCCTCGTGCGAGACCACGACCAGCTGCGCGTCGTCGTCGCGGCCCTCCTGTCGCACGGTCTGGATCGAGACGCCGTGCTCGGCGAAGGCCTGCGCCACCGCGGCCAGCACGCCGGCACGGTCGTCGACGTCGATGGCCACGTGGTAGCGGGTGACCGTCTCGCCCATCGGCAGCACCGCCAGGTCGGCGTACGCCGACTCGCCGGCGCCGCGCGTGGCGGCGAGCCGGTTGCGGGCGACCGTGACGAGGTCGCCCAGGACGGCCGAGGCCGTGGGCGAGCCGCCCGCGCCGGGGCCGTAGAACATCAGCTGCCCGGCGGCCTCGGACTCGACGAAGACCGCGTTGTAGGCCTCGCGGACCGAGGCCAGCGGGTGCGACCGCGGGATCATCGCGGGGTGGACCCGCACGGCCACGGCGTCCTCGCCGCCCGGCTGGCGGCGCAGCTCGCAGATGGCCAGCAGCTTCACGACGCAGCCCATCTCGGCGGCGGAGGCGACGTCGGCGGCGGTGACCTCGGAGATGCCCTCGCGGTGCACGTCGGCGGCGGTCACGCGGGTGTGGAAGGCCAAGGAGGCCAGGATCGCGGCCTTGGCCGCGGCGTCGAAGCCCTCGACGTCGGCGGTCGGGTCGGCCTCGGCGTACCCCAGCTCCTGGGCCTCCTCCAGCGCCTCGGCGAAGCCGCTCCCGGCGGTGTCCATCTTGTCGAGGATGAAGTTGGTGGTGCCGTTGACGATGCCCAGCACGCGGGTGACGCGGTCACCGGCCAGGGACTCGCGCAGCGGGCGCAGGATCGGGATCGCGCCGGCGACGGCGGCCTCGTAGTAGAGGTCGCGGTCGGCCTTCGCGGCCGCCTCGAACAGGGTGGGACCGTCCTCGGCCAGCAGCGCCTTGTTGGCCGTGACGACCGAGGCCCCGTGCTCCAGCGCGGAGAGGATCAGGCCCCGGGCGGGCTCGATGCCGCCGATGACCTCGACGACCACGTCGGCCCGGGTGACCAGGGCCGCGGAGTCGGTCGTGAGCAGCCCCTCGGGGACCTCCACCTCGCGCGGTGCGTCGAGCCGGCGCACGCCGACGCCGACCAGCTCCACCGGCGCACCGATGCGCGCCGCCAGGTCCTCGGACTGCTCGGAGAGCAGCCGCACCACCTGCGAGCCCACGGAACCGCACCCCAGGACCGCCACCTTCAGCGGTTCAGCGCTGACCATCTACAGATCACCCACGTCGGTTGCCAACAGGTCGTCCTCAGTCTCGCGCCGCACGACGACGCGTGCGACCCCGTCCCGCACCGCGACCACCGGGGGCCGCAGTGCGTGGTTGTAGTTGGAGGCCATGGAGCGGCAGTAGGCACCGGTGCCGGGCACGGCCAGCAGGTCGCCGGCCGCGACGTCGCCGGGCAGGAACTCGTCCTTGACGACGATGTCCCCGGCCTCGCAGTGCTTGCCGACCACGCGGGCGAGCACCGGCGGCGCGTCGGAGGCGCGACCGGCCAGCGTGCAGGAGTAGTCGGCGTCGTACAACGCGGTGCGGATGTTGTCGCTCATGCCGCCGTCGACCGAGACGTAGGTGCGCACGGCTCCCCCGTCGAGCCGGACCGGCTTGACGGTGCCGACGGAGTAGACCGTGCACACCGCGGGGCCGACGATCGCGCGACCCGGCTCGATGGACAGGTGCGGGAGCTCGATGCCCAGCGCCCGGCACTCGTGCTCGACGATCTCGCGCATCCCCGCGGCGAGGTCGCGCGGGTCGGCCGGGTCGTCCTGGGTGGTGTAGGCGATGCCGAAGCCGCCGCCGAGGTCCATCTCGGGCATGACCGTGCCGAGCTCGGTGGCCACCCGGGCGTGCAGCGCCAGCACGCGACGGGCCGCGACCTCGAAGCCGGCGGTGTCGAAGATCTGGCTGCCGATGTGGGAGTGCAGGCCGCGCAGCTCGAGCGCGTCGGAGGCCAGCACCCGGCGCACCGCCTCCAGGGCGTCGCCGGAGGTGATGGAGAAGCCGAACTTCTGGTCCTCGTGAGCCGTCGCGATGTACTCGTGGGTGTGGGCCTCGACGCCCGCGGTGACGCGGACCATCACCGCGGTCCTCGTGCCGTGCGCCCGGCTGACCTCGGCCAGCCGCTCGACCTCCTCGAAGGAGTCGATGATGACCCGGCCCACGCCCAGCCGCACCGCGCGCTCGAGCTCGGCGACGCTCTTGTTGTTGCCGTGGAAGCCGACCCGCTCCATCGGGAAGCCGGCGCGCTCCGCGACCGCCATCTCCCCGCCCGTGCAGACGTCGAGGTGCAGCCCCTCCTCGGCGACCCATCGGGCCACGGCCGTGCAGAGGAACGCCTTGCCGGCGTAGTAGACGTCGAAGCCTGCGAAGGCGTCACGGAAGGCCCCGGCGCGGGCGCGGAAGTCCGCCTCGTCCAGGACGTACGCCGGCGAGCCGTGCTCGGCCACGAGGTCGGTCAGCGCCACGCCGCCGACCGACAGCACGCCGTCGGACTTCGTGGCGGTGCGCGACCACAGCTGCTCGACCAGCTCGTTGGGGTCGCTGGGCTCGCGCAGCCACGAGGGACCGCGCAGCGCGCCGGAGGCGTGGGCCCAACCGGCCTCGTGGGTGTGGCTCACATCCGCTCCGGGGCGGAGACACCGAGCAGGTCCAGGCCGTTGGCCAGGACGGTCCGGGCCGCGAGCGTGAGGACCAGCCGGGCCTCGTTGACCGGGGCCACGGGCTCGTCGCCTTGCGGCAGCATCCGGCACTCGCGGGTGTCGTACCACTTGTTGAACGTGGAGGCGAGGTCCTCGAGGTAGCGCGCGACCCGGTGGGGAGCGCGCAGCTCGGCGGCGGCCGTCACGACCCGGGGGAACTCCGCGAGCGCACGCAGCAGGTCGCCCTCCCGCTCGTGGGAGAGCAGGGCCGGGTCGAAGGCGGCCGCGGCCGCCTCACCGGACATGCCGAGGTCGGCGGCGTTCTCGACCATCCGGCAGGTGCGAGCGTGGGCGTACTGCACGTAGAACACCGGGTTGTCGTTGGTCGCACGGGCCCAGAGCTCGAGGTCCAGGTCGATGTTGACGTCGCTGGAGTAGCGGGCCAGTGCGTAGCGTCCCGCGTCCACACCGATCGCCTCGACCAGGTCCTCGAGCGTCACGACGGTGCCGGCCCGCTTGGACATGCGCACGGGCTGACCGTCGCGGAGGAGGTTGACCATCTGGCCGATGAGGATCTCGAGGTTCGTGCCCGGCTGGTCGCCGAAGGCGGCACACATGGCCATCATCCGGCCGACGTACCCGTGGTGGTCGGCGCCCAGCATGATCAGGCAGCGGTCGAACCCACGCTCGCGCTTGTCGAGGTAGTAGGCGAGGTCGCCGGACAGATAGGCGCCGTTGCCGTCGGACTTGATGACGACCCGGTCCTTGTCGTCACCGAACTTCTCGGTGGCCAGCCACGTGGCCCCGTCCTGCTCGTAGATGTTGCCGAGCTCGCGCAACCGCGCCACCGCACGCTCGACCGCGCCCGACTTGTGCAGCTCGTCCTCGTGGAAGAACACGTCGAAGTCGACGCCGAAGTCGTGCAGGGACTGCTTGATCTCGCCGAACATCATCTCGACGCCGATGGCCCGGAAGACCTCCTGCGGGTCGTCAGCCTCGAGAGCGTCGGGCCGCTGGGCCAGGACCGCCGCAGCGATGTCGTGGATGTACTGCCCGCCGTACCCGTCCTCGGGTGCGGGCTCGCCCTTGGCCGAGGCCAGCAGCGAGCTGCTGAACCGGTCGATCTGGCTGCCGTGGTCGTTGAAGTAGTACTCCCGCGTGACCTCGGCGCCGGAGCGCTCGAAGATCCGCCCGAGGGCGTCGCCGACCGCTGCCCACCGCACCCCGCCGATGTGGATCGGGCCGGTGGGGTTCGCCGAGACGAACTCCAGGTTGACCTTCTCCCCCGCGAACGCGTCGTTGGCGCCGTACGCCGCCCCGGCCGCCACGATGTCGGCGGCGACCTTGCCCTGGGCGCCGGCGTCGACGGTGATGTTGAGGAAGCCCGGACCGGCGATCTCGACGGCGGTCACGCCGTCGCCGGCCAGCAGCCGCTCGCGCACCAGCTCGGCCAGGGCCCGGGGGTTGAGACCTGCCTTCTTCGCCAGCTGCAGCGCGACGTTGGTGGCGTAGTCGCCGTGCTCCTTGGAGCGGGGTCGCTCCACGGTCACGTTCGTCGGGACGCCGTCCGGCAGGGTGAGGGCACCCTCGTCGGAGAGCGTCGTCAGCACGTCGACGATCGCGGTGGAGAGCTGCTCGGGAGTCACCCGACAACCCTATCGGCGCGCGCGTGCGGGCCCCGCATCGATATCGGCGCTGGGACGTGGCGCGCCGGGGGCGACCCGATTCGGCACCCCCCTGGCCGGGCTGTAGGGTGAGCCCGCTCGCAGGCCCGGCCCCGTGCCGGACCTCGACAGCACGCCTCCGTAGCTCAGGGGATAGAGCACTGGTTTCCGGTACCAGGTGTCGCAGGTTCGAATCCTGCCGGAGGCGCCAGCACCGCGACGGTCGTCGACCGTCGTCCCGACCCGGACCCGCTCCAGCAGGTCCGGGTCGTTGCGTCTGCGCAGCCGCTTATACCGCCGCCCTCAAGTCGCCGGGGCACGAAGCCGATGCTCCTCGTGGTCCGGACGCCTGGAGGTAGTCCGTCCGGCCTGGTCCAGACCACCCGAAGTGACTACCTAACCCGAGGGTGTGTGGGCCGTTTCACCCTTTGAGGTCCGTCACCACGACGGAAACCTCCCGGGAGGGGAGGGGTGCTTCACACACTCTTCCTGGCTACCACCGCTGACACCAGCAGCGACGACGAAAGTAGGAAGTGTGAAGAAGTCCTTCAAGAGGGCAGTGGCCGTCTCCGCCGTCTGCGCGGCCGGCCTCGCAGGAACCCTCACCACCACCCCCGCCGCGACCGCCCAGGACGACGCGCAGGCGCCCAAGGTCCTCACCGACTTCGGCATGACCGCGCTGGCCTACGGCACGAAGATCAGCCTGGCCGGGGTGGACGTCAAGAGCCTCAAGGACGCCAAGACCCTGCAGGCCTGCACGCGGACCACCGGCCTGGAGCGCCTCGCGCCCTCGCTGCTGTCCACGGACACGATCGCCGAGCTCCTCGGCGACGCCCTGCCGGTCGACCTGGCGGGCCTGATCCACCTCTCCCCCAGCACCAGCTCCACCGAGACCTACCGCGACGGCAACATCACCGGCGTCCGGGCGACCAACGTCCTCGGTGACATCGTCCTCGGCGCCAAGGAGCTCGCGCCCGGCGTGCAGCTGCCGACGCTGCGCATCCAGGGCCTCGAGGCCGTGGCGGACTCCTTCCACGACCCTGCCGACGCGGACGGCGACGGCAACCCGTTCGGCACCGCCGAGTCCTTCGGTTTCGGGACCCTGGAGCTGATCCTCCCCGAGGACGGCGTCATCGGCGACACCCTGGAGATGCTCTTCGAGAACATCCCGGGCACCGAGGGCCTCAACGAGATCATCAACGTCCCCCTCGGCGCCCTGGTCGACACCCTGAACCAGCTCGCGGACGCCGCGAACCCGCTGCTCGGTGACGTCATCGAGATCCCGGGCCTGGGCTCGATCGGCCTCGGCACCTCCTTCGCCAAGGTCGGCGACGGCTTCGCCTCCTCCGGTGCCAACGCCCTGCAGATCGAGGTCGACCCCTCGGAGCAGAACAACGACTCCACCGCGCTGCTCAAGCTGGGCTACGCCCAGTCGCGCATCGACGAGGGCGCCGTCAACGGCGTCTTCCGCTCCACCCTCAGCGGCCTGAACCTCAAGGCGCTGCCGCTCACCGAGGACACCGCGCTGCTGCACCTCGGCGGCATCGGCACTCAGGCCATCCCCTGCGCGGGCACCGACAACGAGACGGAGTCCAAGACCGTCGAGAGCGTCGACTTCCCGCTGAGCCTGCCCGGCCTGCCGACCGCGATCGCCACCCTCAACGGCATCGAGTACTCCTACAAGGCCGACCAGCTCTCCCGCGGCCGCGCCAAGTCGGTCGCCACCTCCTCGCTCGGCTCGCTCGAGATCCCGGCCCTCGACCTGGTCATCTCCGGTGTGGAGTCCACGCTGCGCCTGCGCAGCACCGGCAAGCCCGGCAAGGCCGTCCGCGGCGCCAAGGCTCCCGAGTTCAAGCTCGCCAGCGTCCTGTACAAGGGCGAGGAGCTGCTCCCGCCGGGTGGTCTGAACATCGGCGAGACCGTCTCCTTCGTCGTCGAGGAGCTCAACAACACCAACGGGTTCATCACCTTCGGCCCGCGTGCGACGAGCAACTTCTACGGCGGCAAGCTGGCGGCGACGCGTCTGCAGATCGGCGACCTCCTGACCCTCGACCTGGGTTGGCTCGAGTCGCAGATCTTCCCCCGCTGATCCACGCTCGCTGAGCCTCGGCCCAGCGACCTGACCGGCACTGCCGGTCCACCCTTCTGACACGACCGGGGCGGCCCATCGAGGGCCGCCCCGGTTCGTGCGTTCCGGGGTCTCGTGGCTCGCTGCGCTCGCACCTCGACCAGCGAGGTGCGCCGTCAGCAGCCGGGGGGCAGCGTGGCGTCGGCGCGAGCAGCGTTGCCGAGCCGACGGGCGGTCGCGACGTCCGGCCGCACGATGCTCGCTCCGCCGATGGTGCCGATGGTGCCGGGCACCACGCACGTGGTGATCCGGGCGGGGTCGACCCGGGCGACGAGCTGCGCCAGCCGGAACAGCGTCGCCGGGCCCTCCCCCGTGCGCAGGTGCTGCAGCACCGACATGACCCCGCGCTCCATGAACCCCGGGGTGCCGGCCTGCGAGGCCACCCGCGCCTGGATGCCGCGCAGCACCCGCTGCTGGTTGGCCGAGCGCGCGAAGTCGCCCCCGGCCAGGGTCTTGCGGATGCGGGCGAAGGCCATCGCGCCGTAGCCGTCGAGGCGGACCCGCCCCTGGGCGAACCCGCGCGGCTTGAGGTCGGGGTCGGAGAAGCGGCGCGGGTTGCTGACCGTGATGCCGCCGATGTCGTCGACCATGTCCTCGAAGAACGGGAACCGCGTGACGAACACGTAGTCGGGCTGGACGCCCACGAGGTTGCCGACGGTCCGGCCCTGGAGCTCGGGCCCACCGAACACCATCGCGGCGTTGACCCGGCTCGCGCCGTACCCGGGGATCGGGACGTAGGAGTCGCGCGGGATGCCGATCGCGGCCGCCGCGCCGGTGCGCGGGTCGATCCCGATCAGCTGCAGCGCATCGCCGCGGGTCCTGGTCATGACCTGGCCGGGCCGGGCGTCGGAGCCCACCGCCAGGATCCACACGACCCGGTCCCCCACGTCGAGGCCGCGTGCGTGCCGCATCGCCACCAGCGCGGAGTCCTCGGAGGCCACCTCGGCGTCCGGCACCACGACCGCGGTCGTGGCCAAGACGGCCGCCAACGCGGTCGCCCTCGCCGTACGCCGGAGCCGGCCCGCCCTGCGCGTGCTCATCGCCCGCCTCCCGACTGCTTGCCCGACTGCTTGCCCGACTGCGTGGCCGACTGCCTGCCCGACCGCTCCGCCTCCCGGCCGGGGGCCGGCTGGAGCGGCGACTGGGTCACGTCGAAGCCGAAGACCCGCCACCCGCCGCGCAGGTAGGACAGCACCAGCCGGCCCTCGAGCCGGATCCGGCGCTCCACCTCGCCCGTGGTGCGGAAGTCCATCCGCACCCGTGCGGTCGCCCCGCGCGGCATCTCCCGCGTGGACAGCACGTCGACGGCGACCCGTCGCCGCAACGGCACGAGCGCGTCGATCCGCGAGCCCAGCCGGGCGCTGGTCATGAGGTCGCGCTGCTGCCAGGCCTGCGCGGCCGCCGTGCGGGTGAACCCGGGGAAGGAGCCCCGGTAGCGGCTGCGCGGGTAGTCGGCCTCGACGAAGGCCGCGTCCCACCAGCCGTCGACGACCGCCGCGACCCGCTGCGCCACTTGGCGGTGCCGCTGCGGCGCGAGCCGGCCGACCCGCTGGCCGGGCACCACCACGGTGGGCACGCCCGAGGCCTGCCGACCGGCATCCTCACCGCGGCTGCTCGGCCCGCCGTCCCGCGGGCCCGACCCGTCCTCGCCGGTGCACCCGGAGACGAGGACCAGGGCCAGCAGCGGGCCCAGCAGCGGGGCGAGGAGCCGCCGGTCCGGGCGGTTGCGCCGGGACCCCCGGAGGGGTGGGGTACGCCGGGTCCTGGGCGCCCCGAGGGGCTCCTGGTGCGGCACGAATGCTCCTCCTGGTGTGGCTTCGGTGACACCCTGCCCGAATCGCGCCCCGACCTGGGACATCGACGCGTCGGGGGTCTAGCCTGGGTGACTGCAATTCCCACCTTCGCGCGCTCATCCGAAAGAGGCGAATCAAGCCGTGCCGCAGTCCCCTGGCAGCTCCACCTCCACCGGCTCCCCCGAGGTCTCCCACGACTTCGGCGCCAACGACTGGCTCGTGGAGGAGATGTTCGAGCAGTACCAGAAGGACCCCGGCAGCGTCGATCCGAGCTGGAAGGCCTACTTCGACTCGCGCAACGGTGCCGGCAACGGCAGCGGCGGCGGCAGCAACGGCGCCGCCCCGGCGAAGGCCCCGGCGCCGGCGCAGCCTGCGAAGGCCGAGCCCGCCAAGGCCGAGCCCGCCAAGGCCGGGAGCAACGGCGCCGACAAGCCCGCGGACAAGGACAAGCCCGCCGCCCAGGCGCCGGCCCCCGTGGCCAAGCCGCGCCCCGAGTCCAAGGCAGCCGAGCCGAGCAAGGGGACGTCCTCGCCCATGCCCAAGGAGACCCGCCCGACCGCGCCGGCCGAGGCCAGCGACGAGCCGACGTACACCGTGCTGCGCGGCGCCCCGGCGCGGACCGCGCAGAACATGGACGTCTCGCTGACGGTCCCGACCGCGACCTCGATCCGCTCGGTCCCGGTCAAGCTGCTGTGGGACAACCGCACCGTCATCAACAACCACCTCGCCCGTGCCCGCGGTGGCAAGGTCTCCTTCACCCACCTCATCGGCTACGCCCTGGTGAAGGCGCTGAAGTCGATGCCGGAGATGAACAACTCCTACGCCGAGGTCGACGGCAAGCCGAACCTCGTCACGCCGGCCCACATCAACCTCGGCCTGGCCATCGACATCAAGAAGGGCGAGACCCGCCAGCTGCTCGTCCCGAGCATCAAGGCCTGCGAGTCGATGGACTTCGCGGCCTTCTGGACCGCCTACGAGGACGTCGTCACCAAGGCCCGCGAGGGCAAGCTCACCGTCGCTGACTTCCAGGGCACCACGATCAGCCTCACCAACGTCGGCGGGCTCGGCACCAACCACTCGGTGCCGCGCCTGATGACCGGCCAGGCCGCGATCATCGGCGTCGGCGCCATGGAGTACCCGCCGGAGTGGCAGGGCGCCTCGGCCGACGCGATCGCGCGCAACGCGATCTCCAAGGTCATGACGCTGACCTCGACGTACGACCACCGCGTCATCCAGGGCGCCCAGTCCGGTGAGTTCCTGCGCCGCGTCCACCAGCTGCTGCTGGGCGAGGACGGCTTCTACGACGAGATCTTCCGCTCGCTGCGCATCCCCTACCAGCCGATCCGCTGGGGCGCGGACATCGCGACGTCGCACGACGACGAGATCTCCAAGCAGGCGCGCATCCTGGAGCTGATCCACGCCTACCGCGTGCGCGGCCACCTCATGGCCGACACCGACCCGCTGGAGTACCGCCAGCGCACCCACCCCGACCTCGAGGTGGAGAACCACGGCCTCACGCTGTGGGACCTCGACCGCGAGTTCGCCACCGGCTCCTTCGGCGGCGAGGGCCGCCGGTTCATGAAGCTGCGCACGATCCTGGGGATCCTGCGCGACTCCTACTGCCGCACCACCGGCATCGAGTACATGCACATCATGGACCCCGAGCAGCGCCGTTGGCTCCAGCAGCGCGTCGAGCAGCCGCACGTGAAGCCGCCCCGCGAGGAGCAGCTGCGGATCCTGCTCAAGCTCAACCAGGCCGAGGCCTTCGAGACCTTCCTGCAGACCAAGTTCGTGGGCCAGAAGCGCTTCTCCCTCGAGGGCGGCGAGACCACGATCCCGGTCATCGACGAGATCTGCGAGGCCGCCGCCGAGGCCGGTCTCGACGAGGTCACCATCGGCATGGCCCACCGCGGCCGCCTCAACGTGCTGGCCAACATCGTCGGCAAGAACTACTCCCAGATCTTCCGCGAGTTCGAGGGCAACATCGATCCGCGCACGGTCCAGGGCTCCGGCGACGTGAAGTACCACCTCGGCGCCGAGGGCGAGTTCACCGCGGAGAGCGGTTCGACGGTCAAGGTCTCCGTCGCGGCCAACCCCTCCCACCTCGAGGCCGTCGACCCCGTGCTCGAGGGCATCGCCCGGGCCAAGCAGGACGTCCTGGACCGCGGCTCGGAGTACCCCGTCCTGCCGCTGCTGGTCCACGGTGACGCCGCGTTCGCCGGCCAGGGCGTGGTCGCGGAGACGCTCAACCTCTCCCAGCTGCGCGGCTACCGCACCGGTGGCACCGTCCACCTGATCGTCAACAACCAGGTCGGCTTCACCACCTCGCCCGGCTCGTCGCGCTCCTCGCTCTACTGCACCGACGTGGCGCGGATGGTCCAGGCACCGATCTTCCACGTCAACGGCGACGACCCCGAGGCCTGCATCCGCGTGGCCCGGCTGGCCTTCGAGTACCGCCAGGCCTTCCACAAGGACGTCGTCATCGACCTGGTGTGCTACCGCCGGCGTGGTCACAACGAGGGCGACGACCCGTCGTACACCCAGCCGCTGATGTACGACCTGATCGAGCAGAAGCGCTCCGTGCGCAAGCTCTACACCGAGTCCCTCATCGGTCGTGGCGACATCACGATCGAGGAGGCCGAGCAGGTCCTGCGCGACTACCAGCAGCAGCTGGAGCGGGTCTTCACCGAGGTCCGCGAGGCCACGAGCCAGCCCTCGGGCTGGACCACGGTCCCCGACTACCCGGACAAGCCCGCGGGCGAGACCCGTACCTCGATCGAGCCCGACGTGCTCAAGCGGATCGCGGACGCCTACACCACGCCGCCGGAGGGCTTCACCGTCCACCCGAAGGTCATGCCGCAGCTGCAGCGCCGGGCCACCTCCATCACCGAGGGCCCGATCGACTGGGGCACCGGCGAGATCCTCGCCTTCGGCTCGCTGCTCATGGAGGGTCGCCCGGTCCGCCTGGCCGGCCAGGACTCGCGCCGCGGCACCTTCGTGTCGCGCTTCGCCACGATCATCGACCGGCGCAACGCCGACGAGTGGACCCCGCTGTCCTCGCTCACCGAGGACCAGGCGAAGTTCTACGTCTACGACTCGCTGCTCTCGGAGTACGCCGCGCTCGGCTTCGAGTACGGCTACTCGGTGGCGCGTCCCGAGGCGCTGGTGCTGTGGGAGGCGCAGTTCGGCGACTTCGTCAACGGTGCCCAGACCGTCATCGACGAGTTCATCTCCTCCGGTCGCACGAAGTGGCGCCAGGACTCCGGTGTCGTGCTGCTGCTGCCCCACGGCTACGAGGGCCAGGGCCCCGACCACTCCTCCGCGCGGATCGAGCGGTTCCTGCAGATGGCCGCCGACGACGCCTTCGTCGTGGCCCAGCCGTCGACCCCGGCGTCGTACTTCCACCTGCTGCGCCAGCACGCGCTCGGCGAGGAGCACCGTCCGCTGATCGTCTTCACGCCGAAGTCGATGCTCAAGCGCAAGGAGGCCGCCTCGCAGCCCGAGGAGTTCACCTCCGGGCACTTCCGTCCCTTCATCGGCGACGGTGCGGCGGACCCGGACAAGGTCGACACCCTGCTGCTGTGCAGCGGTCGCGTGACCTGGGACCTCATGGTCGACCGGGCCAAGCGGGAGAACCCCGAGCGGTTCGCGATCGCCCGGGTCGAGCAGCTCTACCCGCGCCCGCTGGACGACATCAAGGCCGAGATCGCGCGCTACCCCCACCTCAAGGAGGTGCGCTGGGTCCAGGACGAGCCGCGCAACAACGGCCCCTGGCCGCACTACGCGCTCAACGCCTGGGCCGAGGTCGACGCCACGGTCGTGCCGGTCACCCGGCCCGAGTCGTCCTCGCCGTCGGTCGGCACCGTCAAGCGGCACCAGGTCGAGCAGAAGGAGCTGCTGGACCGGGCCTTCGCCTGATCCGGCATCCGCGGCAGCGACATGTACTTCACCGATCGCGGCATCGAGGAGCTCGTCTCGCGCCGGGGAGACGAGGAGGTGACCCTGGGGTGGCTCGCCGAGCAGCTCCAGGCCTTCACCGACGTCCACCCCGAGCACGAGGCGGCGGTCGAGCGGCTGGCCACCTGGCTGGCCCGCCTCGACGACCCCGAGGACTGATGGAGGCACCTCCGCCGGAGATCAGCTACGCCGCCTGGGGCCGCGCCTTCTTCCGCGAGGCGGTCTCGGTGGAGCGGGTCCTGGCCGCGGTCAACGTCCTGTCCGGGCAACCGGTCGACCTGCGCCCCCTGGGCGTCGGTCCGGGTCGCGTGGCGCGGGTGACCGCCCAGGGCGCCATCGGCGAGGCCTGGGGGCACCGGGTCGGCGACGACCCGGTCGCCTTCGCCGTACGACTCCCGGTGGCGGTGACCTTCACCCTCGACCTCGGCGTGGACAAGCAGGTCTTTGCGGCGGACCTCGAGGTGCCGCTGCTCATCACCGGTCGGGCGCGCGCGGACCTGACCATCACCTTGGACATCGAGCCGCCGCGCCCGCACCAGATCGTGGTCGACCTGCGGGCGCAGGGGCTGCGGGCCTCCCTCACCAAGCACGCCGCCCGCGTGCAGGGCGAGCTGCAGCGCTTCGTGGCGCGCTACGTCGCGCGCGAGGTGGAGAAGGACTACGTCCTGCGGGTGCGGACGATCGACGTCTCCGCGGCCATCGACCGAGCCCTGGTCACCCTGGCCCCGCAACGGCCGGTCTGACTACCGTCGGGACCATGACGACGCTCTACCCCGCGGCCCCGTGGACGATGGAGGGCCAGCTGTGGCTCTCGCTGTTCAAGGTCGGGCACGACGTCGACGCCCGCCGCCCCCGCGGTGTGTACGGCGTCGCGCTGGTCTCCTACGAGGAGCCGAGCCCCCTCACCTACTCCGAGCTGCTGGTCGCGCGGGTGGTCAAGGAGCCGCTGCGGGCGGTGTCGATCACCGACATCTGGGTCGACTCCCCCGCCTCGGTCGCCGGCGGCCGCGAGCTGTGGGCGATCCCGAAGGAGCTGGCCGATTTCCGCGTGACCCGCGAGCGCGGCACGGTGCGAGAGCGCACGTCGTGGTCGGTCGACGTCGAGGGCCGCCCGGTCGTGCGGGCCCGCTTCACCGACGCCTCGCGGCTGCTGCCGCGCGTGCCGCTCAAGGGTGCGACCTGGCAGCCGCCCATCGACGACCACGCCGGCGACGTCGTCGCGCACCTGACCGGCTCCAGCAAGGTGGGGCCGTGCCGCTCCGGCTGGGAGATCGCCCCCGACGGGCCGCTCGGCTGGCTGGCCGGCGCGCGCCGCCTGGCGTCGTTCCGCCAGGACGGCTTCCGGATGACCTTCGGCTAGCCGGGCAGCTGCTGGGGGTCCTCGTCCGCGGTCGGCTCCTGCTCGGCCGCGGCCCGCTTGGCGGCGTCACGGATCTCGAAGACCTCGGTGGCCAGGCCACCGATCGCCCCGGCGACGTCCTTGACGGCGTTGGTGAGGATCGTGGCGACCTCGCCCACCGCGCCGGCCGTCGCCTCGACGGTGCTCTGCACGGCGTCCTTGGAGATCTCCGCCTTGCTGATGCGGTCCTTGCCGCCGGGGCCGTTGCTCATGGACACAGTCTCCCCTCCGAGGTCCGGGTGCGCCACGGCCCGTGACCATGGTCTGGGTCACGGGCCGTGGCGTCGGCTGAGGTCGGCTCAGGCCGCGATCCGCTCCTGGGCGGCGACGGGCTCGGCGGCCTTGGCGCCCCGGCCCGGCAGGGCGAGCCGGCAGATCTTCTTGAACACGCTGCCGACCTGCT
Organism: Nocardioides ginkgobilobae; assembly: GCF_054781275.1. Lineage (NCBI taxonomy): Bacteria > Bacillati > Actinomycetota > Actinomycetes > Propionibacteriales > Nocardioidaceae > Nocardioides > Nocardioides ginkgobilobae. Next base: position 64,235 of record NZ_BAAGUS010000005.1, on the reverse strand, counting down.
TGTGCAGCGGACCGGTGTTGTAGGGCAGGCCGTAGCGCTCGCAGATCTCCTGCACCTGCTGGGCGACCTCGGGGTAGCGGCGGGCCGGCAGGTCGGGGAAGAGGTGGTGCTCGATCTGGTGGCTCAGGTTGCCGCTCATGACGTGGAAGAGCGGACCGCCGGAGATGTTGGCCGAGCCGAGCACCTGGCGGTAGTACCAGTGGCCGCGGGTCTCGACCGGCTCGCCCTTGTCGTCGACGCCGTCGAGGCACTCCTCCTCGGAGAAGGTCTCCACGCCGGCCGGGAAGTGCCCGCAGAAGATGATGTTGAAGGCCCAGATGTTCCGCACGACGTTGGCCACCGCGTTGCCCGCGAAGGTCAGCGGGAAGAGCGGGCCGGTCAGCGCCGGGAACAGCACGTAGTCCTTCAGCGCCTGGCGGCGGATCTTGCGCAGCAGGCCGGGGTAGAGCGGCTTGTTGTCGGCGAGGCTGCGCTTGCCGGAGACGATGTTCTCGACCTCCAGGTCGTGCAGGGCCACGCCCCACTCGAACAGCATCATCAGGGCGAAGGCGTAGAGGGGGTTGCCCAGGTAGTAGGGCCGCCACTTCTGGTCCTCGTCCATCCGCAGGATGCCGTAGCCGATGTCGCGGTCCTTGCCGAGGATGTTGGTGAAGGTGTGGTGGATGTAGTTGTGGGAGTACTTCCACTGCTCACCGGGGCAGGCGGTGTCCCAGTCGAACATCCGCGAGTTCAGGCCGGGGTCGCCCATCCAGTCGTACTGGCCGTGCATGACGTTGTGGCCGATCTCCATGTTGTCGAGGATCTTCGACAGCGAGAGCGCGGCGACGGCCAGCGGCCAGGCCGGCGGCACGTAGAACAGCGCGCGGCCGGCGACCTCGAGGCCGCGCTGGTACTTCACGACCTTGCGGATGTAGGCCGCGTCGGCCTCGCCGAGGTCGGCCAGGACGGCCTGGCGGATGGCGTCCATCTCCTCGCCGAACGCCTGCAGCTGCTCAGCGGTCAACGGGACCTTGCCGGAGACGGGGGCCGTGGTGGCGCTCGAGGTGGTCGTGGCGCGGGTGCTCTGGGGGGTGCTCTGGGTGGTGCTCATGGTGGGCTTCCCTTCGGTCGGAGGGTGCGGAAGTGACTGGTCGACGGTGCGAAAGTGACGGCTCGGCGGGTCAGAGGTCCACGACGCAGTCACCGACAGGGGCGGTCACGCAGACGCGGACCTCCTCGTCGGGCTGCGAGGACTCCTCGCCGGTGAGGACGTTGCGGACGGTGCCGCTGGACTTCGTGGCGGTGCAGGAGAAGCAGATGCCCATCCGACAGCCGGAGGTCGGGCGCAGCCCCAGGGCCTCGGCCTGCTCGAGCAGGGTGGTGCCGGTGTTGGCGGCCTGCTTGCCGGAGCGGGAGAAGGCGACGTCGCCCTCGGCGGCGCCGGACGGCACCACGCTGGCCACGTTGAACAGCTCGGTGCGCAGCCGGGGGCTGTCGGCGTACGCCTCGCGGACCAGGTCGAGCATGGGCGCCGGGCCGCAGGCCCACGTGTCGGTGGCGGCGTACGACGGCACGAGCCGGCGCAGCTCGAACTCGCTGAACACGCTGCCGTGGCGCAGCACGACGTCGACGTCGTTGTCGGCCGCCGCGATCTGGGCCAGCTCCTCGGCGAAGATCTGGTCCTCGGCCGAGCGGGCGAAGTGCAGGAACGTCACGCGGCGCCCCGCCTTGCCGTCGTACCCGTCGCGCAGCAGGGTGCGCAGGATCGACATGGCCGGGGTGATGCCGGAGCCGCCGGTGAGGAAGAGCAGGTGGTTGTTGGTCGGCGTCGCCGGGCTCTCCTCGAGGACGAAGTCGCCCTCGGCCTGGGACAGGTGGACGATGTCGCCGACCTGGGCGCGCTCGACGAGCCAGCGGCTGACCGACTGGCCGGGCCGCTGCTCGCCCTGGGCGCGGACGGTGAGCTGGATGGTCTCCCCCGGCAGCGAGGCCGCGGAGGAGATGGTGAAGCAGCGGGTGGTCCGCCGGCTCCCGGGCAGGTCCACGCCGACCTGGACGTACTGACCGGCGCGGTGCCCGCGCCAGGTGCTGGTCGGCTGGAGGGTGATGGTGGCGACGGGGTGCTCGCCGCCGGTCTCGCGCCGCACGTCCAGGACGCGGGCGCGGACCTCCTTGGCGGCCCACATCGGGTTGATCTGCTCGAGGTAGCGGTCCACACCGTGGGGCGAGGTGAGTGCGGCGACCGCGCGGGAGCGGAGGATGGTGCCGGCGATACTCATGTCGTCTCCTGACAATGGGTGAACGTCTGTTCACTCAATCTTGCCGACCGCCCCCCGGCAGGGTCAAGTAGCGCGCAGGTGACCCACCCCACGGGACCGAGTGAGGGTGGACACATGTGCACCGACGAGTCGGCCGACCTCCCTCGATAGGCTGGCCCCGTGACCGAGACCCGCGTGGAGCGCAAGGAGCGCACCCGGCGCGCCATCCTGGATGCGGCCCTGGAGCTCTGCGAGGACAGCAGCCTGGTCGCGCTGTCGCTGCGCCAGGTCGCCGGGCGGGTCGGGATCGTCCCCACCGGCTTCTACCGCCACTTCGACTCCATCGAGGCCCTGGGCCTGGCGCTGGTCGACGAGTCCTTCGTGTCGCTGCGCGCCATGCTCCGCGACGTACGTCGGGTGGAGGCGGGTGGCACGGCCCCGGTCTCCTTCGCCGCGATCGTCGACCGGTCCGTCGACACGCTGGTCTCGCACGTGCACGCCCAGCGCGCCCACTTCGCGTTCATCGCGCGCGAGCGGACGGCCGGGCCCCCCGCGGTGCGCGAGGCGATCCGGCACGAGATCGAGCTCTGCGAGCGCGAGCTCGCCACCGACCTGGCCCGGCTCCCCGGGCCGGACGCCTGGAGCGCCGAGGACCTGCGGATCCTCTCCAACCTCATCGTCACCGCGATGGTGCACACCGCCGAGTCGCTCATCAGCAGCGCCGGGCGGCCCGAGGCCGAGCGTCGGCTGACCCAGACCGCCCGCACGCAGCTGAGGATGGTCATCATCGGCGCCCTGCACTGGCGCTCGGGTCAGGAGTAGCCGCTCAACGGGGCCCGGGCTTGATCGTCAGGTCGGGGACGGTGGCGTCGACGGGCAGGTCGAGCACGTGCAGGACCGCGTCGGCGACGGTCTCCGGGCGGATCCAGTCGGCGGCGTCGTACTCCTTGCCCTCCTGGGCGTGCACCTGCTCCTGCATCGGGGTGGCGGTGCGGCCGGGGTAGATGCTCGTGACCCGGACGCCGTGCCCGGCCTCCTCCGCCCGCAGCGCGTCGGCCAGGGCCCGCAGGCCGTGCTTGGTGGCGGCGTACGCCGACCACTGCGGGTGCGCGAAGAGCCCGGCACCCGAGTTGACCAGCACCACGGTGCCGCGGGCCTCCCGCAGCGCCGGCAGCGCGACCCGGGTCAGGGCGGCAGGCGCGACGAGGTTGACCCGCAGCTGCTCGGCCCAGTCCTGCACCGAGAGCTCCGCGACCGTGCCGAGCTGGACGACACCGGCGGCGTGGACGACCGAGTCCAGCCGCCCGGGCAGGGGCAGCGCCTCCACGGACTCCGGGTGCGCCAGGTCGGCCACGAGCGTGATGGCCCCCGGCAGCTGGGCGGCGAGCTCGGTCGCGCGCTGCTCCGAGCGGACCACCACGTGCACCTCGTCGCCGCGCTCGAGCAGCGCCGCCGCCACCAGGGCACCGATGCCGGAGCCGGCGCCGGTGACCAGGTGGGTCCGGGACGGGGTCGTGCGGGTCACCGGGTCAGGACGATCTTGCCGAACACGTCGCCGTCGACGATCGCAGCGAAACCCTCGGCGGCCTGCTCCATCGGGAGCGTGCGGTCCACCAGCGGGCGGGAGCCGGTGGCGTCGAGCAGCGAGACCAGCGAGGCGAGCTCGTCGCGGGTGCCCATGGTCGAGCCGATGACCGAGAGCTGGAGGAAGAAGATCCGGGTCAGCTCGGCGTCGTCGAGCTGCGGGCCCGAGGTGGTGCCGGAGATGACGATGGAGCCGCCGGGGCGCAGCGCGCGGATCGAGTGGGACCAGGTGGCGCGGCCGACGGTCTCCATCACCGCGTCGACCTTCACCGGCAGCCGGGCGCCGGACTCGAAGACCTCGTGGGCACCGATCTCCAGCGCGCGGGCGCGCTTGGCCTCGTCACGGCTGGTGGCGAGCACCTTCAGGCCCGCGGCACGGCCGAGGATGATGCAGGCGGTCGCGACGCCGCCGCCGGCGCCCTGCACGAGCACGGTGTCACCGGCCTTGAGGCCGCCACGGGTGAAGAGCATGCGGTACGCCGTGAGCCAGGCCGTCGGCAGGCAGGCAGCCTCCTCGAAGGACATCGAGGCGGGCTTGGGCACCACGTTGCGGCGCGGCACGACGACCTTGTCGGCGAAGGTGCCCTGGTGCCGCTCGGAGAGCAACGAGCGACGCGGGTCGAGGGTCTCGTCGCCGGTCCACGCCGGGTCGCTGATGACCGCGTGCACGACGACCTCGTTGCCGTCCTCGTCGAGGCCCGCGGCGTCGCAGCCCAGGATCATCGGCAGCTGCTCGGACTTCAGCCCCACGCCCTTGAGCGACCACACGTCGTGGTGGTTCAACGAGGCCGCCTTGACGGTCACGGTCGTCCACCCGTCGGGGGCGACCGGGTCCGGACGCTCACCCACCTTCAGCGCGGACAGCGGGTCGTCGGAGGAGAAGGAGTCGGCGTAGACAGCGAACATGGGCCGACCGTACCGACCGGCCCTTACCTCCGGGCCACCCCGTCTCGCCGAGCGGCCTCGGCGACGGCGGCCGAGACGGCGCCGGGCACGCGGGGGTCGAACGGGCCGGGGATGACGAAGTCCTCGCGCAGCTCGTCGCCGACCAGCTCGGCCAGCGCGTTGGCCGCGGCGAGCTTCATGCCCTCGGTGATGCCGGTGGCGTGGACGTCCAGCGCGCCCCGGAAGATCCCGGGGAAGGCGAGCACGTTGTTGATCTGGTTGGGGAAGTCCGAGCGGCCGGTGGCCACGACGCGGGCGTACTTGTGTGCGATGTCGGGGTGGACCTCGGGGGTGGGGTTGGCCATCGCGAAGATGATCGCGTCGGGGGCCATCCGGGCGATGTCCTCCTCCGGGATGGTGCCGCCGGAGACGCCGAGGTAGACGTCGGCGCCGTCGAGGGCGTCGGCCAGCGAGCCGGAGCGGCCGGCCTTGTCGGCGGTGATCTCGGCCAGCGCCTTCTTCACCGGCGTGAGGTCGTCGCGGCCGGAGTGGACCACGCCCTTGCGGTCGGTGACGGCGAGGTCGGTGATGCCGGCCTCGATGAGGATCTTGGCGATGGCGACGCCCGCGGCGCCGGCACCGGAGATGACGACCCGGGTCGTGGCGTAGTCGCGCCCGGTGAGCTTGAGGGCGTTCTCGAGCGCGGCCAGCGCGACGACGGCGGTGCCGTGCTGGTCGTCGTGGAAGACGGGGATGTCGAGGCGCTCCTTGAGCCGGTCCTCGATCTCGAAGCAGCGCGGCGCGGAGATGTCCTCGAGGTTGACGCCGCCGAAGCTCGGCGCGAGCCGGGCGACGGTCTCGATGATCTCCTCGGTGTCGGTGGTGTCCAGGCAGATCGGGACGGCGTCGACGCCGCCGAACTGCTTGAAGAGCACCGCCTTGCCCTCCATCACCGGCATCGCGGCGGCGGGGCCGATGTCGCCCAGGCCGAGCACGGCGGTGCCGTCGGAGACGACGGCCACGGTGTTGGGCACCCAGGTGTAGTGCTGGGTCATGCTGGGGTCGGCGGCGATCGCCTCGCACACCAGCGCCACCCCGGGGGTGTAGGCCAGCGAGAGGTCCTCCTTGCCCGTCAGCGGCGCGGAGGTGATCTCCATCTTGCCGCCCAGGTGGAGGTCGAAGACGGGGTCGCCCTCGTGCGGGTGGTGGGCTGCACGGAAGGGCTTGGGGGTGTTCGGCGTCTCGGACACGGCCGGAAGTCTGGCACAGCGGACGTCATCGTCCGGGGGGCGTCTCGCGGTGCGATGGGTCACAGGAAAGGGCGGGGCTGCCCGCCCTCAGGCCGGCCCTCAGGCCGGCCCTCGGAGCCGCCCCGGACGCGGCCAGAGCCGCGCCAGCACCACCGCCCGGACCCGCTCGTCGGGCACCGGGCCGCGGTGCCGCGAGTCGACGCCGACGGCGGGGTCGTCGCTGAGCAGCCACCAGCCACCCGCGCCGGAGGCCGTCGTACGCCGCTCGACCGCGCGCTTCACCGCGACCGTGCCGTCCGCGAGCTCCCCGACCACGACGTCACCGGGGCGCACCCGGCGGCCGTGGACCACGAGGAGCCGGTCGCCCTCGCGCAGGGTGGGGGCCATGGAGGCGCCGTGGACGCGTGCCAGGCCCAGCCGCGGGGTCGGCGGGGTCCGGGGGACCCGAGGAAGCCGAGGGACCCAAGGGAGAGGTCGTCGTCGGGGTGAGTCCACGAGGAGTAGTGTCCCAAGCCACCAGGACGACTCGATGAGAAAAGGACCTGCATGTTCTCGAAGCTGTTCGCCCCCACGATCGACGTCTCGGCCCACTGCGACCTGCCGTGCGGTGTCTACGACCCCGCCCAGGCCCGCATCGAGGCCGAGTCGATCAAGGGGATCATCGCCAAGGTCGCCGACAACGACGACCCCGACTTCCGCACCCGCGCGCTGATCATCAAGGAGCAGCGCGCCGAGATGGTCAAGCACCACCTGTGGGTGCTGTGGACCGACTACTTCAAGCCCCCGCACTTCGAGAAGTACCCCCAGCTGCACGTCCTCGTGAACGAGGCGACCAAGCTGGCCGGTGCCTCGGGCGCCAAGGGTTCGCTGGACGCCGACGTGGCCGACCAGCTGCTGGCCAAGATCGACGAGATCGCGGAGATCTTCTGGGAGACCAAGAAGGCCTGAGGCCTCCGCCCGGTCTCGCGGCGCGGGCCGGTCCCACCGGGGCCGGCCCGCGCTGCACCCGCTCCACCGACGTGCCCCTCCCCCACACCCACGCCCCAGACGAGGACGACCCCATGTCAGAGCCCGGTCAGGTCGAGGCACCCGGCGACCGCCGCCCCGACGTCGAGCTGCGGCTGCCTGCCGACGGCGCCTACGTCGCAGTGCTGCGCACCCTCACCGCCGGGCTCGCTGCCCGCCTGGACTTCACCATCGACGACATCGAGGACCTGCGGATCGCGGTCGGCGAGGCGTGCGCGATGGTGCTGCCCGAGGCCGACCCGGGCTCCGACCTCACGGGGCGCTTCGCGCTGGCACCCGGCCGGCTGGCGATCTCGGTGGCCGTGACGGCCTCGCAGCCCGCTCCCCCGGACCACGACTCCTTCGCCTGGCAGGTGCTCACCACGCTCGCGAGCAGCGCGACCATGAGCACCACGGAGGGCGAGCTCGTCGTGACCCTCGTGATGGCACCCGACTCCTCGGGCCTGTGACCGTGACCCCCACCGCAGGACCCGACCAGCCCGCGGTCGAGGCAGCCACGCCGCTGCCCGACGTGGTGCTGCCCGAGGTCCCGGACCCGCCCGAGGCGGGCGAGCCCACCGACGCCCGGCGCGCCGGCATCGAGGAGACCCGTCGGCGCAGCGCCGAGCTGTTCGTGGAGTTCCTCGACGAGGGCGCCTCCCAGGCCTCGCGCGACGCCGCCCGCGACGCCCTCGTGCGCCTGCACCTGCCGCTGGTCGAGCACTGCGCGCGCCGCTTCCGCAACCGCGGTGAGCCCTTCGAGGACCTCGTCCAGGTCGGCACGATCGGCCTGATCAAGAGCGTGGACCGCTTCGACACCGAGCGCGGCGTGGAGTTCTCCACCTACGCCACGCCCACGATCATCGGTGAGATCAAGCGCTACTTCCGCGACAAGGGCTGGGCCATCCGGGTGCCGCGCCGGCTCCAGGAGCTGCGGATGCAGATCGGCACCGCGACCGCCGAGCTGACCCAGGACCTCGGCCGCTCCCCCACCGCCAGCGAGCTCGCCGCGCACATCGGCTGCACGGTCGAGGAGATCGTGGAGGGCATCGAGTCCTCGAACGCCTACTCCACGCTCTCCCTCGACGCCACCGACGACTCCGACGACGGCGCGGCCTCGATGCTCGACGCCCTCGGCGAGGTCGACGCGGGCATGGAGCACGTGGAGATCCGCGAGTCGATCAAGCCGCTGCTCGACCAGCTCGACGCGCGCGAGAAGAAGATCCTGCTGCTGCGCTTCTTCAAGAACATGACGCAGAGCCAGATCGCGGAGGAGATCGGGGTCTCGCAGATGCACGTCTCGCGGCTCCTCAACCGCACGCTGGAGCAGCTGCGCAGCTCGCTGCAGGCCGCCGAGCACGGCTGAGCCGGCTGCGGCCACGGTCCCGCCCGGCGGCTACCGCTCGCGGCGCGGGTCCGCCTCCGGCAGCGCGCCCAGCGCGCGCATCGTGTCGGGGTGCAGCATCCCGGCCAGCGTGACCAGCGCGACCAGCACGAGCGCTACCGCGAGCAGCGGCAGGTCCTGGACGTTCCACGCCAGGCCCAGGGCGATGAGCTGGGTCAGCAGCAGCGGGCCGCGCGACCACGAGGCCATCCGGAACAGCCCCCAGGCGCAGGACAGCACGGCAGCGCCCACCAGCAGGAAGAAGACCGCGGTGGACAGTCCGAGCGAGAGCCGCTCGGACTCGATGCTGGCAGCCTCCAGGGCGGCCAGCAGCAGCAGAGCGGCGCCCTCCACCCCCGCCAGCGACGCCGCCACGACGAGCGGGGCGGGCCGGGCCCCGGAGGTCGGGGCGGGCTCGGTCGGGGGCACCTGTGAGGTCACCTGCCAAGCCTAGGCGCTCCGTGTCGCTCCCTCCGTCCCGCTCGGGGACCGGGCGGGTACCCGCGGATAGCACGTCGCGCGGCCTGCAGGGGTGATCCGCCGCTGTGACGTAGCAGACCAGGATGGGCGGTCGAAAGGTCTTGTTTAACGGTCCAATCATTGCCACGCTGGTCGCTGCGCTCGCGACGGAGTCCGTCCTGGCATGCCCACAGGCCCGCCGACGGACCGCGCGACAGGAGCGCCGCAGGCCCTGCCACCCCTGGCTTGCCCGGACGTAGAAGGAAAGAGGGATACCCCAGCCATGGATTGGCGCCACCGTTCCGCCTGCCTCGACGAGGACCCCGAGCTCTTCTTCCCGATCGGCAACACGGGCCCTGCGATCCTCCAGATCGAGGAGGCCAAGCAGGTCTGCCGCCGCTGCGACGTGCGCGAGCAGTGCCTGCAGTGGGCCCTCGAGGCCGGCCAGGATCACGGTGTCTGGGGCGGTCTCAGCGAGGACGAGCGTCGCGCGCTCAAGCGGCGTACGGCGCGGGCCCGCGTCCGCACCGCCTGAGCCCGGGTCCGACCCTCACTCCAGCGGCACGTCGATGGCCGCCCGCGTCCCGGCCTCGGGACGACCCGCCCTCGCGGGGCCGAGCGCGAGCCTGCCCCCGAGCTCGGACTCCACGAGCGTGCGGACGATCGAGAGCCCGAGGTTGGTCGACCCGTCGAGGGTGAAGTCGTCGGGCAGGCCGCGTCCGTCGTCGACGACCGCGACCTCGAGCCGGCCGCCGGTGCGCCGCACGGAGACCTCGATCGACCCGGCCCGCTCACCCGGGTAGCCGTGCTCGACGGCGTTCTGCAGCACCTCGGTGAGCACCATCGCCAGCGGGGTGGCGGTCTCCGAGGGCAGCCGTCCGAAGCTCCCCCGCCGCTCGATCCGCACCTGGCCGGCGGTGGCGCTGACCTCGCTGACCATGCCGCAGAGCCGGTCGGCGATCTCGTCGAAGTCGACGTCCTCCTCCACGGCCTGGCTCAGCGTCTCGTGGACGATGGCGATCGATCCGACCCGGCGCACCGCCTCCTCCAGGGCCGCCTTGGCCTCCGGGGCATCGATCCGGCGCGCCTGGAGGCGCAGCAGGGCCGCGACCGTCTGCAGGTTGTTCTTCACCCGGTGGTGGATCTCGCGGATCGTGGCGTCCTTGGTGATCAGCTCCCGGTCCCGGCGGCGCAGGTCGGTGACGTCGCGCACGAGCACGAGCGCCCCGATGTGCTCCCCCTCGGGGCGCAGCGGGATCGACCGGGCGATCAGCGCGACCCCGTCGGTGGAGAACTCCGTGTCGCGGTGCGCCCGCCCGCCCATCACCGCACTGAGCGTCTCCTCGTCGGGACGCCGGCGCGAGGGCACCAGGGAGCGGGTCAGGTCGGTGAGCCGGTGCCCCGCCAGGTCGCCGTTGAGCCCGAGCCGGCGGAAGACCGACTGGGCGTTGGGGCTGGCGTACACGACCCGGCCCTCGGCGTCGACGCGCACGAACCCGTCGCCCACGCGGGGCGAGTCGGCGTGGTCGCTGCGCTGGCCGGTCGCGGGGAAGCGGCCCGCGGCGATCATCCGGGTCAGGTCGGCGGCGGTCTGCAGGTAGGACAGCTCCAGCCGGCTCGGCGTCCGCACACCGAGCAGGTTGGTGTTGCGGGCCACGACGGCCACGACCCGGTCGCGGTGGCGCACGGGGATCGTCTCGACCCGCACCGGCACCTCGTCGCGCCACTCCGGGTCGCCCTCGCGGACGAGCCGGCCCTCGGCGAGCGCCTGGTCGAGCAGCGGACGCCGGCCGACCGGGACGAAGGTGCCGATCACGTCGTCGACGTACGCCGTCGGGGCGGTCGTGGGACGCATCTGGCCCGCCGCCCAGAAGCCGGAGCCGCCCTTGTCGGGCAGCCAGAGCACGAGGTCGGCGAAGGAGAGGTCGGCGATGATCTGCCAGTCCGCCATGAGCAGCTGCAGCCAGGCGACGTCGTCGGCGTCGAGGTCGGTGTGGCTGCGCACCAGCTCGGTCAACGAGGTCACGCGGGGAGCGTAGACCGGCCCCCTCCCCTGTCGGCCCTGTCGGTCGGAGGTGGCAGGATCTGCGCCATGACGGGGCGCGTCTCGGGGGGCTACGACTACTGGGAACAGGTGCTGGCCAGTGACATGGCGGTGCCCACCGACCGACCCCTCGGCGACCTCACCGCCGAGCTGACCCGGATGCTCGGCGACCCCGACCCGGTGCTGCGCGACGGGACGGCCTTCCCCACGCTCGCGACCTGGGTCTCGCGCGGGATCTACGACGACCTGCTGGGCGGTCTGGGCGACGGGATGGCCGCGGGGCTGTCGACCGGCCTCGGCGGGTCCGGCGACGACTCGGTGTTCCGCCGCTCCTTCTCCGCCCTGGTGCTCGGGGCCTGCGTGGCGCGTGACAACCAGCGTCCGCTGGTCCCCGGCGGCAAGATCCTCGAGTGGGGCGACCGGCTGGCCACCTGGCTGCTGCGCGAGCAGGACCTGCGCGGCTTCGTGCCCGGCAAGGGCTGGGCCCACGCGGTGGCCCACGGTGCCGACGCGCTCGGCACGCTGGCCTGCTCCCCGCACCTGCACACGCCCGAGCTGACGGTGCTGCTCGACGTCGTCGCCGACCGGCTGCTGACCCCCACCACCACCACCTGGTCCAGCGGGGAGCCCGACCGGCTGGCGGTGGCGGTCATCGAGGTGCTGCGCCGCGACCTGGTGCCGCTGGGGGTGGTCGAGCCCTGGATCAACCGGGTGGCCGCGGCCGCCACGCACGGCCCCGGCGAGGACGCCGACCCCTACGCCCGCTCCGCCCACCCCGAGGCGTTCCTGCGCTCGCTCTACCTCCACCTCGCCATCGGCCCGCGCCCGCCGGCGGTGCGCAGCGACCTGCTGCTGGTGCTGGTGGAGGCGCTGCGCCGCTCCAACCCCTGGTCCCTGGCTCCCGAGCGCTGAACGACCCGCCCCCGCGGGTGACCGCCGGGTAACCTGCGCCACATGACGCACCTCGAGGGCCACGCTGGCGCGCTGGCCGTCGCCGTGGCCCGGGCCCACGGCGTGGAGACCATGTTCACCCTGTCGGGAGCCCACGTGTTCCCGCTCTACGACGGCGCCGTCCACGCCGACCCGCCGATGCGGCTGCTGGACGTGCGGCACGAGCAGACCGCGGCGTTCGCGGCCGAGGCCACCGGCAAGCTGACCCGCGTCCCCGGTCTGGCCGTGCTCACCGCCGGCCCGGGCGTCACCAACGGCACCAGCGCCATCGCGCAGGCCCAGTTCGCCGGCTCCCCCATGGTCGTGCTCGGCGGCCGCGCGCCGCAGAGCCGCTGGGGCAGCGGTGCGTTGCAGGAGCTGGACCAGCCGCCGATCCTGGCGCCGGTCTCCAAGCTCGCGCGCACCATCCCCACGGCCGGCGACATGCTGAGCGGGATGCACGAGGCCTTCACCGTGGCGCGCTCGTCGCACCGGGGCCCGGTCTTCGTCGACGTGCCCATGGACGAGCTCTTCGGCTCCTCGGCCGGCGAGGTCGCCGCCGGCGGCCACGTGCGCGGCGCGGACCCCGACACCGACGCCCTCGAGGCGATCGCCGCCCTCCTGGTCGCCGCCCAGCGCCCGGTCCTCGTGCTCGGCACCGACGTCTGGGCCGACCACGCCGAGGAGGCGGCCCTGCGCCTGGTCGAGGCGCTGGGCATCCCCACCATCACCAACGGCATGGGCCGCGGTCTCGTGCCCGGCGGCCACCCGCTGCTCGTGACCAAGGCCCGCGGGCAGGCGCTCGGCAACGCCGACCTGGTCGTCGTCGTCGGCACGCCGCTGGACTTCCGGCTGGGCTTCGGTGTCTTCGGGGGCGCTGGGCCGGACAAGGGGCAGGGCACCGAGCCCGCAAAGGTCGTGCACGTCGCGGACTCCCCCGGGCAGCTGTCCGGGCACGCCACCCTGGCCGGCCGGGCCTCGGGCGACCTCACCGCGTGCCTGGACGGGATCCTCGCGGCCGTGGAGAAGGCCGGCCAGGCGTCGTACGCCGGGTGGGTGTCCTCGCTGCAGGAGACCGTGAAGGCGGCGACCGCGCGCGACGCCGAGCTGCTCGCCGCGGAGGCCGACCCGGTCCATCCGGCGCGCATCTACGGCGAGCTGGTCCCCCGGCTCGCCGACGACGCGGTCGTGATCGGCGACGGCGGTGACTTCGTGTCCTTCGCGGGCAAGTTCGTCGAGCCGCAGCGGCCCGGCGGGTGGCTGGACCCCGGCCCCTACGGCTGCCTCGGCGCCGGGCTCGGTGCCGCGATCGCCGCTCGCGTCGCGCGTCCCTCCTCGCAGGTCGTGCTGCTGCTCGGCGACGGCGCGGCCGGCTTCTCGCTGATGGACGTCGACACCCTGGTGCGGCACGACCTGCCCGTCGTCATGGTCGTGGGCAACAACTCCGCCTGGGGCCTGGAGAAGGGCCCGATGCAGATGCTCTACGGCTACGACGTGGCCGCCGACCTGGCCCCCACGCGCTACGACGAGATCGTCAAGGCGCTCGGCGGCGCGGGCGAGACCGTGACCGACCCGCGCCAGATCGGGCCCGCGCTCGACCGCGCGTTCGCCTCGGGGGTGCCCTACCTCGTCAACGTGATGACCGACGTGAACGCGGCCTACCCGCGCGCCACGCTGGGCATTTGAGCGCGGCACCCAGCGCCCGGATCAGGCTGGCCCGACCCGAGGAGCTGCCGGTCGTCGGGGAGATCACCGTGGCGGCGTACGCGCCGTTCACGCTGGGTCCCGACGACCCCTACCTCGCCCAGCTGCGCGACGCCGCCGCGCGCGCGGAGCAGGCCGAGCTGTGGGTGGCCGTCGACGAGGAGACCGGGCAGGTCCTGGGCAGCGTGACCACCTGCCCGCCCGGCTCGCCCTGGCGCGAGGTCTCCCGCGACGGCGAGGGCGAGTTCCGGATGCTCTCGGTCTCTCCCGCCGCGCAGGGGCGCGGGATCGGCACGTCGCTGGTCGAGCACGTGCTGGCCCACTACCGCACCGCCGGCGCGCACGCCGTGGTCCTGTGCTCGCTGCCGGACATGACCGCGGCACACCGGCTCTACGCGCGGCACGGGTTCACCCGGCTGCCCGAGCGCGACTGGGACGTGCACCCCGGCAAGCCGTTGTGGTCCTTCGGCCGTGACCTGGACACCCACCTGCAAGGAGACGCATGAGCGGGCAGAGTCAGACGACCCTCACCTTCACCGTCGGGCCCGACGACACCGCCCGGGCCGTCGGCTCGGGGAGCCTGGAGGTGCTCGGCACCCCGCGGCTGCTGGCGTGGCTCGAGGCCGCCACGTGCGCCGCGCTCGAGCCGGACCTCGAGCCGGGGTCGACCAGCGTCGGCACCCGCGTCGAGCTCGACCACCAGGCACCGAGCCCCGTGGGAGCCGTCCTCGAGGTCACCGCGTCGACGACGTACGTCGACGGGCGGCTGCACCGGCTCACCGTCGCCGCGCGGCACGCCGCCGACACGCCGGCCGGGCGGCCCGGCAAGGTCGTGGCGACCGGCGAGGTGACGCGGGTCGTGGTGGACGCGGAGAGGTTCATGTCCCGGCTCTGACCACCTCTCCCGGGGACGACGGAACCCCCGGCCCTGACGGGTCCGGGGGTTCGGCGTACCTGGCGCTGGCGCTCAGGCGTTGGGGCGCTTGCCGTGGTTCGCGCCCTTCTTCTTGCGAGCGCGGCGCTTGCGACCGGTCTTGCCCATGGGGTTTCTCCTAGCGGTAGGTCATCGGCCCGTGCCCAGGCCAGCGGTCAGTCTCCCAGGTCGGGTCCCGGAGGAGAAATCGGGTCCGGGGATCAGCCCTCGCGGATCTCGACCTGCACCTGCTGGACGCGCATCATGACGCGGGCGCGCAGGTCGGCCGGAGCGGCCTCGGAGCACGAGCGGGCGACGAGGGACTTCACCGTGCGCTGGAGGTCGTACTTCTCCAGGCAGGGGTTGCAGGTGTCGAGGTGCACCCGCACCGCGGCGCAGTCGGCGGTGTCGAGCTCGTTGTCGAGGAAGTAGACGATCTGCTCGAGGAAGTCCGCACACTCGCTGGCGCTGGGCTCGCGGTCGTCGTGGTCGTGGGTGTGCTGGTTCACGATCCCTCCCCGGGAAGGCTCGAGGCGGGCAGCAGGTCGTTGGCCCGGACGTAGTCGGTGAGCATGTCGCGCAGCTGGCGGCGCCCTCGGTGCAGCCGCGACATCACGGTGCCGATGGGGGTGTCCATGATCTCGGCGATCTCCTTGTAGGCGAACCCCTCGACGTCGGCGAGGTAGACCGCCAGGCGGAACTCCTCGGGCAGCCGCTGCAGGGCGTCCTTGACCTGGCTGTCGGGGAGGTGCTCAAGCGCCTCGGTCTCGGCCGACTTCAGGCCGGTCGAGGTGTGCGACTCCGCCCGCGCGAGCTGCCAGTCCTCCACGTCCTCCGACATCGACTGCTGCGGCTGCCGCTGCTTCTTGCGGTAGCTGTTGATGAAGGTGTTGGTGAGGATGCGGTAGAGCCAGGCCTTGAGGTTCGTGCCCGGCTTGAACTGGTGGAAGGAGGAGTAGGCCTTGGCGAAGGTCTCCTGCACCAGGTCCTCGGCATCGGCCGGGTTGCGGGTCATCCGCATCGCGGCGGAGTAGAGCTGGTCGAGGAAGGGCAGCGCGTCGCGCTCGAACCGGGCCGAGCGCTCGGCGTCGGTCTCGGTCTCGCGGTCCACCGGCTCGTCCGGCGGCAGGGTCTCAGTCATCGCGTCCCAGCCTAGCCCCGGCGAGTCCGGCTCGACGCGCGCGGCGGCAGGGTCCACCCGCTCGGTCGTCGGTTCCAGCAGTGCCATCACGACGGGTCCAACGTCAGCGATGTGCGCAGGCATTCCCCCGGTGTTCACCCGGAGTCCTCGTTCAGCCGGGCAGGACCTCGCGCACCAGCCACTCCAGGGTGGCCTCGACCAGCAGGGCGAGGGCGTCGTCCTGGGACAGGTCACCCCGCTTCGGGACCTTCAGCCCGTGGTCGGCCCCCGGCACGACGGCGAGGTCGACGTGGTCGGGCAGCGGGTCGGGGAACTCCTCGGGGCGCCCCATCGTGTCGCGCTCCCCCTGCACCACGAGCGTGGGTACGCCGGAGGCCGCGAGCTCGGCGAGCCGGCTCCTCTCCGGCTTCCCCGGTGGGTGCAGCGGGAAGGCCAGGGCCAGGCAGCCGACGGCACCCAGGTCGCCGGCGCACCGCGCCGCGGACCGCGCGCCGGCCGAGCGCCCACCGACCACGAGCGGGGTGCGGGTGCGCAGCGCAGCCGCGGCCGCGCGGAGCCCGTCGTCGAGGGTCGGCGGGGCGGTGGCGACCTTGCGGCCGGCGACCCGCCACGGCTGCTCGAAACGGGCCACCGTGATGCCCTGCCGCGGGAGGCACTCGGCCAGCACCTCGAGGTCGCGGGTGTCGATCCCGACGCCCGCGCCATGGCTGAGCAGCAGGGTCGCCGAGGCGCCGCGGGCGCGGGTGGTCACGAGACGCCCGGGGCCGTGGGGGGTGGCGACCTCGCGCTCGTCGCCCGTCATCGCTCCGCTCCCCCCTCGGCTGCGTCCTCGAGCGGCAGCGGCTCGACCAGCTCGGGACCGTTGTTGCGGACGTTGCTGACCAGCGGCGGGACGGGGTAGGCCTCCAACCGTCCGGGAGCCGCCGGCTGCAGCAGGTCGCGCAGGTCCTCGGGCCCGGCGCTGGTGTCGAGCCACGCCGACCACCGGTCGCGCTCGACCATCATCGGCATCCGGTCGTGGATGTGGCCGAGGTCGTCCTCGGCGTCGGTGGTGATGACCGTGGCGGTCCACAGGAAGCGGTGCGGGTCGTCGTCGGCCCGCGTCGGGTCGCGCCAGATCTCGTAGAGCCCGGCCATCGCCAGCACGCCGTGGTCCTTCGGGCGGATGAAGAAGGGTTGCTTCAGCGGCTTGCCGGCCTTCGTGCGCTGGTCGGTCGGGTACCACTCGAAGTACCCGTCGGCCGGCAGCA
Source organism: Nocardioides ginkgobilobae (assembly GCF_054781275.1). Classification (NCBI taxonomy): domain Bacteria; kingdom Bacillati; phylum Actinomycetota; class Actinomycetes; order Propionibacteriales; family Nocardioidaceae; genus Nocardioides; species Nocardioides ginkgobilobae. The sequence goes on along the minus strand of NZ_BAAGUS010000005.1, from coordinate 47,449 downwards.
GGCAGCGGCGCTTGGCGAAGGCCCGCTTGTACGCCGGCTTCTCGGCCACGGTCTCCACGCGGGCGTTGATCATCCGGTTGCCGATCGTCGGGTCCTTGGCCCACGACGGCACCAGACCCCACCGCAGCACGCGCAGCTGGCGCTCGGGCTGCGGCCGCTCGTCACCGTTCGCGGGACGTTCGAGGACGGCGTACACGTCCTTGGTGGGGGCGACGTTGTAGTCCGGCTCCAGCGCGGTCTCCAGCACCGGCTGGTCGACCTCGAACTCCTCCACCAGGTCCTCGGGGCGCCTGCTGGAGGCGTAGCGGCCGCACATGCGGCCCAGCCTAGGGCCGCGGGCGGTCGGCGGGCGGCTGTCGAGATGCAGCGAACATCGACAACTCGCTGTCAAGGTCACGATCTACTGGCCAGTGGAGATTCGGTGGCGCCGGCCGAGGGTGAGCGCCGAGGATCACCGATCGCGCAGGACTTCGTGGCTCGTCACGCTCCACACGCTCCACCCCTCGACAGATGAGCGCGTGCCTCACGTGCCGTCGCGGATCAGGGCGGCCAGGCCGTCCAGCGTGCGGGCAAGCCCGAACCGCCAGGCCCGGTCGGCGTTCCACGCGCTGCCCTGCGCCTCGCCGGCAGCCGCACCGATGCGCACGGCGCGCGGGTAGGCGCCGGGGTCGAGGACGCGGGCCAGAATGGGCTGGTTGGTGGCCCACCACTCCGCATCGCTCATCGCCGTGTCGGTGGTGACCCGGGCGGCGTCGTGTGCCGCGCGGCAGTGCGCCTGCACGAAGCCGAGGAGGTAGGTCAGCGCCGCGTCGGTGTCCACGTCGGAGAGGCCGGTGTCGTCGAAGGCCGCGAGCTCGTGCTCGTACTTCGCCATCACCCCCGGCCCCACCGGCGGGCGGCTCAGACCGGCCACCTCGGTGAGCCACGGATGGGTGGTCAGGAGATCGCGGTTCGACTCCGCGACGAGGGTCAGCCGGTCCTGCCACAACTGGCCGCCCCAGGTCGGGCGGGCCATCCGGTGGTAGGTGGCGTCGACCATCAGGTCTAGGAGCTCCGGCTTGCCGGGCACATAGGTGTACACCGACATCGCCGAAACCCCCACGCGCTCGGCCACGGCCCGCATCGTGACTGCGGCCAGGCCGTGCTCGTCGGCCAGCACCAGCGCAGCGTCGACCACCTGAGTGACGTCGACCGACCGCGCCGGGCCCTTGCGCCGCCTCGCCGTCGACGGCTCGCCCCACAGCAGCGCCAGGGTGCGGCTGGGCTGCCCGGTTCCTGTGCTGTTGGAGGTCACTGGGACATTCTCGCACAATTATGGTTTACAAGGTACAGTGTACGACGTACAATGCTGTCGTGCGGGTCGGCCGACGCCGAAGCACCGGCCTGCGCGCCCCGACTTCCTGATCGCCCGAACGGAGAACGCCCTTGCTCCTCTGAGACGCCGCCTCGATCGCCGTCGTGCCCGTCCTCACGCGTCTCAGGAGCAGCCATGTCCACTAGATCGTCCGCCGTCTCCGTCGCCGTCTCCGACCTCCACTTCGCCTGGCCCGACGGGACGCCCGTCTTCGCCGGTCTGTCCTTCGCCGTGGACGCCGGCCGCGTCGGCATCGTCGGTCGCAACGGCTCTGGCAAGTCGACCCTGCTCCGGCTCCTGAGCGGCCAACTTCGCCCAGACCGGGGTTCGATCCGGCGTGCCGGCTCGCTCGGCTACCTGCGCCAGGACCTGCCCCTGCGCGTCGATGCGCGTGTCGACGAGCTCCTGGGCATCGCCGACGTACGCCGAGCCCTGGTCGCCGTCGAGGCCGGCGACGTCTCGGAACCGGTCCTGGAGACGATCGGCGACGCCTGGGACATCGAGGACCGGGCGCACGCGCTGCTCGAGCGCCTCGGACTGGAGTGCGGGCTTGATCAGCGGATCGGTGAGCTCTCCGGCGGCGAAGCCGTCCTGCTCGGGCTGGTGGCCGAGCTGCTGCACGAGCCAGATGTCCTTCTGCTCGACGAACCGACGAACAACCTCGATCGGTCCGGGCGGGCCCGGCTCGTCGAGGCGGTGCGGTCCTTCCGCGGCGCGCTCGTTGTGGTCAGCCACGATGAGCAGCTGCTCGAACACGTCGACCAGGTCGGCGACCTGCGCGACGGCCAGATCGACTGGTACGGAGGCAACTTCGCGGCCTATCGGGAGGCGCTGGCGCTGGAGCAGGAAGCCGCGGAACGGGCGGTCCGCGTCGCCGAGGCCGATGTCCGACGTCAGCGGCGCGAGCTCGCGGCGGCCCACATCAAGCTCGACCGGCGCAGGCGGTATGGCCAGAAGATGTGGGACACCAAGCGTGAGCCGAAGATCGTCATGGGCGCCCGCAAGCGCGAGGCCCAGGTGTCTGCGGGCAAGCACCGCCTCATGCACGAGGAGCGCCTGACCTCGGCGCGAGAACGACTCGCGGAGGCCGAGGACGGAGTCCGGGACGATGCCCCGATCCGGATCGACCTGCCCGGCGCCGAGCTGCCGGAAGGTCGCGTGGTGCTGCGGCTGCAGGACGTCGTGCTGCGCAACGGCGTGCGTGGCAGTCTGGAGGTGCGCGGCCCGGAGCGGATCGCCCTGGTAGGCGCCAACGGCTCTGGCAAGAGCACCTTGTTGCACACCATCGCGGGCGAGCTGGAGCCGGCCGGCGTGTGCGAGCTACGCGTGCCGGCCCGGCTGCTGCCGCAGCGGATCGACATCGTTGACAACGGCCTGTCGGTCGTCGAGAACGTCGCACGCTTTGCCCCGGCCTCGGACGAGAACCGGCGCCGGGCACGCCTGGCCCGGTTCCACTTCCAAGGACGCGCCGCGGACCAGCAGGCCTCGACCCTCTCGGGTGGCGAGCGGTTCCGTGCCGCGATGGCCGCACTGCTTCTGGCCGAGCCGGCCCCGCAGCTGCTGATGCTCGACGAACCGACCAACAACCTCGATCTCGCCAGCATCGACCAGCTCGTCAGCGCGCTGGAAAACTTCCGTGGCGCGCTGCTCGTCGCCAGCCACGACGAGGCGTTCCTGCGGCGGCTCCACCTCACCCGGTACGTCGAGATGGCGCTGGGCCGGTTCACCGCGACCTTGACACCGCCGTCGCCCAGCCGTGCGACCGTCACCCGCTCCCGAGGAGGACTTCGGCCATAGGAACCCACGCCTCGACAGACCCCCTCCACCCTGAGGCAAGTCCTGGCCTCATCCGACGTCAAAGCAGACCGATGACCCTGACAGATCAGCTCCAGCACCTGATCGACCTCGACCTGCCCGCCATCGCCGACGTCACGCCGGCCGACCTCGCCGGGTGGGTGGCCGAGGTGGACGGCCACCCCGACGGCGTGCTGGCCGTGCACCCGGCGCTGGCGCCCCCCAGCACGCTCGCACCCCTGCTCAGCAGGCAGGGCAAGCAGGGCTTCGTCGTCCACGACATGACCGACCTCGACGAGTTCCGCCCCACTCCGGACCTGGTGATCCCGGACCGGCCGCTGTACGTGGTGACCGGGATCGACCGAGGCGACGACATGCTGAACTGGAGCCCTGAGGAGGCGGCTCCCGCGATCGCTCAGCGAGGGCGCACGCCGCTGACGATCAGCGAAGGCATCAGCTGGCTGCTCCAGGAGCCAGAGGTCCTCGTGCCGAACCGGTGCTTCATGTGCATCGGCTCGCGGAAGCCGAAGCCCAAGGGCTACGACTCCCGCACGCCGGCGCTGTGGATCAGCGGCGGCACCGGACATGATGGACCGGCACGCAGAGACGCTCCGAAGGTCGGCTGGTGCTGGTGGCGGAACCGGCACACCTGGCTGGGGTTCGCCTCGGCCACCGGCCGCCGATGAAGACAGGGCAATGAAGACGGGGAAGGACACCACCATGGCCGAGCGGATCTCAGCGCACCGAACCCTGCCCGCCTCACCGCAGGCGATCTTCGACGTCCTTGCCGACCCCGACGGCCACGTCGCCATCGACTCCAGCGGCATGCTGCAAGGAGCGTCCGGCGCCCCCGTAGCACGAGTGGGTGACGCGTTCGTCGTCCACATGGACCGCGAGGCCCTCGGCGACGTGCCGCTGGGCACCTACGACGTCCGCGTGGTCATCACCCGCATCCGGGCGCCCGAGCACATCGAGTGGACGATCGAGGGAACCGTCAAACCCCCGATCGGGCATGTGTACGGCTACGAGCTGGCTCCCCATCCCGACGGCACCACCGTCACCTCCTACTGCGACTGGTCCGGCGCGGCCGAGGAGTGGAAGCCCATCTTCCCGGTGATCGACGAGAAGGCGCTGCGAGCATCCTTGGGACTCCTCGAGCGGGCCGTCCGGCGTGGCTACCCCACGCCGGCGGCCCGCTCTCTCCGCGCCAACAGCGACGGCCGCCGGGACCAGCAGTAGGGGACTCGAGCCCGCGCGCCGGCTTCGCCCATCAAGTCGATGAGCTCCAGATCAGGCGTCCCGGTGTCCGCGATCCGTTCCCGCCGTACCTTGACGAGCGACTGCCGGGCGGCCGACTTCGTCAACGTGGCCCGCGAGAGGTTCGTCAATCTTCGCTGCATCTCGACAGCGGCGGCTCGTCGAGCAGGACCGGGACCGTCCAGCGCGGGTCGGGCACGAAGTGCTCCCAGCCGTCGCAGAACGGCGAGCCCCACGCAGCGACGACGTCCTCGACCTCCGCGGCGACGGTGCGGATGTCATCAGCCTCGGCGTCGGTGTAGCGCCCGGCCCGGACGGCGGCCTCGAGCTCGTGCTCGTCCTTGCGCACCACGCTGCGGTCCGGCTCCACCCACACGTCGAGGAGGTGGTCGCGGCTGCGGGTCGTGCGACCCCAGCGCACGTGCGGGTCCTCGATGTTGACGTACCAGCCCTCGAAGGCACCGGTCACCCCGTGGAAGAAGTGCCACACCGACCAGGGTCTGGCCTTCGGGAGCACCCGCAGCACGGAGTAGCCGCTCCAGGTGGAGGCCACTCGACGACGCGGCGCGGTGAACGCGTCCTCGCCACCGTCGCGCAGGTCGCGCCCGTCGGCGCGCACCACCTTCAGGACCGGGCTGCCCACGGCCAACCAGGCCGCCAGTACCTCCGCGTCGTCGCGCACGACCGTGAGCGGTGCCACGAAGTCGAGGTCGTGCCCGCCTGGGTGCCCGTAGCGCCAGGCGATCTGGGTCCCGGGCGTCCAGAAGCTCACGTCGGCATGCTCCTACGTCGGGCGCGCCGGTCAGGCGCTCAGGAGGAAGTCGGCGAGTCGGACCTCGATGAGAGAAGCGTGGTCGCGCGGTGGTGGCAGTCCCGGTGCCCGTGACCGGTGGCGGTGGCCGGTGGGGGTCGTGGTCTCGACGGTGTGCGGGTCGGTGTCGGCGACCTGGGCGGCCCAGGCGCTGGCTTCCTTGGCCTGGTTGCAGGCCTCGCACAACCCCTGCCCGTTCTCGGCGGTCGTCCGGCCACCGTCGGCCCAGGGCCGGACGTGGTCGCGGTGGCGGACGGGAGCGTCGCAGTACGGCCTGCGGCAGCACCGATCGCGTGTGGCCAGGAACTGCGCGAGACCGGCCGGGAAGACGCGGGAGCGGGAGTCCATGGCCAGGAGCTGCCCGTCGGGGTCGGCGTAGAGCCGGCGCAGGCTGGCCAGCCCTGCTTCCTGGGCGCGGGCGACCAGGTCCCGCACGTCGTCGGCCGGCAGCGGCACCGGTGTCACGCCGGGAGCCGAGACCCAGCCCGGCTCGTCGCCCGACTTTCCGGGCAGGTTCAGCAGGGTCGCGTCCGAGACGACGACCTGCACCGCGACCGGCACCACCGGTGCCCCCACTGCGGTCGGGACGACCGTCTGGTCCCAGGTGCCCGCGCGAGCAGCCACCGACTCGACCACCGAACTCCGCCGCGGCTGCCCGTCGGCACGACCCCCGAGGACCGCGGCGACCAGCGCGTCGACCATCACCTGCCCCCGGGACCGCTCATCCCCCGCAGCCCGCGCGACGTCAGCCGCACGGCCCAGCGTCGCGTGCACTGCCACACCCTGCTCCAGCGGCAGCACCGCCGAGAACCTCGTCATCCCGTCCGGCGCCGGTCGCAGACTGGCGTGCCGCTGCGCCACAGCCTTCGCCCGGCGCTCGACCGCGGCCACCGGGTCCGCGACGTACGCCAGCCGGTCCACCTCCGCCCGGAACCGACGATCACCCCAGCCCCGCGTGGTCGACGGGTCGGCCATCAGCTCCGCATCGATGGCCTTGCGGTCGGCCAGCGACAGGCACGCCGTGCCCTGCGCGACCTGGACCGCGCGCCACTCCGAGCACCAGCCCGCCTCCATCGCCGCCAACGTGTGCGGCAGCTCGGCGCACAGAACCACCGCCAACCCCAGGTGGATGCCGCCCCGGTGCGGCGACTCCCGCCGCGCCAGCGCGACCTCGGCACCGATCCCGCGCTCGCGCATCGCCACCGGCTGGTGCGACCGCTGCGCGACACGGGTGTCCTGCAGCAGCACGGACAAGCGGGCCTGCGCAGCTGCGACCGTGTTCTTCAACGACTCCAGCTCGCCCAGCAGATCCACCGCAGCGACGTCGCGCTGGTCCGCCTCCAGGTCTCCCACCGCACCCGCCAGCGCCAGCACCTGCTCCCGCAGGTCAGCGGCGAGGGGTGTCGCGAAGGTGGCCGAGTCCATGACTCATGCTATCGAACATGTGTTCGACAGGCAAGGGATCGCGACGCGTCATGTGGACGACTCGATCGCCGGGCGCGCCACACTCAGGCGCACTCCCACGGCCTGGGACGCTGCTACTGCCACCGGTGCTCACAGACGCACCGGCTCCCACGTCTCCCCAGGACGCGTGAGCGGCTGCAAAGACACCTCGACGTCCGACGGCCTCCCAGGCAGCTCGGCCGTGACCTGCACGAGGGGACCGCCGCCGAACGAGCCTCCACCGGCCTGCGGCAGGACGCTCCCCTGGTGCTCGACCTGCAGCCGCCCCAGCACCTCGCGATGGACGGCGCGCGGCACCTCGGCACCGTCGCGGGTCACGAGCACGAGGTGCACCACGGTCCAGTCACCGACGTGCCACTCGGGCAGGCGCCAGATGGACACCGGGCACTCGGAGACCTCCAGGACCACGGGCTGCGGGAGCTGCTTCCCGGCCACGGCCGCGCCGGGCGCATCAGCCAGTCCCGAGCGGCACGTGTGGCCCCCGAGCGAGAAGCTCGCGAGGGAGCGCAACGGCACGCCGGCCATGAGCGGCACCGACGGGACTCCCTCCCCGTCGGCAGCCGCGTCGTGGTCGAGGTCGCGCAGCACCAGCAGGTCCCCGAGAAGGAATCGCTCCACCCGACCAACCTAGCCAGCCGGCGGACCAGCGCTTCCTACCCGACGTCCAACCGCTCGAGCAGCAGGACCAGCTCCAGCTCCCCCTCCGGGAGCGGGTGGACCCGCACGTCGGCCTCCCAGCCGTCGTCCTCGAGCAGCCGCCGCAGCAGCGCCACCAGCCCCTCCAGCCGGTGGTCCCTGTCGGCGAGCACGACGACCCGTCCGGTGTGGGTGTGCGCGACGGTCTCCCCACCGCCGAACACGACCCGCACCCGCTCGCCCAGGGCGGCGCACGAGAGGGCCCTCCCCAGAGCCCCTCCCTCCGCGGCCGCCCCGGGCGGACCGGACCCCTCCGGGGTGTCGGACGCCGGGCGGTCCCCCCCAGGACCGCCCGGCGTCACGACCACCAGGGCGTGAGCCTGCGCGGGGTCGAGCCCCGCGCGCCGCTGCTCGGCCACCCTGGTGCGCAGGTGTGCCATCGTGGCGAGGCCCGTGAGCGGGTCCTCGCAGGTGAGCCGGTGCAGGTGCCCGAGGGTGGTGTCGGCCCATCCCTCCACGAGGGCCTCCACCTCCCCCGGCCGGGGCTCCCGACCCCGCACCTGCGACTCGGCCCGGAGGGTGCGCAGCGCCTCTCCCACGCCCGCACCGTCCTCCGCCAGGCGACGACCGACGTCCCGTGCGTGCTCGAGGGACGCGGTGTCCGCGGACGGGCGGCGCAGCAGTCCTGCCAGCTTGCCCATCGGGTCTCCTCACGTCTCGCTCGTGTCTGCACGCCGGCGCTGTCCAGGTGTGTCCGGGACGTCGGCCGCCGCCTCCATGGCGGGTCCTGCAGCGAGGGGACGGGCCACGCGGAGGGTCATGACGCGGAACTCGCGACTTCCTCGAAGTTTTTTTCGCCGGCGCGGTCGTGATCTTTCGCCGGGTCGCGCGTTGTACCTCTGTGAGCGCCACCGAGGCGCCCGCAGCGCTGCTCCTCGAGCGCTCGGACGCCGACCTCATCGCAGCCGTGCGGGCCGGCGACCTGGAGTCGTACGGCGAGCTCTTCGCGCGCCACGCCGAGGCCGCCCGGCGCCTGGCCCGGCAGCTCACGAGGGGCAGCGGGGACGCCGAGGACCTGGTCTCCGACGCCTTCGCGAAGGTCATGGAGGTGCTGCGCCGCGGCGGCGGACCCGACGAGGCGTTCCGCGCCTACCTCCTCACCTCCCTGCGCCGCCTGCACGTCGACCGCACCCGGGTCACGGCCCGCGCGACGCCCACCGACGACATCGCGGCGTACGACGCCGGGGTGCCCTTCCACGACACGGCGGTGGCCGGGTTCGAGAACGAGGCGGCGGCCGAGGCGTTCGCCTCGCTGCCCGAGCGCTGGCAGCTGGTGCTGTGGCACACCGAGGTCGAGGGCGCCAAGCCCGCCGACGTCGCGCCGCTGCTCGGCATGAGCCCCAACTCCGTCGCCGCGCTGGCCTACCGCGCCCGCGAGGGCCTGCGCGAGGCGTTCCTCGCCGCCCACGCCGCGCGCTCGGACGACCAGGACTGCCGCACCACCCAGGGCAGGCTCGGCGCCTACGTCCGCGGCAACTCCTCGCGCCGCGACGCCGGCAAGGTCGAGGAGCACCTCGAGGGCTGCCGCCGCTGCGCGGGGATCTACCTCGAGCTCGTCGAGGTCAACTCCGGGCTCGGCGCCCTGCTTGCCCCGCTCCTGCTCGGCGGGGCCGCCGCGGCGTACGTCGGGTCCGGGGCGGTCGCCGTCACCGCTGCGACGGGTGCCGCGACCGGCGTGGGCTGGACCGGGTGGCTGCTCGCCGTCCCGGGGCGGATCCGCGACCTCGCCCTGGCCAACCTCCCGGCCACGGCCGCAGCGGGCGTGGCGACCGCCGCCGTCGTCGGCGGCAGCGTGGTCGCGGGCGTCGCCATCACCTCCGACGACCCCCCGCGCGAGGCTGCGACCACGGCACCGGCCTCCCCCGGCGCAGCCGAGGACGACGCCGTCGATCCCGCTGGTGAGCCCGCGCCCGGCAACGGCGAGGCCGCGGCCCGCGAGGAGGACGACGGGCCGGGCGACACCGGGTTCGGCACGGACCTGCCCGACGCCCCCGGTGTGGAGGAGCTGCCCGCCGACGAGCCGCCCTCGGACGGCGCGCCGACGGACGAGGTGCCGGTCGAGGCGCCGCCGGGCGACGAGTCCCCGACCGAGGAGGCACCGGAGCCGCCGGGCGACGGACCGGGGCCCCAGCCCGGACCCGAGCCCCAGCCCGAGCCCCAGCCCCAGCCCGAGCCCCAGCCCCAGCCCCAGCCCGAACCTGAGCCCGAGCCGACCCCGCCGCTGACCGCGGAGGGCCGGGCGACGACCGCCCTGGGTCTCTCCTGGCGCGTGGTGCTCGACGTCGCCGGCCTCGAGGAGGGCACGACCGGTCGGGTCCGGCTCACCAGCGACCGGCCGCTGCTGGCCCTGACCCTGGACCGTCGCTGCGCCGGTCTGGCGCTGGGCCCGGCGAGCTGCTCGCTGTCCGGCGGCACGTACACCTTCCGGGCGCTCCCGGCGCCGGGGCAGCGGACCACGTTGACCTTCGAGGTGGAGACGGCCGACGGCCGCACCACGACGGTCCGGGTCCCCCTCGCCTGACGCGTCCGCACGCGCTGCCTCACCCCCTCAGGCGGACTGGGACCCCGAGGAGCGGGGCAAGAACCCCCGCATGTCGCTCAGCCGCACGATCGCCCGCCCGATGCTCGCCTCCGTCTTCTTCGTCGGGGCCGCCAACGCCCTGAAGAACAGCGGTGCCCTGGCCGCCAAGGCCCAGCCGGTCACCGACCGCGTCGGGCCGATCGCCCGCAAGGCCGTGCCGGTCCTGCCGCAGGACCCCGAGGCGCTGGTGAAGGTCAACGCCGGCGTGCAGATCGTCGCCGCCCTGGGCCTGGCCACCGGTCGCGCCCCGCGCCTGTGCTCGGCGGTGCTGGCCGCCTCGCTCGTGCCGACCACGGCCGCCGGTCACGCCTTCGGGGCTGCCGACGACCAGGCGACCGCGCAGCAGCAGCGGCTGCACTTCGCCAAGAACCTCTCCATCCTGGGCGGCCTCGTGATCGCCGCCGGCGACACCGACGGCAAGCCGGGCGTCGCGTGGCGCACCCGTCACCTGGCCAAGGACGCCAAGCGCGAGGCGCGCCTGGTCGCCGCCCGCTCCCCGATCGGCTGAGGCACGCCGCGGCCCGACTAGGCTGCGCGCGTGCCCCTCGACACGCTGCCGAACCCCTGGCCCGCGCCCCGCGCGCACGCCCCCGTCGAGGCCGACGTGACCCTGCCGGGCAGCAAGAGCCTCACCAACCGCGCGCTGGTGCTGGCCGCGATCGCCGACGGCCCCTCCGTCGTACGTCGGGCGCTGCGGTCGCGTGACTCGCTGCTGATGGCGGCGGCGCTCACCGGGCTCGGCGCGCACGTCGACACCACCACCGACGACTGGACCGTGACCCCCGGGCCGCTGCGCGGCGGCACCGACGTCGACTGCGGGTTGGCCGGCACGGTGATGCGCTTCGTCCCGCCGGTGGCGGCGCTCGCCGAGGGCACCGTCTCCTTCGACGGCGACCCGCACATGCGCAGCCGGCCGATCGGCGAGGTGCTCACCGCCCTGCGCAGCCTGGGCGTCGAGGTGGACGACGAGGGCCGTGGCTCGCTCCCGTTCCGCCTGCACGGCACGGGGTCGGTGCGCGGCGGCCGGGTCGTGATCGACGCCAGCGCCTCCTCGCAGTTCGTCTCCGCCCTGCTGCTGGCCGGCGCCCGCTACGACGAGGGTGTCGACGTCCGCCACGACGGCAAGCCCGTCCCTTCCCTGCCCCACATCGACATGACCGTGGCAGTGCTGCGCGCGCACGGCGTCGAGGTCGACGACAGCGACGCCAACCGGTGGGCCGTCGCCCCCGGCCCGGTGCGTGCCGTCGACCACACCATCGAGCCCGACCTCTCCAACGCCGGGCCGTTCCTCGCGCTGGCCGCGGTCAGCGGCGGCACCGTGACGGTCCGCGACTGGCCCGAGGCCACCACGCAGGCGGGGGACGCCCTGCGCGGGCTGCTGACCGACATGGGCTGCACCGTCGAGCGCACCACCGCGGGCCTGCGGGTCACCGGCCCGACCCCCGGCACCCTGCAGGGCATCGACGCCGACCTGCACGACGTGGGCGAGCTGACCCCGGTCGTGGCCGCGCTGTGCGCCCTCGCCGCCTCCCCCAGCCACCTGCGCGGCGTCGGCCACATCCGGCACCACGAGACCGACCGGCTGGCCGCCCTGGCCCGCGAGCTCGGCGGTCTCGGCGCCGACGTGACCGAGCACCCCGATGGCCTGTCGTTCCGGCCCGCGAGCCTCCACGGCGGCGTCTTCGGCACGTACGCCGACCACCGGATGGCGCACGCCGGCGTCGTGGTCGGCGCGGCCGTCGACGGGGTCGAGGTGGAGGACGTCGGCACCACCGCCAAGACCTTCACCGACTTCGCCGGGGCCTGGTCGGCCCTCTTCGAGCCCACGGCCCCCCGGGACTGAGGGAGCCATGGCGCGGGAGCGGTACTCGACGCACGACCACGAGCACTACGAGCGTCCCCGTCGCCGCACGCGCCCGCGCACCAAGGAGCGCCCGACCTACGACGACGCCACCGACGGCCTGGTCGTGACCGTCGACCGCGGACGATTCACGCTGCTCGTCGAGGACCGCACCGTCATGGCGGTCAAGGCGCGCCCCCTGGGCCGCAAGGGCGTCGTGGTCGGCGACCGGGTCCGCGTCGTCGGTGACGTCTCCGGCGAGGAGGGCACGCTCGCCCGGATCGTCGAGGTCTCCGAGCGCACCACCGTCCTGCGGCGCACCGCCGACGACGACGACCCGGTCGAGCGGGTGATCGTCTCCAACGCCGACCAGCTGGTCGTCGTGACGGCCCTGGCCGACCCCGAGCCGCGCCCGGGCCTGCTCGACCGCGCGCTCGTGGCCGCCTACGACGCCGAGATGCGCCCGCTGCTGTGCCTGACCAAGGCCGACCTGGCGTCCCCCGAGACCCTGCTGTCGACGTACCGATCGCTCGGTGTGCCGTGGGTGGTCACCGAGCGCGGCGCCGACCTGTCCCCCCTGCGCGAGGAGCTGGCCGGGCGCACCAGCGTGCTGATCGGGCACAGCGGCGTCGGCAAGTCCACGCTGGTCAACGCACTGGTGCCGGACGCCGGCCGGGCCATCGGGCACGTCAACGCGGTCACGGGCCGCGGGCGGCACACCTCGACCTCGGCCTACCTGCTCGCCCTGCCCGAGCACGGGGGTCGGCCCGGGTGGATCGTCGACACCCCCGGCATCCGCTCGTTCGGGCTGGCCCACGTCGAGCCCGAGCACCTCATCGAGGCGTTCCCCGACCTCGACGAGATGACCGAGGAGTGCCCGCGCGGGTGCACGCACGGCACCGACGAGCCGGAGTGCGGCCTGGACGAGGCGCTGGCCGCCGGTGCCGTCGACCCCGACCGGGTCACCTCCTTCCGACGGCTGCTCGAGGCGCGCTCCGAACCCGCCTGGTGAGCCGCGGGCTAGCCTGTGCGCTCGTGGCCCCCTCCTCGTCGACCAGCCCGGACTTCACCGACGACCTGCGCCTGGCGCACCTGCTGGCCGACGACGCCGACTCGCTGACCACCGCGCGGTTCAAGGCGCTGGACCTGCACGTGATGAGCAAGCCCGACCTCACGCCGGTCACCGACGCCGACCAGGCCGTCGAGGAGGCGATCCGCCGCACCCTCTCGCGGGTCCGCTCGCGCGACGCCGTGACGGGCGAGGAGCAGGGCACGACCGGCAACTCCCAGCGCCGCTGGATCATCGACCCGATCGACGGCACCAAGAACTTCGTGCGCGGCGTCCCGGTGTGGGCCACCCTCATCTCCCTCGTCGTCGACGACGAGGTCGTGGTCGGCGTGGTGTCCGCGCCGCAGCTGCAGCGCCGCTGGTGGGCCTCGGCCGGCGGTGGGGCCTGGACGGGCAAGTCGCTGCTGAAGGCGACGCGCATGCAGGTCTCCGACGTACGCCGCCTGGAGGACGCCTCCTTCTCCTACTCCTCCCTGTCGGGCTGGGAGGACCGCGACCGCCTCGAGGACGTGCTCGCGCTGACCCGGCGGTGCTGGCGCACCCGGGCCTACGGCGACTTCTGGTCCTACATGCTGGTGGCCGAGGGCGCCGTCGACATCGCCGCCGAGCCGGAGCTCGAGGTCTACGACATGGCCGCGCTCGACGTGATCGTCCGCGAGGCCGGGGGCGCCTTCACCTCCCTCGACGGCAGCCCCGGACCCTGGGGCGGCAACGCGGTGGCGAGCAACGGGCACCTGCACGACGCGGCGATGGCCTTCCTCGGCGGACTGCCCGACGACCACGGCGACGACCCCGACCAGCCGCGCACGGGTCCCGGGTCGGTCTCGGACCTGCGCTCGCGCCGCCCGCGGGACTGAGCCGCCGACGGGACGCGGACAGGCCCTGTACGCGTGAGCCACGTCACTTGTACGGTCGGAGGGTGAAGATCGCCGACGTGCTCGCCGCCAAGGACCGTGGCCGTGAGGTCGTGTCCATCGCCCCCGAGGCCGGGGTCCGCGACCTCCTGGCCCTGCTCGCCGAGCACAACGTCGGCGCGGTCGTGGTGAGCGCCGACGGCTCGACGCTCGACGGGATCGTCAGCGAGCGCGACGTCGTGCGGCACCTGCACCACGACGGCACGGTGGTCAACAACACCGTGCGGGCGATCATGACCCGCGAGGTCGAGGTGTGCCGGCCCGACGCCGGCCTCGACGAGGTCATGGAGACGATGACCCGCCGGCGCTTCCGCCACCTGCCGGTGGTGGGCGAGGAGGGCCTGGAGGGCGTCGTCAGCATCGGCGACGTGGTGAAGGCCAAGATCGGCCAGCTGGAGTTCGAGCGCGACCAGCTCGACTCCTACGTGCACCAGACCTGAGGGCTGGTGCCGCCCGCGCTCAGCGCAGGCTGACCCGGTGCCCGCCGACGCGGATGTCGCTGTCCTCGTCGACCACCTGCGAGACGACGGGCGAGCCGTCGACGTGGCAGCCGCCGGCGAGCGCCTTGAGCACCCGGCGACCCTCGAGGTCGTGGCCTAGCACCGCGTGCCGGGCCCGCAGGCCGGGCAGCACGACGTCGCAGCTGGGGTGGGAGCCGATGACGACCGAGGCCTGTGCCGGCAGGGCAGTGACCACCGGGATCGTGGCGACCGCCCCACCCACGGCACTGCTGCCGGCCGCCTCGGCCGGCGCGACCCGGCCGACAGCACCGGGCGCCGGGACCGGGACCACGGGCGCGAGGGTGCGCCGACGCGGCGCGACGATCCGGACCGTGCTCGGGGCCGTGCGGGGCTCCTCGGAGCGGGGGCGGGTCCAGCGGTTGTGGATCACGCGGAAGCCGCCGCGCTCGGGCCGTCCGGGACCCGCGACCTGGTCGTTCGTCATGTCCGACTCCACCCCTTTGACACGTTCCTCAACACGCTGTTGAGGTATAGCATCACAGACGTGAACACATCGTCCACCCCCACCCTGAGCATCGGGGACCTCGCCGAACGCACCGGCGTCGCTCCCGCCACCCTGAGGATGTGGGAGCAGCGCCACGGCTTCCCCGTCCCCGAGCGCCTCGACAGCGGCCACCGCCGCTACGCCGAGGCCGACGTCGAGAGCATCCGTGGTGTCCTGGACCGGCGCGACGCCGGCTCCCGCCTCGACGCCGCGATCGCCGACGTCCTGGCCGCCCGCCGCCGCGAGAGCGAGCCGGGAGCCCGGTCCATCTGGGCCGAGCTGCGCCGCCGCCACCGCGAGATCCCCACCCACCGGCTGACCAAGCAGACCCTGCTGTCCCTGTCGTGGGCGATCGAGGACGAGTTCGCCGCGAAGGCCGAGCGCGCACACCTCTTCGGCCTCTTCCAGCACGAGCACTACTACAGCCCCGCCCGTCGCCGCTGGGACGAGCTGGCGCGGGTCGCCGGCTCGTCGTACGCCTTCTTCGCACCCGAGGACGAGGCCGACCTCGGGCACCCCGAGAAGTTCGGTCCGACCGCGGGCCGGGCGGCGTCGGTGCCGGTGCTGCTCGACGACTCCTCCCCCGTGCGCCGTGAGTGGGCGGTCGTGTGCGACAGCGTCGACCTGCCCGTCGTGCTGACCGCGTGGGAGCTGCCGGGCCAGGAGGGCGTCGCCGACCGCGACCGCGTCTTCGAGTCCGCGTGGAGCATCGACCCGATGGCCGTGCGCCGCGCCTCGCGCACCTGTGCGGCACTCGCCGCGGAGGCGGGCGCCGAGGGCGTCGCCGCCGTGCAGTACGCCCTGGCCGACGACCCGGCGCCGGTCGCCGCGGACCTGGCGGCCGTCAGTGCCCTCTTCTCCCGCGTCGTCGCCTACGTCGACGACGGCGCCCGCCGGCTGCGGCGCGCGTGAGCGCCGGCCCCGGCCCCGCAGCCGAGGTCGACGTCGCGGTCGTCGGTGCGGGGCTCGCCGGCCTGCGCTGCGCCCGGGTCCTGGCCGACGCCGGGCTGCACGTCGAGGTGCTCGAGGCCGCCGACCGGGTCGGCGGGCGGGTGCGCACCGACGAGGTCGACGGGCACCTGCTCGACCGGGGCTTCCAGCTGCTCAACCCCGCCTACCCCGCCGTACGCCGCTGGGTGGACGTCCCGGCACTGGGGCTGCAGCCCTTCCCCGCCGGCGTCGCCGCGGCCACCGAGCGCGGCACCGTCCGCCTCGGGGACCCGCGCCGAGCGCCGGGGCTGCTGGCGCCCAGCGCCCTGGCCGGGGCCCGTCGGCTGCGCGAGGTGGTGCCGCTCCTGCGGTGGGTGGCGCCCCTGCTGCGCCCGCGCGCGCAGGGTCTCGCGGAGCGGCTGCGGGCCACGCGCCCGACCCGCTCGCTGCGCGCGGCGCTCGACGACCTGGGCGCCCGCGGCGACCTGCGCCGGGTGCTGGAGGCGTTCCTCTCCGGCGTGGTCCTCGACCGCGAGGGTGCCACCGACGAACGGGTCGCGCTGCTGCTCGTCCGCTCCTTCCTCGACGGCAGCCCCTCGCTGCCCGCGGGCGGCATGCAGGCCCTGCCGGCCCAGCTCGCGCAGGACCTGACCGTGCACCTCGACACCCCCGTGGAGGCACTCGAGCCGGGCGGGCTGCGCACCGCCGCCGGCTCGGTCCGCGCCCGCGCGGTGGTCGTCGCCACCGACCAGCTGGCCTCAGCGGCGCTGCTGGACCGCACGCCCGGCACCGACCGCGGCGTGGTGACCCACTGGTGGAGCGCCGAGGCGGGGTCGCTCCCCGCGACCGGTGGGCTGCTGCACGTCGACGCCCGGCCCCGCCCGACCGGCCCCGTGGCCAACACCGCGGTCGTGTCGCAGGCGGCACCGTCGTACTCCCCCAACGGACGGGCCCTGGTGCAGGCCTCGGTGGTGCTGGACCACCGCGGGGTCGTGCCCGAGGCCACCGTGCGCCGCCACGCCGCCGAGCTGCTCGGCACCTCGGCCGCGGGGTGGCAGGAGCTGGCCCGGCACGAGGTGCCGCACGCGCTGCCCTCGGCCACCCCGCCGCACGACCTGCGGCGCCCGACCCGCGTGCGGCCCGGGCTGCACGTGTGCGGCGACCACCGCGACACCCCGTCCATCCAGGGCGCCCTCGTCAGCGGCGACCGGGCGGCGCGGGCGGTGCTGGCCGAGCTGCGCGCGGCCCGGTGAGGCTGCGATGAGCGCCGAGACCTCCCTGCTCGTGCTCCTGGCCGCCACCTGGGCGCACCTCGGCTTCCAGGTCACGGTCTCCTCGCTGGTCTACCCCGTGCTGGCGGCCACCCCGTCCGAGGCGTGGCGTGGCGCGCACGACCGGCACAGCCGGGTCATCACCCCGACCGTCGGGGCGGTGTACGCCGCCCTCCTGCTCGGCACGGCGGCCTCGCTGTCCGCCGCGGCGGGCCCGGCCGTGGTCGCCGCGGCGGCCGGGGTCGCGCTCAGCCTCGGGACGACCGCCCTGGTGGCGGCGCCGCTGCACGGGCGGCTGGCCGCCGCGGGCCCCACGCCCGAGCGCCTGCGGACCCTGCTCGTCGCCGACCGGGTGCGGACCGCCGGGGCGGCGCTCGCCGCCGTCGCGGCCACGGTCGCTGCGCTCTGAGGACCTACTGCTCGAGGGCCTCGAAGGCGTCGGGACGGCTCAGCAGGTCGAAGCGGCTCGCCGGCCAGACCCGGGCGAAGACCTTGCCGACGACCAGCTCGACGGGCACGTAGGCCTCGGAGTCGTCGCACGGCTCGCCCTTGCGCCCGCCGCAGCGCAGGTGGAAGGAGGAGTCGGCGGAGTCGTCGCGGTGGTCGCCCATGACGAAGACCTCGCCGTCGGGGACCGGGCCGGCCGACCAGCGGCAGGTCGAGACCATCGGCCCGTCGCAGCGGTCGTCGTTGAGGGTGAAGCCGCGAGAGTCCAGCGGGACGCCGTTGACCAGGAGCCGGCCCTGCTCGTCGCAGCACTCGATGGTGTCGCCGGCGACCCCGATGACGCGCTTCACCAGGTGGCCGCCGGTCGGGTAGAGACCGATCCGGCTCATCACGTCGGTCAGCAGCCCCGTCGAGGTGGTCGCGTCACCGGCACCCAGCCAGGAGCCCGGGTCCTCGAAGACGACGACGTCGCCGCGCTCGGGACCGCCGCCGCCCCAGTACGACACCTTCTGGACCAGGATCCGGTCGTTGATCTCCAGGCCCGGCTCCATCGACCCCGAGGGGATGTAGAAGGCCTGGACCAGGAAGGTCTTCACCACCAGGGCCAGCACGATCGCGAGGCCGAGCAGCAGCAGCGACTCCTGCCAGATGGGGATGCGCCGCCGACGGGCCGGCGCAGCGGGCGCCGTGGCGCCCTGGTCCTCCTCCGACACGTGCTCTCCCTGTCCTGGTCGCCCGGTCCCACGCCCCCTCGAGGCGAGCGCGGGCGGTGGGAACCATACCCGTGCGGTCTAGGCTCCCCCTCATGGACAAGCCCGAGATCGACTTCCCCGACTTCGACCCGCCCGCCGACCTCGAGATCACCGACATCACCGTCGGCGAGGGCGAGGAGGCCGGCGCCGGCCAGACCGTCTCCGTGCACTACGTCGGCGTCGCGCACTCCACCGGCGAGGAGTTCGACGCGTCGTACAACCGGGGCGAGCCGCTGCGCTTCCGCCTCGGCATCGGCCAGGTCATCCAGGGCTGGGACACCGGCGTGCAGGGCATGAAGGTCGGCGGCCGCCGCCAGCTCGTCATCCCCCCGCACCTGGGCTACGGCGACCGTGGCGCCGGCGGGGTCATCAAGCCCGGCGAGACGCTGATCTTCGTCGTCGACCTGCTCGCGGTCTCCTGACCTCGTGACCCACTTCGGCGACCACCAGGTCGCGATCTACGCGGCCGGGATGTTCGCCGGCCAGGTCCCGACCTGGACCACCGACCTGACGTCGCTGGAGACGCACGCGGCCGAGGTGCTCGCCCCCGAGGCGCTGGGCTACATCGTGCCCAGCGCCGGGGGCGGGTCCACGGCCCGCGCCAACGTCGCGGCCTTCGAGCGGTGGCGCATCGTGCCGCGGATGCTGCGCGACCACGCCGCCCGCGACCTCTCGACCACCGTGCTGGGCACCCCCATGGCCGCGCCCGTGCTGCTCGGCCCCGTCGGGGTGCAGACCCTGGCCCACCCCGAGGGCGAGCTGGCCACGGCCCGCGCCGCCGCGGCGCTGGGCCTCACCTACGTCCACTCCACCCAGGCCGGTCACTCCATCGAGCAGGCCGCCGAGGCGAACGGCGACGGCCAGCGGTGGTACCAGCTCTACTGGCCCACCCACGACGAGCTGTGCGAGTCGTTCCTGGCCCGGGCGAAGGCCGCCGGCTACACCACGCTCGTGCTCACCGTGGACACCACGATCCTCGGCTGGCGCCCGCGCGACCTCGACCGTGGCTACCTGCCGTTCCTGGCCAACGAGGGCATCGCCAACTACACGACCGACCCGGTCTTCAACGCCATGCTCGAGAAGCCCGCCGAGGAGGACCCGGCCGCGGCCGGCATCACCTTCGCCGGCGTCTTCGCCAACCCCGGTCTCTCCTGGGAGCAGCTGCCCTGGCTGCGTGAGCGGTGGGACGGCCCGATCGTGCTCAAGGGTATCCAGCACGTCGACGACGCCCGCCGTGCCGTCGACGCCGGCGTGCAGGGGATCGTGGTCTCCAACCACGGTGGCCGCCAGGTCGACGGCGCCGTCGCCTCCCTGGACTGCCTGCCGCCCATCGCCGAGGCCGTCGGCGAGGACCTCACCGTGCTCTTCGACTCCGGCGTCCGCTCGGGCCCCGACGTCATGAAGGCGCTCGCGCTGGGCGCCGACGCGGTGCTGCTCGGCCGCCCCTACCTCTACGGACTGGCCCTCGGTGGGCAGGAGGGTGTCGAGCACGTGCTGCGCTGCCTGCTCGGCGAGCTCGACCTCACCCTGGCCAACGCCGGGTGCTCGACGCTGGCCGACCTCACCCCGGAGATGCTCCAGCGGGTGTCGGCGTGAGCGGCTCCCCCGGCCCCGTGGACCCCGTGGACCCCGTGGACCCCGTGGACGTGGCGATCCGCGACGAGGTGATCCGGTTGGGCCAGTTCCTCAAGCTCGCCAACCTCATCGAGTCCGGGTCCGAGGCCAAGGAGGTCGTCGCCTCCGAACGGGTCCTGGTGAACGGGGTGCTCGAGACCCGGCGGGGCCGGCAGCTGGTCAAGGGCGACGTCGTCGAGCTGGTCGGGAGCGGCCAGGCCGCCCGGGTGTCCGACGAGTCGGCGTACGACGACCTGCCGTGGTGACGTGGACGGAACATCTAGAGCACCTCGGCCACCGCGTGGATCAGCACCCCCACGAGCCCGCCGACGATGGTGCCGTTGATCCGGATGAACTGCAGGTCGCGGCCGACGTGCAGCTCGATCCGCCGTGCGGCCTCCTTGCCGTCCCAGCGCTCGATGGTCTGCGTGATGACCTGCGTGAGCTCGGCGCCGTAGCGCTCGATCGCGTAGACCGCGGCGTCGGCGACCAGCCCGTCGAGCCGCTCGCGCAGCTCCGGCTCCTCCACGAGCCGGCGGGCGAAGCGCTCGACCTCGGTGCGCATCCGCAGCCGCACGGCGCCGTCGGGGTCGGCCAGCGACCCCTCGAGCGCGCGGCGCAGCGCGTCCCACAGGGCGATGCCGGTGGCGATGACCTGCGGACGGTCCAGCAGCCTGTCCTTGAGCGCCTCGGTGCGGGCGCGGGTGTCGGTGTCGTGGAGCAGGTCCTCGGCCAGCTGGCGCAGCATCGAGTCCAACGCCAGCCGGGCACGGTGGCGCGGCTGGTCGCGGATGTCGGCGACCCAGCGCACCAACTCGAGGTGGATCCGGCCCGTGACCCGCTCGTTGATGCTCGTCGGCGCCCACCACGGGGCCCGCTCGCCGATGACCTCGGTGACGGTGTCGGGGTTGTCGAGCAGCCAGCCGTGCAGCTCCTCCAGGACCAGGTCGACCAGCCCGTGGTGCAGGTCGTCGCGCATCGCCTCGGCCAGCAGGTTGCCCAGCAGCGGGGAGATCGGCTCCTCGCGGAAGCGCGGCACCAGCGCGTCCTCGACCAGGCTGCGCACGTGCTCGTCGCGCACCTTGCCCAGGGCCGTCGAGACCAGCTCGGCGGCCTCCTCGACCACGCGCGCGGCGTGCTGGGGCTGGACCAGCCAGTCGCCCACGCGGCCCGCGGGACCCGCGGCCAGCACCCGCTCGCGCACGACCGGCTCGGAGAGGAAGTTCTCCCCCACGAACTCCTCGAGCCCGCGGCCCAGCTCGTCCTTGCGCCGCGGGATGAGCGCGGTGTGCGGGATCGGCAGGCCCAGCGGGTGGCGGAACAGCGCGGTCACCGCGAACCAGTCGGCGATCGCACCGACCATCGAGGCCTCCGCGCCCGCGTTGACGTAGCCCCAGAAGCCGTCCTGGCCGTGGGTGGCGACGTAGACGGTGGCGGCCAGCAGCAGCAGCCCCAGCGCCACCGCGCGCATCCGGCGCAGGGCGCGGGCCCGGTGCAGGTCGGCGTCGGGAGCGCCGCGCGTGACGGGACCGGCGCTCGGGCCATCGCTCGGGCCGTTGCTCCGGCCGTGGCTCGGGGACGTGGACGTGCTCGTGGCGCTCATCGCTGCCGATCATGACGCACGGACAGTGGGACCGGGCCGTGGGCCTGACACACTGGCCCCCATGGCCCGCACCGTCATCACCTTCGGCACCTTCGACGTCTTCCACGTCGGACACCTCAAGGTGATCCAGCGCGCCGCCGAGCTCGGCGACCGGCTGGTCGTCGGGGTCTCCGCCGACGAGCTCAACCTGCGCAAGAAGGACCGGGAGCCGGTCTTCAGCGAGGCCGAGCGGATGGCCATCGTGGCCGCGCTCAAGCCGGTCGACGAGGTCTTCCTCGAGGAGAGCCTGGAGCTCAAGCGCGACTACATCCTGAAGTTCGCCGCAGACGTCCTGGTCATGGGCGACGACTGGGCCGGGCGCTTCGACGAGTTCCGCGACATCTGCGAGGTCGTCTACCTCCCCCGCACGCCCGCCATCTCCACCACCGCCCTGATCGAGAAGATCTCCAGCGCCACCTGAGCGCACCCGCCTCCCCACCTCGGCCCCCTCGGAAGGTCACCGCATGCGTCACCCCGTCGCCCTGCTCGCCTCCCTGCTCCTGCTCGGCGGGGTGCTCTCCCCCGCCCTCGCGGGCGCCGACGAGCCTGCGGTCCTCGTCGGCCCCGTCCCAGCGACGACGAGCGGTGCAGCCGACCCGCGCGACCTGCTCGCCGAGGCCCGGGCCCTGCTGCGGGGCGAGCCGGTGCCGGGCGCACCGGCCCAGCGTCGTACGTCGGGGGGCCACGCGGACCGCGAGCTGACCCTGGTCCTGCGCGACCTGCGGCTCGCACTGCCCCGGCTCGGGGCTGCCGACCGGCGCGAGGCCACGGCGCTGCTGGCGCGGCCCACCGACGGGCGGGCCGACCCGCTGGAGCAGGGGTACACCGCGAAGTCGGTGCGCACCTGCGGCGGCCGGTTCTGCGTGCACCGGGTCCGCACGGGCGACGACCGCGCCACGGCGGCCTGGGCCACGACGACGGTGCAGGTCATGAACCGGGTCTGGCGCAGCCAGGTCGGCTCGCTGGGCTACCGCGCACCGCTCAGCGACGCACCGCTGGCGCGCTCCCGCAACGGGGGCAACGGCAAGTTCGACGTCTACCTCAAGGACCTCGGCGCGCAGGGCCTCTACGGCTACTGCGCCGCGGAGTTCGCGCTCGAGCGCGAGCCGCGGCGCGCCGGTGGCTACTGCGTGCTCGACAACGACTTCTCCCGCGACGAGTTCGGCCGCGACCCCGCGGACACCCTTGCGGTGACGGCGGCCCACGAGTTCTTCCACGCCGTGCAGTTCGGCTACGACGTGCTCGAGGACCGCTGGTTCATGGAGTCCACGGCCACGTGGATGGAGGAGCGCTTCGCCGACGACGTGGACGACAACCGGCAGTACCTCCGCGCCAGCCAGCTCGCCGCCCCCGGCACCCCGCTGGACCTGTTCAACCGCCAGGGCTCCGAGCACTACGGCAACTGGACCTGGTGGGAGCACCTGTCCGCGCGCTACGGCAACCGCCTCGTGCGGTCGGTGTGGGACTCGGCCCGCGGACCGCGTCACTCGACCGTCGCGCTGGAGCGGGTGCTGGCCGGGCGCGGCGGCTTCCCCGCGAGGTACGCCGCCTTCGCGGCCGCCAACCTGACCCCCGCGCGCAGCTACGAGGAGGGGGCGGCGTGGCCGACCCCGCGGCTGCGTGCCTCCTGGCGGATGGCCGCCGGCGCCGAGCGCACCGACACGGTGCGGCTGGACCACCTCACCTCCGCCTCCTACCTCGCGCAGCCCGACGTCACCCTGGGCGGGGGCTGGCGGCTGCGGCTGGACATCGACGGCCCGAGCCGGGGGGCCGCCCCGGCCGCGTGGCTGGTCGTGCGCACCGCCGACGACGAGTGGCGCAGCCGCGAGGTCGAGCTGGACCGGCGGGGGCGCGGCAGCGTCACGGTGGGCTTCTCCCCCGCGACGGTCCGTGCGGTCAGCCTGACGGTGGCCAACGCCTCGACGCGCACCCGCTGCGGCGTCGACGACGTCCGCTGGGCCTGTGAGGGCCGACCTCGCGACGACGACAAGGCCTTCGACGTGCGGGCCGAGCTGGTGCAGCGGTAGGGGTGGCGGTCGCCGCTACTGCAGGCCGAGGAGGCCGTCGACCACGTCGGTGACGCCGTCGACGACCCCGGTGACCGGTGCGGTCACCGGCGTGGTCGCGCCCCCGGACACGCCGTCGACGGTGCCGGCCACGCCCTGCACCACGGGATCCAGCAGGGCGCTCGTCGCGCCCGGGGCCGCCGGCGGGTCGGGGTCGGGCTGCGGCCCGGGGTCGGGCTGGGGCTGGGGCGGCGGGCCGCCGCCGTCGGGCCCGTCGGCGTCCGGCTGGCCGGTGCTGTCGGTCTGCCCGGTGGCGGGCTCGATGACGGGCCCCGGCACGACCGTGCCGACGCCCACCACCGCGGGCGGTCCCTGCGGCACGCCGCGACCGTCGGGGGTGGGCTCGCGGGCGGGCTCGAGCTCGGAGGCGGGGACGACCCGCTGCTCGGGGGCGGGCTCGTCGTCGAGGAGGCCCGGCACCACCTCGGTCACCAGCAGGGTGCCGGCGAGCACCAGCACGAAGCCTCCCGCACCCAGGCCGAGCGCGGAGTAGCCGAGCCGCTGGTCGCGGCGTCGACGGTGCCACGCGCGTGCCACCTGCCCGGACGTCTCTCCCACACTGACGACCGTAGGCAGTGCGAGGGCGCAGGAGAAGCGGAACGCGCCCCGACCACCCTCAGGACGGAGCAGAAATGACCGATCGGAGGAGCGAAGGCATCCCCTCACCCGGTCGGATGGTTCATCTTTCCAGGACCTGGGGAACCGTCCGAGCGTCCACCACGACCGTCATGTCGCAGGAGCAACCCCATGTCGCCGAGCACCCAGCCCGTCCACACCCACGTCGTCCGCCGCCGTCCCGCCCTGGTCGACGGCGCCTCGGTGGCCGCGGCCGGCCTCGTCCAGGCCGCCATCCTGCTGGCCTCCCCCGCCGTCGGCCACGGCATGGTGGCCGTGCGCTCGCTGCGCACCTCCCAGGGCTGAGCCCTACGTGTCGCCCAGCGCCGCCCACAGGGGCCGCAGGGCGGCGGGAGGGCGGGCCGCGATCCGGATCCAGGACCCGTCCAGGCCGGGGAACGTGTCGCAGCGGCGTACGGCGACACCCGCCTCTCGCAGCCGCGCGTGTGCGTCGGCGCCTGGCCTGGCAAGCACGAAGGGCGCCTGAGAACGCAGGTGTGGCACGCCGCGCTCGGCAAGCGCGGCCTCGAGCCCGGCTCGCCACGCCTGCAGCTGCGTGGCCCGGCGCGCCGCCTCGACCTGCCCCTGGGGCGTGGCCACGGCGCGGATGGCCGCGACGGCGGCTGACGAGACCGACCACGGCGGCCGCAGCGCCCGCAGTCCCTGCGCCGTTCCGACGTCGGCCAGCAGGTAGCCGACCCGCACACCCGGCACCGACCAGGTCTTGGTGAGGCTGCGCACCACGACTACTCCCGCTGCCTCGTCGCCGACCAGGGACTCCGACTCCCCCGGCACGGCGTCCATGAACGCCTCGTCGACCACCACCACGCGCCCTGGACGCGCAAGCGCCAGCAGCGTCGTGCGCGGGTGGAGGGTGCCCGTCGGGTTGGTCGGGTTCCCCAGGACCACGAGGTCTGCCTCCGTGGGCACCGCTCCGGGGTCCAGCGGCTCGCCCGGAGGGACCAGGACCGCCTCCACCCGGTGGCCGGCCTGCAGCAGTGCTGCGTGCGGCTCGGTGAACTGAGGGTGCACCACCACCGGGTGGCGCCACGGCCGCCACCGCGCCAGCAGGGTGAAGGCCTCGGTGGCGCCCGCCGTGGCGACCACCTGCTCGGGCCGCCGACCGTGCTGCCGGGCCAGCAGCGCCTCGGCCTCCCGGGCATCGGGATAGGCACCGACGTCGTCGACCGCGGCACGCAGCGCGTCTCGGAGGAACCCGGGCGGGCCGTGCGGGTGCACATTGACCGCCAGGTCGAGCAGACCCGAGCCACGGACCTCGGCGTCCCCGTGATGGAGGAGGCCGGGGCCGTGCACCGGGTCAGGCACGGTGCACCGCGGCGGCGAAGCGCTCGGCCAGTTGCGGGTGGCCGGCCCAGTGCGTGTGCAGGTAGGAGGCGTGCAAGGTCGGGGACGCGAAGCCGGTCGGACGTCCGTCGACCAGCCAAGCCGGCTCGAGCCCCGCGGACCCGGCTTCCGGGGTCACGTGGGTGCGGTGGAACTCGTGACCGGTGACCCGCTCCCCGGCCCGGGTCAGCAGGGAGTCCGAGGCGGCCACGGCTTCCGGGTAGCGCAGGGTCAGCCGCTCGGTCATCGTCGCGTCGGCGGGAACCGCGCCCGTCATCGCGACCCCGTCGAGGGAGCGGCACAGGTAGAGCAGGCCAGCGCACTCGGCGACGGTGGGCAGACCGTCGGCCACGGCGTCGTGCAGCTGGGCCATCAACGAACGGTTGGCGGCGAGACCGGTGGCGTGCACCTCCGGGAACCCGCCGCCGAGGTAGACACCGGTCGTGCCCGACGGGAGGAAGGTGTCGTGGAGCGGGTCCAGCACGACGGGGTCACAGCCGGACGCGCGCAGCAGCTCCTCGGTCTCGGGGTACCTGAAGGTGAAGGCTCGGCCCCCGGCGACCGCGACCACCGGGCGACCCGGACCGGGCGGACGCACGGGTGGCCGCCACGCAACGGCGTCGAGGTCGGGGGCAGTGGCGGCGAGTGCGAGGACCGCGTCGAGGTCGACGTGCTGCTCGACGAGGTCGGTCAGCGGGTCCAGCGCCGCGGCCGACAACGCGCGTTCGGCCGCCGGCACGAGTCCGAGGTGCCGCGAGGGCGTGGACACCGAGGCGTCCCGAGGCACCTGGCCCAGGACCGGGAGTCGGACCGAGGAGACGACCTCGGCTGCGTGTCGCGGCGACCCGACCTGGTTGAGTACGACTCCGACCACCTCGACCGACGGGTCGAAGGTGGCCATGCCGTGGACGACCGCCCCCACGGAGCGCGACGAGCGCGCGCAGTCGACGACCAGCAGGACCGGCGTCCGGGTGAGGGCGGCGACGTGCGCGGTGGAGGCGAACCCGCCCCCTCCGACGCGGCCGTCGAACAGGCCCATCACGCCCTCGACGACCGCCACGTCGGCGCCCTCCGCACCGTGCAGGAGCAGCGGGACCACCCGCTCCTCCCCGACCAGGTGCGGGTCGAGGTTGCGGCCGGGCCTCCCGGTCGCCAGCGCGTGGTAACCCGGATCGATGTAGTCGGGCCCGACCTTGTGTCCGGAGACCACGAGCCCTCGGCGCCGCAAGGCAGCCATCAGGCCGGTCGCGATCGTGGTCTTCCCCTGCCCGGTGGCCGGCGCGGCGACCACGAGCCGCGGCACGCTCACCACTCGATCCCCCGCTGCCCCTTCTGGCCGCGGTCCATCTGGTGCTTGACCTTGGTCATCTCCGTCACGAGGTCGGCGGCCGCGACCAGGTCCGGATGCGCGCGGCGGCCGGTCACCACGACGTGCTGCCGGCCGGGCCGTGCCGTGAGGGTCGCGACCACGTCGGCCACGTCGACCCACCCCCACTCCATGGGGTAGGTGAACTCGTCGAGGACGTAGAGATCGTGCCGCTCCTCGGCCAGGGCGCGTTTCACCTCCGACCACCCCTCTGCGGCGTCCGCGGCGTGGTCGGCGTCCGAACCGTCCTTGCGACGCCAGGACCATCCGGCTCCCATCTTGTGCCAGGTCACCGGCCCGCCCTCGCCACTGTCCTCGTGGAGCTGGCCGAGGCGCTCCAGCACCGTCTGCTCACCGATGCGCCAGGTGGCGGACTTGACGAACTGGAACACGCCGACGTCCCAGCCCTGGTTCCAGGCCCGCAGCGCCAGTCCGAAGGCGGCGGTGGACTTCCCCTTGCCGTCGCCGGTGTGGACCATGAGCAGCGGCAGGTGCCGGCGCTGCGCGGTGGTGAGGCCGTCGTCGGGGACGACCAGCGGCTTGCCCTGGGGCATCAGTGCTCCTCTCGGTCCGGGCGCCAGGCCTCGTGGTGGACGGCCTCCTCGAGTGGACGACGGCGGCGCCAGCCGTGTCGCTCCAGGTCCGGCACCTGCTGGAGGCCCGAGACCCGCCCCAGGCAGAGCCACGCGATCGGCCGCACGTGGTCGGGCAGGTCGACGAGCCGAGCGAGTACTTCCTCGCGGTAGAAGGAGACCCAGCCGACCCCGAGGCCCTCGGCCGTCGCCGCGAGCCAGAGGTTCTGCACGGCCAGCACCGACGAGAAGAGCCCAGCATCGTCGACCGTGCGCCGGCCCAGGACCTGGCGGCCGCCGCGGGTGGGGTCGTAGGTGACGACGATGCCGAGCCCGCTCTCGCGGATGCCCTCGACCTTGATGCCGGCGAAGGCGGCCCGGCGCTCGGGCGGCAGCTCGGCGGCGTACCGCACACGCTCGCCCGCCACGTGCTGGGCGAACCCCTCCAGCGCACACTGCTCACGCACCACGACGAAGTCCCAGGGTTGGCTGAGCCCGACGCTCGGCGCCCGGTGGGCCGCCCCGAGGACCCGCAGCAGGGTGTCGTCGTCGACCGGGTCGCCGGTGAACTCCGCGCGCACGTCGCGTCGGCGCTCGACGAGCCGGTAGAACTCCTCGGCCTCACGCGTCGTGCTCATGCCGCCCTCCCGCGCACCACGCCGCGCAGTGCGGCCGCGTCGACGGCCGCCAGGGGCAGGTGCTCGGCTCGCAGCCGATCGGCCAGGACGGCTGCCAGCCCCATCCGCAGCGGACCCGACTCGCAGTCGACGACCACCACGGCGGTGCCTCGCTCGGCGATCCTCCCGGCCGCCTCGTGGGAACGTCGCACGGCGTCGCGACCACTGGTCGCCCGACCATCGGTGATGACCACCAGCAGGGGTCGGCGCGCGTCGGGTCGCCGGCGCTCCCGCTCCAGGACCGCGGCAGCCTCCAGCAGTCCCTCCGCCAGCGGGGTCCGGCCACCGGCCGGCATCTGCGCGAGCCGCGTGGCCGCGACATCCACCGAGGCCGTGGGTGGCAGCACGAGCCTGGCCGCGTCCCCCGCGAAGGTCACCAGGCCCACCGTGTCGCGCCGCTGGTAGGCGTCGAGCAGCAGGCTCAGGATGGCGGTCTTGACCTCCTGCATGCGGCGGCTGGCTGCCATGGAGCCGGAGGCGTCGACGCAGAAGAGCACGAGGTTGGCCTCGCGGCCCTCACGCACCGCGGTGCGCAGGTCCGTGCCGGCGAGGCGCAGCGGCCCGACCGACCGTCCGCGCTCGTGCTGGTGAGGTACGGCGGCGAGCACCGTCGCGAGCAGGTGCACGCCGCCGGCGGCACCCGGCCGGGCACCCACTCGCCGACCCGCCGAGGTGCCACTGGCCCGGCTGCGCCGCCCCGCGATGCCCGTGTCGCGACCCTCGGCCTCGAGCAGCCGGGCACGGAAAGGGTCGCCCGCCGCGACGGTGCTGGCCCGTTCGGCAGGTCCGTCGGCAGGTCCGTCGGCAGGTCCGTCGGCGGGTCCGTCGGCGGGTCCGTCCGCGGGCTGGTCCGGCGGAGGAGCACCGGTGGCGTCGCCGCCACCGCTCGGCCCCGCGGGGCCGTCACCGCTCTGGGGTCCCGGCTCGCGCCCGGGGACGGGGTCGGGCTCGGGGTCGGGCTCGGGGTCGGGCTGCTCGACGCCGAGTGCCTCGTCGAGCGCCTGCTCGAGCCGGTCGTCATCGAGGTCGGGGCTGTCGAAGGGCGAGCGGCGCCGACGGTGCGGGAGCGCGAGCCGGGCCGCGACGCGCACGTCCTCGTCGGTCACCTCATGGCGTCCGCACCAGGCCGCGTGCGCCCTCGCCGTGCGGGCGGTGACCAGGTCGGCGCGGAGCCCGTCGACCTCCAGAGCGGCGCACACCTGAGCCACCGCGAGCAGCACCGCGTCGGGCAGGTCCACCTCGGTGCGCGCCAGGCGGGCCGCGGCGACCCGGTCGGCCAGGACCCGCTCCTGCTCGGCCCACCGGGCGGCGAATCCGGCGGGATCGGCGTCGTAGGACATCCGCCGACGCACGACCTCCACACGCAGCGCCGGGTCGCGCGGCGCCGCCACGTCCACGGCCAGCCCGAACCGGTCGAGCAGCTGGGGGCGCAGCTCCCCCTCCTCGGGGTTCATCGTGCCGACGAGGACGAACCGGGAGGCGTGGGTCAGCGAGACCCCGTCCCGCTCGACGCTCGTGCGTCCGGTCGCAGCAGCGTCGAGGAGAAGGTCGACCAGGTGGTCGTGGAGCAGGTTGACCTCGTCGACGTACAGCAACCCCCGGTGGGCGCGGGCGAGCAGACCGGGCTCGAACTCCGCCACCCCGTGGGCCAGGGCGCGCTCGAGGTGCAGCGAACCGACCACGCGGTCCTCGCTGGCCCCGACAGGGAGCTCGACCAGCCGCACAGGCCGGGAACCGACGCGGGCCTCGGGTCCGAACGGCCCGTCGGGCGAGGTGTCGGTCGGATCGGACGGGTCGGTCGAGAACCGGTCGCCCTCGACGACATCGACCGGCGGCAGCACGGCTGCCAGGGCACGCACCGCGGTGGTCTTGGCGGTGCCCTTCTCGCCTCGGACCAGCACCCCGCCGATGCCCGGGTCGATCGCGGCGAGCAGCAGCGCGAGCACGAGGTCGTCCGAGCCGACCAGGGCGCTGAGGGGGAAGGTGTGCCTGGTGCCCTCGGGGACACGCAGGTCCGGGGCAGGGGTGGGCAGGGTGGACTGGTCTGGCACGTGAGGCTCCCGCTCGTACGCCGACGGACATGACGCCCCGAGGCCGGTCTTCGGACTTCCGGCGCTACGCCTGGCTGGCGCGACCGGTCACCGCAGCGGGCCTGTGCCGGACTCCCACCGGCTTCCCAGATTCTCCCCTCCGGCCCGACCGCGATGATCGGACGTGGGGGCACCTCGGAGCTGCGCGCTCACGATAGCGTCGCCGCCCGTGACCTCCGCCGAGCCGTCCAGGAACACCGTCCGTGAAGGCTCCCGCGGCCCCGGGGCTGCCGGTCCGCCACGACGCGTGGTCGTGGTCGGCATCGGCGCCGATGGCTGGTCCGGGCTGGCCGCCCCAGTGCGCGAGCGGCTGCTGGCCGCACCCGCCGTGCTGGGCTCGGCCCGCCAGCTCGACCTGTTGCCGGCGGTGGCCGGGCAGGTCCGCGCTGCCTGGGGCAGGCCGTTCCGGGAGAGCCTGCTCGACCTGCTGGCCACCTACGGGGGTGAGCGACCCGTCACCGTGCTCGCCTCCGGCGACCCGTTGCTCTCGGGTGTGGCCACCACCCTCGTCGACCTCCTCGGCGCGGACCGGGTCGAGGTGGTGCCAGCGGTGTCCTCGGTGACCCTGGCGAGGGCCCGCATGGGTTGGGCCGCGGAGTCGTGTGCCGTGGTGACGGTCGTGGGGCGACGGGTCGAGCGGGTGCTGCGCGAGCTGTCACCTGGACGTCGCGTGGTGGTGCTGTCCTCCGACGCGGCGACCCCGGCCACGCTCGCGGGGCTGCTCGTCGGCGCCGGCTGTGGAGCGTCGGCGATGACCGTGCTCGCACACCTGGGCAGCGCCCAGGAGCGCCGGTACGCCGGCACCGCGGACGGCTGGGACCACGAGGTCCCGGCGCTCAACGTCGTCTGCGTCGAGGTGGCGGGCGTCCCGCAGGTGGCGTCCTGGGTGGCCGGGCTGCCCGACGACGCCTATGAGCACGACGGCCAGCTGACCAAGCGCGACCTGCGGGCCTCGGCCCTGGCCCGGCTGGCCCCGCGGCCCGGGGAGCTGCTGTGGGACGTAGGGGCGGGCGCGGGGTCCGTCGGCATCGAGTGGCTCCGGGCGCACGGGTCGTGCCGGGCCGTGGCCCTCGAGCGTGACCCGACGAGGGCGGCTCGGGCCCGCGCCAACGCAGCGCGCCTCGGCGTGCCCGACCTGGAGGTGGTCGAGGGGAGCGCGCCGGGGGCACTGGTGGGACTGCCGTCCCCGGACGCGGTCTTCGTCGGCGGCGGCGCGAGCACTCCGGGACTGCTGGAACGGTGCCAGGAGGCCCTGCGGCCCGGGGGCCGGCTCGTGGTGCACGGGGTCACGCTGGAGACCGAGATGGTGCTGGGCGCGGCCCGGGCCCGGCACGGAGGGGAGCTGGTCCGGCTGTCGGTCGAGACCGCTGCGCCCCTGGCCTCCTTCACCGGGTGGGAGCCGGCGCGCACCGTCACCCAGTGGTCCTGGCGGCGCGATGCCGATCAGGCGCGCGGGCGCTGCGCCGAGTAGAGCCACGACTCCCCCGCGCCCGTGTCCTCGGCGAGGGCCGGGCCGACCAGGACCACCGCCGCCCGGCGGAGGCCGGCACCCTCCACCGCGTCCGCGATCGTGGCGATGCTGCCTCGCAGCACCAGCTCCGAGGGCTGGCTCGCACGGTAGACCACCACCACGGGACAGTCGGGACCGTGGGTGGGCAGCAGCCGCTCCATCAGGGAACGCGTGCGCGTGATGGCCAGGTGCAGCACCAGGGTCGCCCCGGTCGCCGCGAACGCCTCGAGGCTCTCGGCGTCGGGCATCGCCGTGGAACGTTCCCGGGTGCGGGTCAGCACGACGGACTGGGTGAGCAGCGGCACGGTCAGCTCGCGCCCCACGAGGGCGGCCGCAGCGGCGTACGACGGCACGCCCGGCACCACCTCCCACGCCACTCCCGCGGCGTCGAGACGGCGAGCCTGCTCGTGCAGGGCGGAGTACAGCGAGGGGTCGCCCGAGACCAGTCTGACGACCCGCTCCCCACGACGCTGGGCGGGGACGACCTCGTCCAGGATGGCGTCGAGGTCCAGGCCTTGGGTGTCGACGAGCCGCGCGCCCGGCGGGCAGTGCCCCAGGACCTCGGCGTCCAGGTAGGTGCCCGGGTACAGCACCAGGTCGGCGCGGGAGAGCAGCCTCACCGCACGGACGGTGAGCAGGTCGGCCGCCCCGGGGCCGGCACCCACGATGCCCACCGGAGTCGGGCCGCTCACGCCTCCACCCACCGCGGGGTCCACACGCGCCCGGCCCGATCGACCCGCGTGCTGGACGACCCCACCAGGAGCAGGCACTTCATGTCGACCGAGGCCACGTCCAGCTCGGCGAGGGTCGTGACGACCAGGGACTCCTCTGCCCGTCCCACGTCCCGCCCCACCACCACCACGGTGTCGGCCGGACGGTGCTCGAGCAGCAGCTCGCGTGCACGCACCAGCTGTTCGGTCCGGCTGCGGCTCGCCGGGTTGTAGACCGCGAGCACGAGGTCGGCCTCGGCCAGTGCCCTCAGTCGCCGCTCCAGGACCGGCCACGGCTTGAGCCGGTCGCTCAGGCTGAGGACCGCGAAGTCCCCACCGATGGGCGCACCCGCCCGGGCAGCCACCGCCTGCACCGCCGAGAGGCCCGGCAGGACACGCACCGCGACCCCGTCGTAGGCCGGGTCCTCGGCGGCCTCCAGGACCGCGGTGGCCATGCCGAAGACGCCGGCGTCACCCCCACTGACCACGGCGACCCGCTCCCCCGCCCGTGCCAGGTCGAGCGCGGCGCGAGCACGGTCGATCTCCACGCCGTTGCCGGAGGCGTGCCGGCGCAGGCCAGCACGTTGCGGGACCCTGGCGACGTACGGCGCGTACCCCACGACGTGGTCGACCGTGTCCAGGGCAGACCTGACCTCGGGGGTCGACCAGCTCTCGGGGCCGGGACCGAGACCCACGACCAGCAGCTCGCCGCTCGCGGCCCCCTCGTGCCCGACCGGGGTCGCGGGCTTCGGGAGGGCCTCGCGCCGACCGCGACCGTGCACGGAGTCCCCGTTGACCACGACCAGCGAGAAGTAGGGCACCGACCCGGGGTCGACCTCGGCCACCGGCATGGACCGCTCGCTGCCGGTCGAGGCGCGCTCGACGTACATCGCGTGGTCCAGGCGCCCAGCCGCCTCGAGCGCACGGCGCACGGCGGGGAAGGTCCGGCCCAGCTTCATGATCACCGCCCCGTCGGTGTCGGCCAGGCGGCGCGCCAGCTCCGGTTCCGGGAGGGTCCCGGGCAGCACCGTCAGCACGTCGGTCTGGCGGACCAGCGGCCAGGCGATGGCGGCGGTCGCGGCGGCGAAGGCGGGCACCCCGGGGACCACGGTGGTCTCGAAGCGCTCGGCGAGGGCGTCGTGCATGTACATGAACGAGCCGTAGAACAGCGGGTCGCCCTCCGCGAGGAGCACCACGTCACGACCGGCCGCGAGGTGCGCCGCCAGCCGGTCGGCGGACTCGACGTAGAAGTCGGCCAACGCACCGGCGTACCCGTCCGGGTGCGAGGTGGTGCCGGTGGTGACGGGGTAGGTCAGGCACTCCTCGACGCATCCCTCGGGCACCAGGTCGGCGGCGATGCGCCGCGCATTGGACTGCCTGCCGACGCCCGCGTGGTAGGCCACCACGTCGGCGGAGCCGATCAACCGCGCCGCCTTGAGGGTGACCAGCTCGGGATCCCCCGGGCCCACGCCGACCCCCCAGAAGCGCCCGGGGGCGCCCCCGGGCCTCACTCCTTCTCCTGGGCGAGGGCGTTGACCGCCGAGGACGCCATCGCCGAGCCGCCGCGACGGCCGAGGACGGTGACGAACGGGACGTCCACACCGTGGTCACGGCGCAGGTCGACGAGCGCCTGCTTGGACTCGGCGGCTCCGATGAAACCGACCGGGCAGCCCACGACCGCGGCCGGCCGAGGACCCCCCGCCACGAGCATCTCGAGCAGGTGGAACAGCGCGGTGGGCGCGTTGCCGATGGCGACGACCGCGCCCTCGAGGGCCGGCTCCCACAGGGAGACGGCGGCCGCGGTGCGGGTGGTCCCCCAGGCCGCAGCGAGGTGGGGGACCCGAGGGTCGGTGAGGTCGCAGCGCACCTCGTTGCCGCGCGGGAGGCGCGAGGCGGTGACACCGACCGCGACCATCCGTGCGTCGCAGAGCACCGGCGCGCCCGACTCCAGCGCCTCGCGCGCGGCCGGGACGACCTCCGGGTGGACCACCAGGTCGCGAAGCAGGTCGACCTGGCCGCTGCCGTGCACCATCCGGACCGCCAGGCGCTCGGCCACGTCAGGCACCCCGGACAGGTCGGCCTCGCGCCGGATGGTGGCGAAGGAGTCGACGTAGATCGCCGGGCCGTCGGTCACGTAGTCATAGCGCCGCGGGGGCGCGGTGGGCTGCCAGGTCATGCGCCGACTCCCACCGCACCACGGGCATCCGTCGCACCATCGGGCACCAGGAGACCGCGCCAGGGCGTGACGACGACCGAGCTTGCCGGCGTTCCGGTCCCGACCGCCTCTCGCAGCACCTCGTGGTCCAGCGCCGCACCCGGCACCGCCACGTGCCGACCACCGGCCACCGGACCGAACCCCAGGGGCGGGCAGGGCTCGGGCACTCTCGGGTCGGGCGGCTCCGTCCGAGCCAGCGGGAGGGGGAGCTCGGCCACGTGCCACGGCGCGTCCGGGCCCTGGCCCCGCACACGGAGGAACTCTCGGGCGTGGTCGACGAGGTTCTCGTGCGCCCGGGCCAGCGGCACGACCGGACCCCACGCGTCCCCGACGCGCAGCTGGCCGTCGCGGTCGTCCAGGGCCACGAGTCCGAGGTCGCACGAGCGGTCGACGAGGTCCCCGCGGCCGTCGTCGAGCACGAGCAGGAACCGCCCCGGCAGCGCCGCGAGCCGGGGGTCCGCGCACAGGGCGCGGTCCAGCCGGTCGGCGACCGGGCGCAGGTCGGCTCGCCCACCGAACGATCCGGTCTGCGGGGAGACCATCACGTTGCGGACCAGCTCGTGGGTGCGGCTGGGGACCAGCCCGGTCGCCAGGATCTCGGACGCGACGTCGGCGTGCACCACGGGCTGCTCCCGGGCCGCCCGCGGGTCGCGCGGCAGACCGCGCAGCTGGACGTTGGCCCGACCGGTGAGGTGCACCCTGCCGTCACCCCAGCGCTGCGCGACGTCCAGCAGCGCCCGGAGCGCACCCACCCCGACGCGACCGCCGACCAGGCGCAGACGCACCAGCAAACCGTCCTCGGCGGGCCAGGGGCGGGACAACGCCGGGCACCGGTCACGCCGGGCACGGGCAGGGGGCGGGGGCGGGCAAGCGGTTGCCACGGGGGCTCCTTCGAGGTCAGGGCTCGTGCGCGGAACCCTCGTCCGACCTCGCGGCGGTCGCCGCAAGGGCCAGCAGGTCTTCGGACTCGGGTTCGCTCGGTACCGGGCGCCTTCCCAGGGACCGAGGTCCCCAGTGGCGTCGTGCCCGGCCCGTCACCCACACCGCTGCGCGTCAGTCCCGGATTCTCACCGGGTTCCCAGTGACTGGCGAGGTGACCGTACCAATTCCCCGGCGGACCGTGGTCCACGTCCGGCCGGTGATGCCCTAGGGTTCGGCTCGCGGGCGTGAGGAAGCCGGTGGGAATCCGGCACAGTCGCGCTACTGTGACCGACTCCTCGAGCCGTCGTACGACGGCACGTGGGGACGGAAGTCAGACCCGATCGTCCGCTTCCACCCCATCAACCAGGGACGCAGTCATCCCTGAGGAGGAACCATGTCGCAGTCCACCCTGCCCGCCCCCGCCGTCCTTCCCGCCGGGGAGCTCCCCGCCATCCCGCTCCACGAGGTCGCCCCCTGGGCGCTGCTCGCCGTGGTGCTCGGCTCGCTCGTGCTCTTCTTCGTCGGTGTCGACCAGGGCGCGGTGTCGCTGTCCACGGGCACGTTCGTGCACGAGCTGGTCCACGACGGTCGGCACCTGCTGGCCTACCCGTGCCACTGAGCGGCGTCGTGCACGCCCGCACGCTCCTGGTCCGGGGGCTGCTCGCCGGACTCCTGGCCGGTCTGGTCACCTTCGCCGTCGCCCACCAGGTCGGGGAACCGCCCCTCGAGGCGGCCATCGCCCTGGAGACCACGTCGGCCGAGGACCCGTCTGACGTGGCCGGCGCAGCCCAGCACAGCCACGACCACGACCACGAGGACACCGCCAGCCACTCCCACGCCGACGAGGGCGCGGTCGTGAGCCGCACCGTCCAGCGCACCGTCGGCCTGGCGCTGGCCACCACCCTGGTCGGAGTCGGCCTGGGCGGCCTGCTCGGGCTCGCCGCGGCGCTCGCGGTGGGCCGTCTGGGTCGGCTCACGGCCGCCCAGTCCACCGCGGTGGTCGCTCTGGTCGGCTTCACGTCCCTGGCGCTGGTGCCGTTCTGGCGGTACCCGGCGAACCCGCCGGCCGTCGGCAGTGCCGAGACCATCGGCAGTCGGACCGCCGCCTCCTTCGGCTTCGCCGGTCTCTCGCTGGTCGTCGCGGTGCTCTGCGTGGCACTGGCAGTGCGGCTGGCCCCCCGGCTGGGTGGGTACGCCGCCACGCTGGCCGGCGTCGGCGGCTACCTCCTGGTCGTGGTCACCGTCGGGTCCCTGCTGCCCCCGGCCGCCGACGTCGGGACCTACCCGGCCGCGGTCCTGTGGGAGTTCCGCACGGCCTCCCTCGTGGTGCTGGCCACCCTGTGGGGCGTCCTCGGGACCGCCCTGACCGGAGCGATCGGTCGGGTGGCGGCGCAGTCCCAGCGCGACCTGGCCCGCCGCCGGCTGGCGGCGAGCCTGTGAGCCTGCGCGCCCCCGACCCCGACCTCCGTGCGGCGGCCCGGGAGCGGCTGGGCGCCCTCGCCACCCCGGCCGGGGCCCTGGGCAGGCTCGGCGACCTCGCGGTGTGGTGGGCCGCCACGAGCGGTGAGCTGCCACCGCCGGACCTCGCGGGTCCGGGGGAGGTCCGGCTGGTCGTCCTGGCGGGCGACCACGGCGTCGCCGCCCACGGCGTCTCGGCCTACCCCGCGGCGGTCACCCCGGCCATGGTGCGCACGGTGGCGGCGGGCCGGGCGGCCGTCAACGCCCTTGCCGCCGCCCACCAGGTCAGCGTCCGGGTGCTGGACGTGTCGGTGGACGTGCCGCCCGCGCCGGCGGACGGCCCGCTGCCGGCGGAGGTCTCCAGCCGGAAGGTGTGCCGGGGCAGTGGGGCCATCCACCTGCAGGACGCCACCACCGTGGAGGAGGCCGAGACCGCGCTCGCCCTGGGCCGCGAGCTGGCGCGCGAGGAGGTGGCCGCCGGTGGTCGGCTCCTGCTGGGTGGCGACCTGGGGATCGGCAACACGACGCCCGCGGCGGCGCTCGTCGCCGCGGCGCTCGGCCTGCCCGCGACCGCGGTGGCGGGCCGGGGCACCGGCATCGACGACGCCGGACTGGCCCGCAAGACCGAGGTGGTCGCGACCGCGCTGGCCCGCACGCGCGGCCGCCACGAGGACCCGCTGGACCTGCTGGTGGGGCTGGGATCGGCCGACCTCGCCGCGACCACCGGCTACCTCGCCGAGGCCGCCCGCCTCGGGGTGCCCGTCCTGCTCGACGGGCTGATGTCGGTGGCCTGCGCGCTGCTCGCCGACCGGATGGCACCGGGGGCGGCCGCGTGGTTCGCCGCCGGGCACCGCTCGACGGAGCCGGCCCAGTCGCTGGCCCTCGACCATCTCGGCCTCGTGCCGCTCCTCGACCTCGGCCTCCGCCTGGGCGAGGGCAGCGGGGCGGTCGCCGCGGTCCCGCTGGTCCGGGCCGCTGCCGCGCTGTTGCGCGACACCGCGCTGCTCAGCGAGGTCCTGCCCTGAGGGACTCGCTGCTCCTGGCCGTCGGCACCTTCACCGTCCTGCGGGTGCCTCCACCCGCCCGCATCGACAGCGCGGTGACCGGACGCGCGATGCTGCTCGCGCCCTTGGCGGCCCTCCCCCTGGGTGCTGCGGTCACGGGGATGCTGCTTGCCGGTGCCGCGGTCGGTCTGCCGCCGCTCGCCGTCGGGGTGCTGGCGGTGCTGATGCTGGCGCTGGGGACCCGGGCCCTGCACTGGGACGGCCTCTCCGACGTCGCCGACGGGCTGACCGCGTCGTACGACCGTGAGCGTTCGCTCGCGGTGATGCGCACGGGCACGTCTGGTCCGGCCGGCACGCTGGCGGTCGTGCTCGTCGCCGGGCTGCAGGCCGTCGGGTTCGCCGGCCTCTCGGGCAGCACCCCCGGCTGCCTGCTGGCCGGGGTGCTGGTGCTGGTCTCCCGTTGCGCCCCGGCCACCTGCTGCGCGCGACCGGTCCCCGCCGCACGCCCGGAGGGGCTCGGCGCGACGGTGGCCGGCAGCGTGCCGGTCGTCGCCAGCGTCCTGTCCTGGCTGGTGGCCGCGGTGCTCCTGCTGCTCGTCGGCGACCAGGGACCCGTGCGGCTGCTCGTCGCACCGCTCGCGGCCGTCACGGTGGTGCTGGTCGTGCTGCGTCGCTGCACCACACGCCTCGGGGGCATGACCGGGGACGTGGTCGGCGCCTGCGTGGAGCTGTCGCTGGCCGTGCTGCTGGTGGCGCTGGCGTGAGGGCCCGCCGGTCCCCCGCAGCGTCGGGCCGACGGCCGTGACCGCGCGTGCCCTCGGCCTCCTGCTCGGCTGGTGCGCCGACCTGCTCCTCGCCGATCCCGCGCGGCACCACCCCGTCGCCTGGTTCGGCAGCAGCGCGCACCGCCTCGAGCAACGGGTCTGGCGGGACGACGCCCGCGCCGGCGCGGCCTATGCAGCGGTCCTCGTCGCCGGGGTCGTCGCGCCGGCCGTGCTGGTCGAGCGCCGGGGCGGGCCGGTCGTGCGCACGTTGACCACGGCCACCGCCACCTGGGTGGCCCTCGGCGGCACCAGCCTGGACCGAGAGGCCGCAGCGGTGCAGGCCCGGCTGGAGTCGGGCGACCTCGCGGGTGCGCGACGGCAGGTCGCGCGCATCGTCGGGCGCGAGACCGCGGGCCTGGACGAGGCCGGGGTCGCGCGGGCGGCGGTCGAGTCGGTCGCCGAGAACACCTCCGACGCGGTCGTGGGCACGCTCGTGTGGGGCGCGGCCCTCGGCCTCCCCGGCCTGCTGGGCCACCGGGCGGCCAACACCCTCGACGCGATGGTCGGGCACCGCACGGTGCGACATGAGCGCTTCGGCTGGGCGGCCGCGCGGCTCGACGACCTGCTCGGCCTGCCCGCCGCCCGGCTCACCGCGAGCCTGGCAGTCGTCCTCGGCGAGGACCCGCGCGCAGCGGCCCGGGCCTGGCGTCGCGACGCCGGGGCCCACCCCAGCCCCAACGCGGGACCGGTCGAGGCCGCCTTCGCCGGGGCGCTCGGGCTCAGCCTGGGCGGACCGACGACCTACGGGACACGGACCGAGCCACGCCCGCGACTCGGCGACGGCCGCGCCCCGGGTCCTGTCGACCTGGCCCGGGCCCGACGTCTCGCGCGCCGGGTGGGAGCGGGCGCACTGGTGATCAGCGTGCTGCTCGCCGCCGCACCCAGGCCCGCGCGGCGCTGACGTCGTCCACGAGCTCCACCCCGGGCGGGGGTCCGGGGCGGTCGACGACCACGCAGGGGACGTCGAGCGAGGCGGCCGCCACCATCTTCGGCCAGGTGTAGGACCCACCGGAGTCCTTGGTCACCAGCACGTCGGCCCGGTGACGACGCAGCAGCGCGGTCTCCCCCGCGAGTGAGTAGGGGCCCCGGTCCAGCAGCAGCGCCCACGTCGCGGGCAGCGGCACCTCGGGCTCGTCGACCACCCGCGTCAGCACGGCGTGCTCGCCCATCGGTCCGGTGAAGGCGTCGAGGTGCTGGCGCCCGACCGTGAGCAGCGGTCGCCGCCCCAACGCCGCCGCCCGACGGGCCGCCTGGTCGTGGTCGGCGACCCGGTGCCACCCGCCGGTGGGGTCCTCCCAGCCGGGTCGGGCGAGGCGGAGCAGCCGCTCGCGCGGCACCGCCGCCGCGGCATGGGTCGAGATCGTCGCCGCGAACGGGTGGGTGGCGTCCACGACCGCGTCGAACGCAGCGGCGTACGCCGCCAACCCGGCGATCCCGCCGAAGCCACCGATCCGCAGGCCGCCGACCGGCAGGCGTGGACGGGCGACCCGTCCGGCCAGCGAGGTCTCGACCTCGACCCCGTCCTCGACGAGCAGCTCGGCCAGCCGACGGGCCTCGGCGGTCCCGCCGAGCAGCAGCACCCTCACGCGGACCCGCCCCCGCTCAGCGCCAGCCCGAGCAGGGCGTCGACGTCGAGGTGCTCCTCGACGAGGTCGCCGAGCAGGTCCAGCCGTCGCTCGCGCGCAGCCGGGAAGGACACCCGGGACACCACGCCCAGCGCGGCCGCCAGGTAGCGGGCCCGGTGGTCGTCGTCCTCGAGGGACCCGTGGACCATCGTCCCCGTCACCGGGCCGGCCGACAGCGAGCCGCGGACCCGCCCGTGGTGCACCTCGTACCCGGCCGGTTCGTGCCTCCGCAGCGCCTTCTCCTCCGAGAAGTCCGTCTCCAGGTCCAGCAGACCCAGGCCCTCCACGACCGCCCCGGCCGGGCCCTCGACCCCGTGGCGGTCGCGCACGACTCGCCCCAGGACCTGGCACCCGCCGCAGATGCCGAGCACCGGCCGGCCTGCTGCCGCGTGGTCGCGCACGGCCCGGTCCAGGCCGCGGGACCGCAGCCAGGCCAGGTCCTCGAGGGTGGCCCGGGTACCGGGCAGGACCACCAGGTCGGCGTCCCCGAGGTCGCGTGGGGACGAGGCGAAGACGACGTCGAGGTCCGGCTCGAGGGCCAGGGCGTCCACGTCGGTGAAGTTGGAGATCCGCGGGAAGCGGACCACGACGACCCGACGTCCCCGCTGGGTCGCGGTCCGTCCCTCCAGGTCCAGTGCGTCCTCGGAGTCCAGCCACACGTCGGGCCGCCAAGGGAGCACGCCGTGCACCGGGAGCGACGTCCGTGCCTCCAGCACGTCCAGGCCGGGTCGCAGCAGCGCCGGGTCCCCGCGGAACTTGTTGACCACCCAGCCGGCCAGCAGCGCCCGGTCCGCCTCGTCCAGCAGCTCGCGGGTGCCGACGAACGCCGCCAGCACCCCGCCGCGGTCGATGTCCCCCACGACCACGGTCGGCAGGCCGAAGCGCCGCGCGAGGCCCATGTTGACGAAGTCACCGGCCCGCAGGTTGACCTCGGCCGGGCTGCCCGCCCCCTCGGCCACGACGACCTCGAAGCGGTCGGCAAGGTCGGCGTACGCCGCGTGCGCGGCCTCGGCGAGGTGGCGACGTCCCTGGTCCCAGTCCCGCGACGAGACGGTCCCGCCGGGACGCCCCATCACCACGACGTGGCTGCGACGCTCGCCCCCGGGCTTGAGCAGCACCGGGTTCATGGCGACCTCGGGCACCGCGCGCGCGGCCAGCGCCTGGGTCCACTGCGCCCGGCCGATCTCCGCGCCAGCGCCGTCGGGTCCCGTCACGACCATCGAGTTGTTGGACATGTTCTGCGCCTTGTAGGGCGCCACCCGCAGCCCTCGGCGGGCCAGCGCCCGGCAGAGCCCGGTCACGACCAGGCTCTTGCCCGCGTCGGAGGTGGTGCCCGCCACCAGCAGCCCGCTCACAGCACCCTCCCGGACGGGAGCCACCAGGTGTGCAGGCGGCGGCACGCGTGGTTCCCCCACCACTGCAGGTCGACCCGGTCCACGCGCAGGACCGCGGGCAGCAGGTCGCCGACCGAGCGCCGCACCGAGTCCACGGTCGTGCCCGCGCCGACCCGGTCGAGGGTCACGTGGGGCACGGGGCCGCCGGTCGAGTCGTACCTCCCGCCGTAGGGCGGGCAGGCGGGGAAGGCCGCCGCGAGCGCAGCGGTGAGGGCCCGCAGCGGTGCGTCGGGTTCCGGCACGGCGTGCACGAGACCGTCGGGGAAGGCCGTCACCCGCGTGAGCGCCACCTCGAAGGCGGGCACCGCGGCGAGCACGTCCGCGACCCGGTCGAGGTCCGCGGCCACGGGCTCGGCCAGCCACGGCGCGAGCAGCGTCAGGTGGGCGTGGGCGAAGGTCGGATCGGTGGAGACGAAGCTGTCGTCGTAGTGGGCCGTGCGCTCCCGCACCCAGTCCTCCAGCCGCGGCACGGGCACGGTGAGGCACGCCTGTCCCGGCAGCAGGGCCGTCTCCCTCACGTGCTGCGCCTGACCGTCGGGCGGCTGCGCTGGAGCACGTGGGCGTCCAGCAACGCCGGCACCGGGCCGCCCTCCTCGGCCCAACGGACGACGGCCTGGGCGCTCGAACCGTCCAGCACTCCCCCGAGCCAGGTGTCGGTCGGCCTCCTCCCGGCGGTGAAGTCGCGCACCAGGACGACGTTGCTGCCACCGCACTCGTCGAGGCAGTCCACGACCCGCACCCGCACCCGGTCACCCGCCGCGGCGAGCAGGGCGTCGAGCAGCGCGTCGTGGTCCACGTCCGGGTGCTTGGTGCGCGAGCCGCAGCAGCAGTCGCGGCACACGAGCACGTCGCGGTCCGGCCGCGTCACCGCGCGTCCTCGTCCGCGCCCACGCCGCCGAGGTCCGGGGCACGCAGCAGGTAGAGGTCCATGACCCAGCCATCGGCGGCCTCGGCACGCTCCCGGGCGGTGTGCACCTCCGCGAGCACGTCGCGCACCCGTCCCGCCACGGCCTGCTCGCCCCCGGCCCCGAGGTTGGCGGCCCACCACATCGTCCAGTCCTCCACCCCCAGCCCCGCGAGGTCGACGCGCCGGTTGAGCAGGACCACGACGTTGCGCTGGCCCTGGGCCAGCGCCTCGGGCAGTCGCCGTGCGGTGGTGACGTGGAGGGGCTGCGTGACGTCGTGCAGGACCAGACGGTGGCGGGCCGCGAGCAGTTGCAGGCTGCTCACTCCCGGGACCACCTCGACGGCCAGCTCGAAGCGGCCGCCGAGGGCATCGAGCAGCCGCAGTGTCGAGTCGTAGAGGCCCGGGTCGCCCCAGACCAGCAGACCGACGTCGCCGGGGTGCTCGGCCAGCGCGTGCGCCCAGGCCGCGACGCGGCGCTCGTGCCAGTCCGCCACGGCGTCGGCGTACGCCGGGCCATCGAGACTCTCGCGGCGGTCGCGCTCGGCGTCGGGGACGACGACGAGCCGCACGTCGTGGTCGGCGCAGACCGCCCGCCGCACCTCCAGCAGCGGGTCGTGCGACCCCTTCTCGAAGGCCAGCACCAGGTCGACCGACCGCAGCGCCCGGACCGCCTCGGGCGTGAGGTGCTGGGGCCCCATCCCCATCCCGATCGCGACGACCCGCCGGGCCGCGCTCACGCGCGGTCCTCCAGGTCGCCCTCGGTCTCCAGGTAGACCTGCTGCAGCGCGCCGAGCAGCGCGGGGTCGGGCTCGGCCCACAGCCCGCGGTCGGCCGCTTCGTGCAGCCGCTCGACGATGCCGCGCAGGGCCCAGGGATTGGACGTGCGCAGGAACTGCTGGGTGGTCTCGTCCAGCACGTACTCCTGCGCCAGGGCGGCGTACATCCAGTCCTGCACCACGCCGGCGGTGGCGTCGAACCCGAAGAGGTAGTCGACGGTCGCGGCCAGCTCGAACGCGCCCTTGTAGCCGTGCCGCTGCATCGCAGAGATCCAGCGCGGGTTGACCACGCGGGCCCGGAAGACGCGGTTGGTCTCCTCCTGCAGCGAGCGGGTCCTCACGGCGTCGGGGCTGGTGGAGTCACCGACGTAGGCCTGCGGGTCCGCCCCGGTGAGCGCGCGCACGGTGGCGACCATGCCGCCGTGGTACTGGAAGTAGTCGTCGGAGTCGGCGATGTCGTGCTCGCGGGTGTCGACGTTCTTGGCCGCCACCTGGATCCTGCGGTAGGCCGTGCGCATGTCGTCGGCGGCGGGCCGACCGTCCAGGTCCCGGCCGTAGGCGAAGCCGCCCCACGCCGTGTAGACCTCGGCCAGGTCCGCGTCGCTGCGCCAGTCCCGCGACTCGACCACCTGCAAGATGCCGGCGCCGTACGACCCCGGCTTGGAGCCGAAGATGCGGGTCGTGGCGCGGCGCTCGTCGCCGTGCGCCTGCAGGTCCGCGCGGGCGTGGGCACGCACGTAGTTGTCCTCGTCGTCCTCCTCGAGGGAGGCGACGAGCCGCACCGCGTCGTCGAGCATGGCGACGACGTGGGGGAAGGCGTCGCGGAAGAAGCCGCTGATGCGCACCGTGACGTCGATGCGGGGTCGACCCAGCTGCTCCAGCGGCACCACCACCAGGTCCGTGACCCGCCTCGAGGCCTCGTCCCACACCGGCCGCACGCCGAGCAGGGCGAGCACCTCGGCGACGTCGTCCCCGGAGGTCCGCATGGCGGAGGTCCCCCACACCGAGAGACCC
Source organism: Nocardioides ginkgobilobae (assembly GCF_054781275.1). Taxonomy (NCBI): domain Bacteria; kingdom Bacillati; phylum Actinomycetota; class Actinomycetes; order Propionibacteriales; family Nocardioidaceae; genus Nocardioides; species Nocardioides ginkgobilobae. The sequence goes on along the minus strand of NZ_BAAGUS010000005.1, from coordinate 2,920 downwards.
ACCGAGCGCGGGACGCTGCCGGTGTCCTGGACGTGGCGGCGCACGAGCCCCTCGGCCAGCGCCTGGCCGGTCTGCCACGCCAGCCGGCTCGGCACGGCGCGGGGGTCGACGGTGTAGAAGTTGCGCCCGGTCGGCAGCACGTTGACGAGGCCTCGCAGCGGGGAACCGGACGGACCCGCCGGGACGAAGCCGCCGTCCAGGGCGTGCAGGACCATGTCCAGCTCGTCGGTGGTGCGCCGCAGTCGCGGTACGACCTGCTCGGCGGCGAAGCGCAGCACCCGCTGGACCTCGGGGTCGTCGTGCAGCCCGAGCGCCGCGGCCGGGTCCCAGCCGGCGTCCTCCATGTCCTGGACCAGGCCGCGGGCGCGCTCCTCGAACTCGTCGACGGTGCGGGTGGAGACCGCCGCGTCCTCCGGGCCCTCCTTGAGCCCCAGCGCCGCGCGGAGCCCCGGCACGGCCTGCTCCCGCCCACCGAAGACCTGGGCCGCCCGCAGGATCGCGAGCACCAGGTTGACCCGGGCACCGCCCTCGGGGGGCTGCCCGAGGACGTGCAGCCCGTCGCGGATCTGGGCGTCCTTGATCTCGCACAGCCACCCGTCGACGTGCAGCAGGAAGTCGTCGAACTCCTCGTCGCCGGGCCGCTCCTGCAGCCCGAGGTCGCGATGCATCTCGGCGGCCTTCATGAGCTGCCAGATCTCGCCGCGGACCGCGGGCAGCTTGGCGGGGTCCATCGAGGCGATGTTGGCGTGCTCGTCGAGCAGCTGCTCCAGGCGTGCGATGTCGCCGTAGGACTCCGCCCGCGCCATCGGCGGCACGAGGTGGTCGACGATCGTGGCGTGGGCCCGGCGCTTGGCCTGGGCACCCTCCCCGGGGTCGTTGACGAGGAAGGGGTAGACCAGCGGCAGGTCCCCGAGCACGGCGTCGGTCGCGCAGCCCGCCGAGAGCGCGGCGTTCTTGCCCGGCAGCCACTCCAACGAGCCGTGCTTGCCGAGGTGGACCAGGGCGTGCGCGCCGAAGCCGCCGGTCCCCGGGTCGGCCTCCAGCCAGCGGTAGGCCGCGAGGTAGTGGTGGCTCGGCGCGAGGTCGGGGTCGTGGTAGATCGCCACCGGGTTCTCGCCGAAGCCGCGGGGCGGCTGGATCAGCAGGACGACGTTGCCCGCCCGCAGGGTGGCCAGGACCAGCTCGCCCTGCTCGTTGCGGAACAGGGTGCCCGGCGCCGGGCCCCACGCCTCCTCGATCCCAGCCCTCAGGCCCGGGTCGAGGTCGTCGGTCCAGGCGGCGTACTGCTCGGGCGTGATCCGCACGTGGGCGTCGGTCAGCTGCGCGCTGGTCAGCCACTCCTCGTCCTGGCCACCGGCGTCGATGAGGGCGTGGATGAGGGCGTCGCCGGCCTCGGTGTCGTCGTCCATGTCCAACACCCGGGCGACGACACCGGGCCGGTCCAGCCCCAGGTCGTAGCCGGCGTCGCGCAGCCGCCGCAGCAGCCTGACGGCCGAGACCGGGGTGTCCAGGCCGACGGCGTTGCCGACCCGGCTGTGCTTCGTGGGGTACGCCGAGAGCACCAGTCCCAGCCGGCGCTCGGCCGGCGGGGTCCGGCGCAGGCGTGCGTGGTTGACCGCGATCCGCGCGACCCGGCGGCAGCGCTCCTCGTCGGGGACGTAGTGGGGCAGCCCGTCCTCGTCGACCTCCTTGAAGGAGAACGGGGCGGTGATGATCCGGCCGTCGAACTCGGGGATCGCCACCTGGGAGGCGGAGTCCAGCGGCGTCACCCCGTCCTCGCTCGCCTCCCAGTCCGCGCGGCTGCTCGTCAGGCACAGGCCCTGCAGGACGGGGATGTCCAGGGCGCGCATGCGCTCCACGTCCCAGGCCTCGTCGTCGCCACCCGCGCTCGCTCCCGCAGGCGTCGTCCCGCCGGCCGCCAGCACCGTCACCACCAGGGCGTCCAGGGTCCCCAGAGCGGCGTACAGCTCGTCGGGGGCCGAGCGCAGCGAGCCGGCGAAGACCGGGACGCCCACGGCCTGGCCCGTCGCGTCGACGGCCTCGGCCAGCGCGTGCGCAAACCGGTCGTTGCCCGAGACCTGGTGGGCGCGGTAGTAGAGGATCCCGACGCGTGGGAGGTCCTCCTCCTCGGAGGTGCACGGCCGCTCCGACATCCCCCACTGGGGCACCACCGCAGGCGGCTCGAAGCCCTCGCCGGTGAGCAGCACGGTGTCGGAGAGGAAGGCATGCAGCTGACGGAGGTTCTCCGGACCTCCCTCGGCCAGGTAGCGGTGCGCCTCCGCGGCCACGCCGATCGGCACCGAGGACAGCTCCATCAGCTCGGCACTGGGCTGGTTCTCCCCACCCAGCACCACGGTGGGGACACCGGTCCCGCGGATCCGCACGAAGCCGCTGCACAGGTCCTGCGGGGACCCCAGCACCCGACTGACGACGAGGTCGCAGCCCTCGAGGGTCGCGGCCATCGACTGGTGCCCGGGCCGGCCCGGGTTGGCCAGCAGGTAGTCCGCACCGCTGGCACGCGCGGACAGGAGGTCGGTGTCGGAGGTGGACAGCAGCGCGATGCGCGCGCGACGGGACTCGGCCATGGGTTTCTCCTCGGGGTTCTCGCCCCTGCTCGACGGAGGTCCCGTGGCCAGTGTCTGGCTACGCGCCGGCGGTCCCGAGGTCCCGGCCCGACGCTCACAGTGGCGGAACCGCCCCGGAATGGACGCGAGGTCGCACCGGGTTCCTGTCACCACGAGACGTGTGGCCACACCCTAGGCCACCGTCGCCGGCAGCCGCCCACGCCCTAGATGTTCTGTCCACGCAGGTTGGGTACGAGGTCGGCCGGTGACTTGCCACCGAGTGCGGTGTGACCGCGGTGGTGATTGTAGGTGTGGAGCCAGTCGGTGAAGCTGGCTGCTCGTTCTGACTCGGAGCC
>NZ_BAAGUS010000004.1:0-242282 GCF_054781275.1 Nocardioides ginkgobilobae | reverse complement strand
GATGAGGCTTCGCCAGGCTCTTATGAGGTCATGTCCGCCCGGCCGGCGAGCGGGACCCCGAGGGTCGGACGGTCCAATTGATAGTCAGGCCAGCAGGCCGACAGTCGGTGCCGGAGTCACGACCCTCAGGGCCTGAACATCATCAGTGTCGGTGGTGGGTGGAAGAGTCTGGTCATGGCAGGGCTCGGGCAGCACCAGGTGGACCGCGGGATCGCGGTCATCGATGAGGTGCTGAGCGGCCTGGGTGAGGTGTCGTTGCTGGGCCTGGACGCGGAGGCCGCGGGTGTGTCGCTGGTCGCGCTGGCGCGGCTGGAGGCGCGGGTGGCTGAGCTGAGATTGAGGGTGCTGGCCCACGGCGTCGAGGTGGCGGTGGAGCGGACCTGTGGCGCGACGACGACGGCGACGTGGTTCGCCCACGCCACCCGCACCACGGTGCGTGTCTCGCGTCGTGCGGTGTTCTTCGCCGAGGCGCTGGGGCGCTACGGGGTGCTGCGGGTGGGGATGGCTGCGGGTGGGGTGAACCTGGAGCAGGGCGAGGTCATCGCCCGCGCCCTGGACGCGATCCCGGCCGAGGTGGCCTCGTGGGTGCGGGTGGAGGCCGAGCAGACCCTGGTCGACCTCGCTGCGCGTCACGACGCGCAGCATCTGCGGGTCCTGGGGGAGCGGATCCTGCACGTGGTCGCGCCCGAGGTCGGGGAGGCCCACGAGGCCAAGCAGCTCGCTGACGCCGAGGCCGCGGCAGAGAAGGCCACCACCCTCTCGCTGACCCCCGACGGCGCCGGGAAGGTCCACGGCCGGTTCACCATCCCCGAGCTGCATGCCGGGATGTTGCGCAAGTTCTTGATGAGCCTGGTGGTTAGCCACCAGGACCCCGGCTCCGCCACCGACGTGGGTCGAGGTGTGGGGAGCGCCAGCGACGAGCCGCGAGACCCCACCGCCACCGGTGCGGTCGATGAGCCGACGGACCCGCTGCAGCACGAGCCCCAGCCCCAGCGGCGGGCGACCGGCCACGAGCTCGGCCAGGCGTTCTGCGAGCTGTTGGAGCGCCTGGACGGCACCGGGCTCCCGGAGACTGCCGGCACCGGCGCGACGGTGGTGGTGACGATGACCCTGGAGACCCTCACCGGTGGACTGGCTGCGGCCACGGTGGACACCGGTGACCGGATCGCCGCCCAGACCGCACGCAGGCTGGCGTGCGAGGCCGGGATCATCCCCGTGGTCCTTGGCGGGAGGCGGCAGGTGCTGGACCTGGGCCGACGTCGACGCCGCTTCACCCGCGCCCAGCGGATCGCACTCGTCGTGCGGGACCAGCGCTGCACCGCGGTGGGGTGCCAGACCGCTGCCTGGTTCTGCCACGCCCACCACGACGACCCCTGGGCACGGGGTGGACCCACCGACCTGGCCAACGGTCGCCTGCTCTGCCCCGCGCACCACCGACGGGTCCACGACCCCGCCTACGACCACCACACCACAGTCGACAACAAGGTCGAGTTCACCCGGCGGACGTGATCCTCCCGTCGCACCGCTGAACATCCGCTCATGCCGATGTGCGGTCGCTGGCGCGCCTCGACCGCCAGCAAGGTTCGTGTCCACCCGCGCCCCATGTTCTTGTGCAGACTGTCCCTATGCGTGAACGCGTTGGTGCCATCATCGAACGCGATGGGATGGTCCTGATGGTGCGACATCGCTCGAAGGACTCAAGCGGCCGTCATGTCGGGCATGACTACCTGACGCTGCCGGGCGGCGGGATTGAAGGCGGCGAGACACCGTCCGACGCCGTCACTCGGGAGGTTGCCGAAGAGGTCGCTTTGCAAGTGACGCACGCATCGTTCCTCCGGCGGATAGAGCACCGCGAACGCGAGCACCCCGGCGCGACGAGTCTCTTCTACGTTGCTGTCGCGGATGGGTCACCACGTTTGGGCTCGGACCCGGAACTGACTTGCGACTGTCCGCGCCTTGTGGGCCTCGAATGGATTCCCGCCCCCAGGCGAGCGGACTGGCTCGGTGAGCACGCGTGGTCGCACCTCAAGGTTCGACCCTCGTAGTCGTGTGCTCTGCCCAAGCGCGCTCATCTGCCGCGAATCGTGCGTGCTTCTGCCGATGAACCGACGCACGGCAGGGCTTCGTTCCTAAGCGGCGTGGGCCGACTGCAGAACAGCAGCGCCTCTTGCCACCTGTCGTGCGCGCACGCTCGCGCGGAGCAGCCCTCGCACGAGCGCCGCTCAGGCCGGCTCGACCGCGACCGGGATCCCGTTGAGCAGCGCCATCCCGGCCAGGTGCTCCACGTCCTCGACGCGCGAGGAGGCCAGCTCGTTGCTGTTGGCTCCTCCCGCGGCGTTGGCGGTGCTCCAGCCGGCGGCGTGGCCCCAGCCGTGCGGGACCGCGATCGTGCCCGGGCGCACCTCGTCGGTGAGGTGGGCGAGGGTCTCGATGGCGCCGACCGCGGAGCGGATCCGCACGGTGGCGCCGTCGACCACCCCGGCGACAGCGGCGTCGTCGGGGTGGATGCGGGCGGTGTGGCGGCGGTTGCGGCCCTTCATCAGCGTGGGGCTGTTGTGCATCCAGGAGTTCTGCGAGCGCATCTCGCGCAGCCCGATCATCCGCAGGGGGTACGCCGGGTCGCGGGTCTCGTGCAGTCCCGACCGGAGCCGGTCCCACTCGGCCGCGAGCCGCGGCGGCGCGAGGTCGACCTTGCCGTGCGGGTGCCGGACGACCTCGGGGAGTCGACCGCCGCGGGGCGGCGGCAGCATCCGTCCGCGCGGCAGCCGGCGTAGCGCGCGGAGGCTGAGCCCGCCACGGCGCAGCCCGAACCGGTCACCGTGCGGACCCGTGCGCAGCAGCAGGTCGACCAGCGTCCAGGGGGTCGTCCGCAGGCCGACCCGGCGGGCGGCGTACCGCAGCGGGGCGGTGAGGGTGCCGAGCCAGGCCGGCAGCAACAGCGTGATCCCGGCGCGCCGTGCGACCTCGTCGATCACCTCCCACTCGGGCCGCGCCTCGCCGGCCGGCGCCAGCACCGCGGTGGTGTGCTGCACGTGCGGCCACGGGCTGGAGGCGACGATCGCGAACGGCACGTCCTCGCGCTCGAGCCAGGTGGTCGCGGGTAGGACGTAGTCGGCGTGCCGGTTGGTCTCGTTGACGTACAGGTCGAGGGAGACCAGGAGGTCCAGCTCCTCGAGCGCGTCGGCGAGGTCCGGTCCGTCCGGGCTGGTGAGCACCGGGTTGCCCGCCAGCACGAACAGCGCGCGCAGCTGTCCCGGGCCCGGGGTCCGGATCTCCTCGGCCATGATGGCGGCCGGCCAGGTGCCCATGACGTCGGGGAAGTCGCCGACCCGGCTGCGCTGCGCGTCGTAGGTCAGCCGACCTGCCTTCTCGGCGACCTCCTCGAACGGCACGACCGCCTGCCCGAGCAGGACGCCGCCCTCGCGGTCGAGGTTGCCGGTCAGCAGCGCGAGGGCGTCGATGAGGACGCTGGTCAGCGTCGCGTGGCGACCCAGGCAGGAGCCGGTGCGCCCGTAGACCGCGGCGCGGGGTGCCGCGGCGAGGTCGCGGGCGAGCGCACGCACGGTGCCCGGGTCGAGGCCGGTGCGGGCGGCGGTCACCTCCGGCGGGAACGCGGCGACCGCCGCGAGCAGCGTCTCGACCCCGACCGCCTGCTCCACGACGGCGTCCCAGGCGACCAGGTCCTCCTCGGCCAGCACGTGCAGCATCGAGGCCAGGAGTAAGGCGTCGGAGTCCGGCTCGATGGACACGTGCTCGTAGGCACGGGCCGTCTCGCTGCGCCGGGGGTCGACCACCACGACCCGGCCGCCGCGGGCGGTGATCGCGGACAGGTGCTCCTTGACCCGGGGCGCACGCACGCCGCTGCCGCGGGAGACCAACGGGTTGGCGCCGACCACCAGCAGGAAGTCGGTGGAGCGGAGGTCCGGGTAGGGCACCTGGGAGATCGAGTCGTAGAGCAGCTTGCTGGCGACGTACCGGCTGTTGATGTCCTGGCTGCCCACGGAGTACTGGTGGCCGGTGCCGAGCGCGGTCATCAGCGCCCCGGACCACAGCGCGGCCGTGACGTTGAAGCCCACGGGGTTGCCGAAGAACTGCCCGACCGCGGTGCCGCCGTGGGTGTCGACCACCGTCCGCAGCCGGGTGGCGATGTCCTGGAGCGCCTCGTCCCAGGTCACGCGCTCGAACTCCCCCGGTGCACCGCCGGCGACCCGGCGCAGCGGGTGCAGCACCCGCTCCGGGTCGTGTTGGACGTCGCCGAACGCGAGGCCCTTGGGACAGGCGTACCCGCGGCTCAGCGGGTGCTCCTCGTCGGGGCGCAGCGAGACCAACCGCTCGGCCCCCGGCTCCCCCTCCACCGTGGCGACCAGCCCGCAGAGGGGCTCGCAGATGCGGCAGTAGGTGAGGGCGGTCCTGGACGTGGGCGGCGTGGACGTCACGCGCACATACTGGAACAGGTTCTAGTGTGCGTCCATGGTCCTGCAGATCCACGACGACAAGCGCGTGCGCACCCTGGTCCTCGACCGACCGGAGGCGCTCAACGCCTTCAACATCGCGTTGTACGACGCCACGGCCGCCGCGCTGAGGGCCGCCGCCGAGGACCCGGGTGTCGCGGTGGTGCTGCTGACCGGCAACGGTCGCGGGTTCAGCGCGGGCACCGACCTGCTGGAGATGGCGCAGATCGCCGCCGATCCCGACTTCGACCAGGGCGACGGCGGGTTCACCAACCTCGTCGACGCGCTCGTGGACTTCCCCAAGCCGCTGGTCGTCGCCGTCAACGGCATCGGCCTGGGCATCGGCTGCACGATCCTCGGCTTCGCCGACGTGGCCCTGATGTCGAGCACGGCGCGGCTGAAGTGCCCGTTCACCTCGCTCGGCGTCGCGCCGGAGGCGGCGTCGTCCTACCTGCTGCCGCTGCTGCTCGGCCGGCAGGCGGCCTCGTGGCTGCTGCTGTCGGCGGAGTGGTTCGGGGCGCAGGAGGCCCTGGAGATGGGCCTGGTCCGGCAGGTGTGCGAGCCCGACGACCTGCTCCCCGAGGCCCGCCGCCACGCCGAGCTGCTCGCCTCGCGCCCGATCTCCTCGCTGATCGCGGTCAAGCGCACCGTCACCGCTCCCCTGCGCGCCGGCATCGACGCCGCCCGCGAGCGCGAGAACGCCGCCTTCGCCGAGCTCCTGGGCGGCCCGGCCAACGCCGAGGCGCTCGCCGCCTTCGCCGAGGGCCGCGAGCCGGACTTCACCTCCCTGCCCCCGGGCTGGTGACGCCCACTCGGCGCTGGTCCGAGGGTGACTCGGCGCTGCTTCGAGGGTGACTCAGCGCTGGTCCGACCCACCCGGTGACCGCCGCACGGGGGTGGGCCGCCGTCGGTGGCCGGTGCTTGGCTGGTGGCGTGCTCCTCCTCGACCTGGTCACCACCTCCGCCGCCGTGGCCGCGACCCGCTCGCGCAAGGCCAAGGTCGCGGCGATCGCCGAGCTGCTCTCGCGCACGGAGGACGAGGAGGTCGAGACCGTCGTCTCGTACCTCGGCGGCAAGCTCCGACAGCGCCGCACCGGCGTCGGCTGGCGCTCGCTCACCTCCCTCCCCGACCCGGCCGCCGAGCCGTCGCTGACGGTCCTCGGCGTGCACGACGCGTTCGAGTCGCTCTCGGGCCTGTCCGGGCCCGGGTCGACCGCCGCACGGACGGCCGCCGTCACCGACCTCTTCTCCCGCGCCACCGAGCCCGAGCAGGCCTGGCTGCGCGGCATCGCCACGGGCGAGGTCCGCCAGGGCGCGCTCGACGCGCTGGTCCAGGAGGCGGTCGCGCTCGCCGCCGACGTCCCGCTGGCCTCCGTACGCCGGGCCGCGATGCTCGCCGGGTCGACCGTCGCGGTGGCCGGTGCGGCGCTGCGCGAGGGCGAGGCAGGGCTCGCGGCCTTCGTCCTCGAGGTCGGCCGCCCCGTGCTGCCGATGCTGGCCTCCTCGGCGACCGACGTCGCCGCGGCGATGGAGAAGGCCGGGCCCGACGGCGCACCGGTGGCGGTCGACACCAAGCTCGACGGCATCCGCGTGCAGGTCCACCGCGACGGCGACGACGTGCTCGTCGTCACCCGCTCCCTCGACGACATCACCGAGCGGCTGCCCGAGGTGGTGGCCGTCGCCCGGCAGCTGCCGGCGCAGCGGTTCGTGCTCGACGGCGAGGCGCTGACCGTGGGCGAGGACGGCCGGCCCCGGCCGTTCCAGGAGACGGCCTCCCGCACCGCGCAGTCCGCCGGCGCCCGGGTCACCCCGTTCTTCTTCGACGTGCTCCACCTCGACGGCGAGGACCTGATGGACAGCCCCGGTTCCGCCCGGGCCGCTGCCCTGGCCCGGCTCGTCCCGCCCGAGCACCGCGTCCCGCGCGTGGAGACGGCCTCCGTCGAGGAGGCGGAGGCGTTCGCGTCGGCACAGCTGGCCGCCGGCCACGAGGGCGTCGTCGTGAAGAGCCTGCTGGCGTCGTACGACGCGGGGAGGCGGGGTGCGGCGTGGGTGAAGGTCAAGCCGGTCCACACCCTCGACCTGGTCGTGCTCGCCGTCGAGTGGGGCTCGGGGCGCCGCTCGGGGAAGCTGTCCAACATCCACCTGGGAGCGCGCAGCGCCGACGGGGGCGACGAGCTGGTGATGCTCGGCAAGACCTTCAAGGGGATGACCGACGAGGTGCTGGCCTGGCAGACCGAACGCTTCCTCGACCTGGAGACCCACCGCGAGGGACACACCGTCTTCGTCCGGCCCGAGCAGGTCGTGGAGATCGCCTTCGACGGGGTGCAGCGCTCGACCCGCTACCCCGGCGGCGTCGCGCTCCGCTTCGCGCGGGTCGTGCGCTACCGGGAGGACAAGGGGCCCGGGGACGCGGACACCCTCGAGACGGTCCGGGCGCACCTCGCCGGCTCGTGAGCCGGGCGTGACGTTGGCGTCACACGCGTGCAACTCCGAGTTGCACGTGCGTATCGTGGCCGTGTGACCACTGACCGGGTGACCACGCGCGCCCCCGAGACCGACGGGCGCCGTTCCGCAGCCGCCGCGCGCCGGCGCGCCCGGGAGGCCGAGATCCTCGCCGCGACCCGGGCCCTCTTCGACGAGCGCGGCGTCCGCGACGCCCAGATCGAGGACATCGCCCGCGCCGTCGGCATCAACCGCGCGATCGTCTACCGGCACTTCAGCGGCAAGGAGGAGCTGTTCGCCCTCACGCTGGTGGGCTACCTCGAGGAGCTGCGTCACGACCTCGAGACCGCCTCGCGCGCCGGCGGGACCGCCGAGGAGCGGCTGGCCCGGATCGTCACCGCGTTCGTGGACTACTCCCTGGCCCACCCCGCCTTCGTCGACTGTGCCCAGACGCTGATGCGCCGCTCCGGCCCCGAGCTGCTCGACGAGATCTCGGAGGGCGCGCTCTTCCGCCTCGGCCGCGGCATCGCCGGCTGCCTGGCCCAGCTCTCCGGTGCTCTGGAGGACGGCGTGCGCAGTGGCGACTTCCGGGTGCAGGACCCCATCCTGCTCGCCAACACCCTCTACGCCAGCGGCCTCGGTGCGCTCCAGCTCGCCCGCGTCGGGATCCTGGTCATGGAGGCCGCCCCCGGTGTCCCCACCGTCGGCAAGATCTCCGCCGACCAGGTGCGCGACCACCTCGTCGTCTCCGCGCTCGCGCTGGCCCGCGGCGGCCGCTGAGCACCACGCACGACGGCCCCGCCCCCGCGCACAGCGGGGACGGGGCCGTCGACGTCGTACGTCGTGCGGCTCAGCGCCTCACGGACGCTCGAGGATCGCGGTCACGCCCTGGCCACCGGCGGCGCAGACCGAGATGACACCGCGCCCGGAGCCCTTCTCGGCGAGCAGCTTGGCCAGCACCGGGATGATCCGACCGCCGGTGGCGGCAAACGGGTGCCCGGCGGCCAGCGAAGAGCCGTTGACGTTGAGCTTGTCCCGGTCGATCGAGCCCAGCGGGGCGTCGAGGCCCAGGCGCTCCTTGCAGAACACCGGGTCCTCCCACGCCGCGAGGGTGGCGAGCACCTGGGATGCGAAGGCCTCGTGGATCTCGTAGAAGTCGAAGTCCTGCAGCGTCAGGCCGGCGCGCTGGAGCATCCGGGCCATCGCGTACGCCGGGGCCATCAGCAGGCCCTCGCCGCCGTGGACGTAGTCGACCGCGGCCGTCTCGTACTCGGTGATGTAGGCCAGCACGGGCAGCCCGCGCTCCTTGGCCCACTCCTCCGAGGCCAGCAGCACCACGGACGCACCGTCGGTCAGCGGGGTGGAGTTGGCGGCGGTCATGGTGGCGGCCTCGCCCTTGCCGAAGACCGGCTTGAGCTTGGCGAGCTTCTCGACCGAGGAGTCCGGGCGCAGGTTGGAGTCGCGCTCCAGCCCGCGGAACGGGGTGATCTGGTCGTCGAGGAAGCCGCGGTCGTAGGCGGCGCCGAGCTTCTGGTGGGAGGCGGCGGCCAGCTCGTCCTGCGCCTCGCGGGTGATCTGCCACTCCAGGGCGGTCAGCGCGGCGTGCTCGCCCATGGACATGCCGGTGCGGGGCTCGCCGTTCTGCGGGATCGCCAGGCCGATGTCTCCGGGGCGGATCGCGCCGAGCGCGGCGAGGCGGCCCTTGGTGTCCTTGGCGGCGTTGACCTTGAGCAGCTTCTTGCGCAGCTTCTCGCTGATCGCGACCGGGGCGTCGGAGGTGGTGTCGGTGCCGCCGGCGATGCCGACCTCGATCTGGCCGAGGGCGATCTTGTTGGCGACCTGGATCGCGGCCTGGAGGCCGGTGCCGCAGGCCTGCTGGATGTCGGTGGCCGGGGTCTCGGGGGCGAGCTTGGAGCCCAGCACCGCCTCGCGGGTCAGGTTGAAGTCGCGCGAGTGCTTGAGCACCGCACCGGCCACGACCTCGCCGACAGCCTCGCCGGCCAGGCCGAAGCGGTCGACGAGACCGTCGATGGCCGCGGTCAGCATCTCCTGGTTGGAGGCGGTGGCGTAGGCGCCGTTGGAGCGGGCGAACGGGATGCGGTTGCCGCCGATGACGGCGACACGACGGGTCTGGGTCTGCATGGGGCCATCCTTGCCCCGGACGGGGCCGTGGAGGAAGGCTGTGAGGGCCACGTCACGAAAAGTGGACACCCAGTTACACGTCTAGTTACATGCTGGCGGGGCCGTCGCCCCGTCCACCTACGACCAGCCCCGGAGGATCCGCGCGCCATGAGCGACAAGTACCAGAGCTTCACCCAGAGCCCGCTCGGCAAGCTGCTCGTCAAGAACCTCGGCCTCCCCGCCCCGACGCGCCTGGAGCGCTACACCGCCGGCGCCCCCCTGGTCGACGGCACCGTGGTCGTCGGCGGTCGCGGTCGCCTGGCGGAGTCGCTGCCCGGTCTGCTCGACACCGTCGGCATCGCCAGCACGCAGGTCACGGAGGACGGCCAGAAGTACAAGGGCCTGGTCTTCGACGCCACGGGCCTGACCTCGGCCGACCAGCTGGTCGCGCTGCAGCAGTTCTTCACCCCCCTCATGCGCAGCCTCGCCTCGTGCCCCCGCGTCGTGGTGCTCGGCACCCCGCCGGAGCAGGTCCAGGGTGGCGAGCGCGTCGCCCAGCGTGCGCTCGAGGGCTTCACCCGCAGCCTCGGCAAGGAGATCGGCAGGGGCGGCACCGTCCAGCTGGTCTACGTCGCCGACGGCGCCGAGGCCGCGGTCACCAGCACCCTCGCCTTCCTGCTCTCCCCCAAGTCCGCCTACGTCTCGGGCCAGGTCGTGCGGATCGGCGCCACCGGCACGAAGAAGGCCGGCGCCGTCACGGACTGGCAGCAGCCGCTGGCCGGCAAGGTCGCCCTGGTCACCGGTGCCAGCCGCGGCATCGGCGAGCAGATCGCCCGGGTCCTGCACCGCGACGGTGCGACCGTCGTCGGCGTGGACGTGCCGCAGGCCGCCAACGAGCTGCAGTCGCTGATGAAGGAGCTCGACGGCGACTGGCTGACCCTCGACATCACGGCCAAGGACGCCCCGCAGCGCATCGCCCACCACCTCTCCACCAAGCACGGCGGTGTGGACGTGGTCGTGCACAACGCCGGCATCACCCGCGACAAGAAGCTCGCCAACATGGGCGAGGACCGCTGGGAGTCGGTCATCGCGGTCAACCTCACCGCACCCGAGAAGATCACCCGCGAGCTGCTCGAGCAGAAGGTCGTCAACAAGGGCGGCTCGATCATCGGCGTCGCGAGCATCGCCGGCATCGCCGGCAACGTCGGCCAGACCAACTACGCCGCCTCCAAGGCCGGCGTCATCGGCTTCGTCGACAGCCTCAAGGACGAGCTGGAGGACGGCATCACCATCAACGCCGTCGCCCCCGGCTTCATCATCACCGCCATGACCGCGGCCGTCCCGCTGGCCACCCGCGAGGTCGGCCAGCGCCTCAACGCCATGTCCCAGGGCGGCCTGCCCGTCGACGTGGCCGAGACCATCGCCTGGTTCGCCTCCCCCGGCTCGACCGCCGTCAACGGCAACGTCGTGCGGGTCTGCGGCCAGATGATGCTGGGTGCCTGAGGTGGCCGGCACCGAGATCACGGTCAAGCAGCACGACGGCGGCGCCGGCCTCGGCAGCCTGCTCAAGGCCGCCCTGCCGAGCGTCCCCGTCGTGGGCTCGCTGCCCGGGGTGCGCAAGGCGTCCGCGGAGGGCTTCGTCGGCCTGGGCTACCAGCGGCCGCCCGTCACCGTCGAGGCCGAGCACGTGGCGGCGTACGCCGAGGTGTGCGGGTTCCCGCAGAAGGACACCGTCCCGCTGACCTACCCCCACATGCTGGCCTTCGGGCTGCACATGGCGATCATGACCGATCCGGCGTTCCCGGCTCCGGCCATCGGCACCGTCCACCTGGAGAACTCCATCACCGCGCACCGCTCGGTCCGCGTCGGGGAGACCCTCGCGGTCGCCGCTCGGGTCGAGCCGCCGCGGGCGCACGCCAAGGGCCGGGTCTTCGACTTCGTCACCACGATCACCGACCCCGACGGCGCGCCGGTGTGGGAGAGCACCAGCTCCTACCTGCGTCGCGGCAAGGGCGAGGACAGCGCTTCCGCCGGCCTCGACATCCCCGTCGCCTCGTCCAACGGCGTGGTGTGGAGCCTGCCGGGCGACCTCGGCCGCCGCTACGGCGCGGTCTCCGGCGACCTCAACCCGATCCACCTCTACCCGCTCACCGCGAAGGCGCTCGGCTTTCCGCGCCAGATCGCGCACGGCATGTGGAGCCTGGCCCGGTGCGTCGCCGCACTGGAGAACCGCCTCCCCGAGGCGGTCACCGTCGACGTGGCGTTCAAGAAGCCGATCCTGCTCCCGGGCAAGGTCGCCTTCGGCTCGGAGAGGTACGACGGCAGCTACACGTTCTCCCTCACCGACCCGCGCACGGGCGCGCCGCACCTGGTCGGCCGCACCACCGCCCGCTGAGGACCGCCGAACCGTCACTTCCGAACCCTCGACCCGTCATTTCCGCACCGCACCTGGCGCGGAACTGACGGGTCGAGGGTTCACTTCTGACGGCTCGGCGGTTCTTTCCTGACGGCTCGGCGGTTCGTGCCTGACCGCTCGGCGGTGCTCAGCGGGGGCGGCCGAACTGCGTGGCGGCCGTGGTGCTCCGGGCAGCCGTCGCGGCCGCGGCCCGGCGCTCGGTGAAGGTGGCCGTCGCGGGGTCCCACACCCCGACGTCGGTCGTGGCGTTGCCGTCCCAGTCGCCGGTGACCGGCAGGTCGCCCGGGCTGCCGAACTGCACCTCGGCGGTCCAGGTCAGCCCCTCGGCGTCGACGCGGCGCAGCGTGAAGGTGGCGGTGGTCGGGTCGAAGACCCCCACGTCGGTGGTGCCGTCGCCGTCCCAGTCGCCGGTCACAGGGAGGTCGGCGGCGTCGCCGAGGGACACGGTGCGCACCGAGCCGTCGGCGCCGCGGAGCGTCCAGGCCCCGGTGGCGGGTGAGCGGACGCCCACCTCCCACACCCCGTCGCCGTCCCAGTCACCGGCGACCGGCTGGTCCGAGCCGGCGCCGAGCGAGAGCGTCGTGGTGGCCTGCTTCCCCACCCGCATCGTGAAGACGCCCTCGGCGGGGCTCCACACGCCCAGGTTGGCCTTGCCGTTGCCGTCCCAGTCACCCAGGACCGGCTCGTCGGTGGCGGTGCCGAGCCGCATCGTCTTGGGCTCGCGACCGGGGCGCTGCACCAGGAAGAGCGAGCGCGGGGCGCGACGGTAGACCACCAGCTCGGCCGTGCGGTCCCCGAGCAGGTTGCCGGCCAGCGGCAGGTCGACGCAGTTGCCCGAGGCCTGCGTTGCGCCGTACGTGAACGGCACCCCGCCGAACCACGCCTCGACGTCCTGCCCGTCCTGGCGCTGCTCGTAATGCAGGTGCGGACCGGTGGAGTTGCCCGTCGAGCCGACCGTGCCGAGCAGCGCCCCCTGGTCGACCCGCTGACCGGTCACCACGTGCACGTCCTGCAGGTGGGCGTAGACGGTGCTCTCCCCCGCGCCGTGGTCGACCACGACGTGCCGGCCGTAGCCGCGGGTGGACGTGGCGTCGGCGCGGGAGACGACACCCGGCGCGGACGCGACGACCGGGTCATCGAGGTCGTCGACCCGGTTCCAGTCGATCGCCCGGACGCTCGGGCTGTGCGAGGACCGGGTGGTGCCGGTCCACTCCTGCGCGCAGGGGAACGGCATCTCGTAGTCGCTCACCGGTTGCGCGTACGCCGGAGCGACCGCCCAGAGGATCGCCCCGGCCGTGAGGCCGGCGAGGAGCGTGGCGAGCGCCGTGCCGCTGGCACGCGCGGCCCGGTGCCGGGCCGTCGACGAGCGCCTCATGGGGTCCCCTGTCCGTCCGGGCGGCCTCCGTCACGAGGTCGTCACAGGCACCACAGGAGTGCACAGCCACCACATTCGTCACAAAGGTAACGACACGCCGCAGCAGATGTCACGAACTACACCGTTGTCATGCTAGGCGCGGGGCCGGATCAGACCCTCCTGGGCCACCGTGGCGACCAACGTCCCGTCCTCGGTGAAGATCCGTCCGAGCGCCAGACCACGGGCCGACTGGGCCGAGGGCGACCACTGGTCGTAGAGCCACCAGCGGTCGGCCCGGAAGGGGCGGTGGAACCAGATCGTGTGGTCGAGCGAGGCCATCTGCACCTCGTGCGGCGAGACGGGGTGGGCGGCCAGCGTGGCGCCGAGCAGCGAGACGTCGGAGGCGAAGGTGAAGGCGGCGACGTGGGTGACCGGGTCCTCCCCGAGGTCGCCGTTGACCCGGGCCCACATCCGGGCGCGGGCGGGGTGCACCTCGTCGGGCTCGAGCCCGTGCTTGGAGTTGCCGATCCAGCGGACGTCGAGGGAGGCCCACTCGCGGCCGAGCGCCTCGGCGTCGCTGTTGCCGCGCGCGGTCATGAGCGAGACCAGGTCCAGGCCCTGCTCGGGCCGGGCGACCTCGGGCATCGCGTCCTGGTGCGACCAGCCCTCCTCCTCGCGCTGGAAGTTGGCGGTGAGGAAGTAGATCGGACGACCGTGCTGGCGCGCGGC
Source organism: Nocardioides ginkgobilobae (assembly GCF_054781275.1). Classification (NCBI taxonomy): domain Bacteria; kingdom Bacillati; phylum Actinomycetota; class Actinomycetes; order Propionibacteriales; family Nocardioidaceae; genus Nocardioides; species Nocardioides ginkgobilobae. Next base: position 228,769 of record NZ_BAAGUS010000004.1, on the reverse strand, counting down.
GACCCGACGCGTGGCGAAGGAGCGCCCGTCGCGGATCCGCTCGACGTCGTAGACGATCGGCAGGGACGGGTCCCCGGGCAGCAGGAAGTAGGAGTGCAGCGAGTGCACCCCCATCTCCTCGGGCACCGTGCGGATGCCGGCGCAGAGCGCCTGGGCGGCCACCTGGCCGCCGAAGACCCGGCCTCGCGGCGTGGGCACCGACTGGCCGCGGTAGAGGTCCTGGTCGATCTCCTCGAGGTCGAGCAGGGCGACCAGCTCGTCGACGGCGCCCTGGTCGGGCTCGCGCAGCGGCGTGGGCTCGGGGACGCGCATCAGCCGCGCTCCTCCTTCGGCCGGACCTTGCGCAGCAGCGCCTCCTGGGCGGTCGAGGCCACCAGCCGCCCGTCCTCGGTGAAGACCCGGCTGTTGATCAGCCCGCGACCCCCGGAGGCACGCGGGGCGTGCTGGTCGTAGAGCCACCACCGGTCGGCGCGGAACGGCTCGTGGAACCACACCGTGTGGTCCAGGGAGGCGACCATGATGTCGGGTCCCCCGAGGCGGTAGCCGTGCGGCGCGAGCGCGGCGCCGGCGATCGTCATGTCCGAGGCGTAGGCGAAGGCGGCGGCGTGCACCAGCGGGTCGTCGGGCAGCTCGCCGTCGATCCTCAGCCAGAACCGCTGCCGGCCGGGCCGCTGCGGGTCCGGGGGCAGCAGGTCGGCCGAGGAGCCGACGTACCGCATGGAGATGGCGTCCCACTCGGTGAACTCGCCGTCGGCGCGGCGCGCCATCGGGTCCAGCGCGTCCTCGGGCGAGGGAACGTCGTCGGGGAAGACGTCCTGGTGGTCCAGGCCCTCCTCCGGCTTCTGGAAGTCCGTGGTCAGCGCGAAGATCGGCCGGCCGTGCTGGCGGGCGAGCACCCGGCGGGTGGCGAAGGACCGGCCGTCGCGCAGCGCCTCCACGTCGTAGACGATCGGCGCGCCGGTGTCGCCGGGCTGCAGGAAGTAGGAGTGCAGCGAGTGCACGACGTACGCCGGGTCGGTGGTGCGCGCGGCGGCGACCAGCGCCTGCGCGGCCACCTGACCGCCGAAGACCCGCGGCAGGACCGAGGCCTGCTGGCTGCCGCGGAACAGGTTGTCGTCGATGGTCTCGATGTCGAGCAGACGCAGCAGCTCGTCGACGTCGCGGGGCATCAGCGACCTCCGTCCGTCTCGTCGGTGGCACTGCCGCCGGTCTCGTCGCCGTCCAGCCCGGCCAGGAACTGCTCGAACTGCTCCCCGAGCTGCTCGCCCGTCGGTAGCGGCTCGTCCGGGGCCAGCAGCGAGGCGCCGGACTCCTCGGCCCGCTCGAAAGCGTCGTACTGCCGCTCGAGGGCGGCCACCACGTCGGCGACCTCCTCGTGCTCGGTGAGGTAGCGGGTGATCTCGGCCTCCCGGTCCTCGGCCTCGGCCCGGAGCCCCGACAGGTCGACGGTGAGCCGACCTGCGCGCTCGACCTGCTCCAGCAGCGCGACCGCGGCCTGGGGGTAGGGCAGCTGCGCGAGGTAGTGCGGGATGTGGGCGACGAATCCCTGGGCAGGGTGCCCCCACTCCCCCAGCCGGATCTCCAGCAGCGCCTGGACGCTGGCCGGGACCCGGAGCTCCCCGCGCCACGGCGAGGCGCCGATGAGCAGCTCGGGGTCGTTGGCGTGGTGGGTGATCGCGATCGGGCGGGTGTGCGGCACGGCCATCGGCACCGAGCCCATGCTGACGACCCGGGTGACGCCGAAGCGCTCCACCACCCGGCGCACCGCGCGCACGAAGCCCTCCCAGCGCACGTCGGGCTCCGGCCCGCGCAGCAGGAGGTACGGCGTGCCACCGGTGTCGTGCAGCAGGCGCACGACCAGGCGGGGCGCGTCGTAGTCGGTGTAGCGGTCGACGACGAAGGACACGGGGGGCCGGCGCGCACGGTAGTCGTGCAGCTCGTCGACCTCGAAGGTCGCCACGACCCGTCCGGCCGCCGGGCCGGTGTCGTCGAGGTCCACCAGGTGCTGGGCGGCACGGGCGGCGGCGCTCCCGGCGTCGAGGAACCCGTCGAGGACCACGACCATGGTCAGCTCGCCCCCGGGTGCGCCGGGGCGGTCGGCCCGCGAGTCGAGCTCGGGCACCTCGTCGACGATGTGCACGAGACGGTGGTCGGCCACGGTGGCGCCACGCTCCTCTCCGGTGGGGGACGGTCGTTCCGAGGACTGCTCGGACGGTCGGGGAAGCCAGTGGCGGCCCACGATATTCCCGACCCGCGGTGCCTCACCGGGCGCCCTGTCGACGCTGAGTTACCGGTGGGTACTACTGATGGGTAACCGAGCGGGTAGCGTGTCGCCCGTCCCCGAGCACCCCACCCACAGGAGACCCCGTGCCCCGACAGCTGCGAGAGGTCGTCTTCGTCGACGGCGTGCGCACTCCCTTCGGCAAGGCCAAGGGCCAGTACGCCGAGACCCGCGCCGACGACCTGGTCATCAAGTGCATCCGCGAGCTCATGCGGCGCAACCCGTCGCTCCCGCCCGAGCGCGTCGACGAGGTCGCGATCGCCGCCACCACCCAGATCGGCGACCAGGGCCTGACCATCGGCCGCACCGCCGCCCTGCTCTCCGGGCTGCCGCAGTCGGTGCCCGGCTACGCCATCGACCGCATGTGCGCCGGCGCGATGACCGCCGTGACCACCACCGCGGGCGGCATCGCCTTCGGCTCCTACGACGTCGCCATCGCCGGCGGCGTGGAGCACATGGGCCGCCACCCCATGGGCGAGGGCGTCGACCCCAACCCGCGCATCCTCTCCGAGCGCGTGGTCAACCCGGACGCGCTCGTGATGGGCAAGACCGCGGAGAACCTCCACGACCGCTACCCCACGATCACCAAGGAGCGCGTCGACGCCTACGCCGTGCGCTCCCAGGCCAAGACGGCCGCGGCGTACGACGCCGGCAAGATCCAGCCCGACCTGGTGCCCGTCGCGACCCGCTCGGCCGAGCTGGGCTGGGGCCTGGCCACCACCGACGAGCCGATGCGCCCACAGACGACGATGGAGAGCCTCGCCGGGCTCAAGACCCCGTTCCGTGCCGCCGGCAACGTCACCGCCGGCAACGCGGCGGGCATCAACGACGGCGCCACCGCCGCCCTGCTGGCCGAGGAGGAGACCGCCCGCGAGCTCGGGCTGCCCGTGCGCATGCGCCTGGTGTCCTACTCCTTCGTCGGCGTCGAGCCCGAGGTCATGGGGGCCGGCCCGATCCCGGCCACCGAGAAGGCCCTCAAGCAGGCCGGCCTCACCATCGACGACATCGAGGCCTTCGAGGTCAACGAGGCCTTCGCTGTGCAGGTGCTGGCCTTCCTGGAGCACTTCGGCATCGCCGACGACGACGCCCGGGTCAACCCCTACGGCGGCGCGATCGCCATGGGCCACCCCCTGGCCTCCTCCGGCGTGCGCCTCATGACCCAGCTGGCGCGCCAGTTCGAGGAGCGCCCCGAGGTCCGCTACGGCCTGACCACCATGTGCATCGGCATCGGCATGGGCGGCACGGTCATCTGGGAGAACCCGCACTGGAACGGAGCCAACTGACGTGAGCACCACCATCGACACCCTGCTGGAGCGCGCCCAGGCGATCTCCTCCGACGCCGAGCGCGTCACCGAGGCCAAGCTGCGCAAGGTCGCCCTCCCCGGCGGCGCCGGCACGATCGGCCTCATCACCCTGGACAACGGCGAGGACCACACCAAGCCCAACACCTTCGGCCCCCGCGGCCTGATCAGCCTCAACACCGCGATCGACGCGGCGCTGGCCGACGACGAGGTCACCGCGCTGGCCGTGACCGGCAAGCCGTTCATCCTCGCCGCGGGCGCCGACCTCACCAGCATCGCCGGTGGCGGCCCGGACGCCGTGCGGGTCGTGGCCGAGCTCGGCCACGCGGTCTTCCGCAAGCTCGGCGACCCCGGCGGCAAGCCGTCCTTCGGCTTCGTCAACGGCCTGGCGCTGGGCGGCGGCCTCGAGGTCGCGCTGCACTGCACCTACCGCACCGTCATGGACTCCGCGCCCGCCCTCGGCCTGCCCGAGGTCATGCTCGGCCTCGTCCCCGGCTGGGGCGGCGCCTACCTGGTGCCCAACCTGGTCGGTCCGGCCACCGCGGTCCAGCTGATCCTCGAGAACCCCCTCAACAACGGCAAGACCGTCGGCGGCCAGCAGGCCTTCGAGCTCGGCCTGGCCGACGCGGTCTTCCAGGGCGCGGACTTCCTGGAGCAGTCGCTGCTCTGGGCCGCCTCGGTGCTGCGCGGCGACGTCGTCGTGGAGCGCCCCGAGGTCGACCGCGGCCAGGGCTGGGACGACGCCGTACGCCGGGCCCAGCAGGTCGCCCAGGCCCGCACGGGCGGGGCCTCGCCCGCCGCAGCCAAGGCCGTCGAGCTGATCGACGCCGCGCGCGACGGTGACCGCGACGCCGGGTTCGCCCGCGAGGACGACGCCCTGCACGCGCTGTCGCAGACCCCCGAGCTGCTCGCCAGCCTCTACGCCTTCGACCTGGTGCAGAAGCGGGCCAAGCGCCCCGCCGGCGCCCCGGACCGCTCGCTGGCCCGCCCGGTCACGAAGGTCGGCATCGTCGGCGCCGGCCTCATGGCCAGCCAGATGGCGCTGCTGTTCGTCCGTCGCCTCGAGGTGCCGGTCGTGCTGACCGACCTCGACCAGGAGCGCGTCGACAAGGGCGTGGGCTACGTCCACGCCGAGATCGACAAGCTGCTCGCCAAGGGCCGCATCAACCAGGACAAGGCCAACCGCCACAAGGCCCTGGTGTCCGGCTCGGTCGACAAGGCCACCGGCTTCGCGGGCGCCGACTTCGTCATCGAGGCGGTCTTCGAGGAGATGTCGGTCAAGAAGTCGGTCTTCGCCGACGTCGAGGCCGTGGTCTCCCCCGAGTGCGTGCTGGCCACCAACACCTCCTCGCTCTCCATCACCGAGATGGCAGCGGACCTGCAGCACCCCGAGCGGGTCGTGGGCTTCCACTTCTTCAACCCCGTCGCGGTCATGCCGCTGCTGGAGATCGTCCAGGGCGAGAAGACCGACGACGCGACGCTGGCCACCGCCTTCGGCACCGGCAAGGCGCTGAAGAAGACCACGATCCTGGTGCAGGACAGCCCGTCCTTCATCGTCAACCGGCTGCTCGGGCGCTTCATGTCCGACGTCAGCCGGGTGCTGGACGAGGGCACCCCGATCGACGTCGTCGACGGCGCCTTCGCCGGTGTCGCACCGATGTCGCCGTTCACGCTCATCGCCCTGGTCGGCCCGGCCATCGCGTTGCACAACACCGAGACGCTCGCGGCGGCGTTCCCCGACCGCTTCTACGTCTCCCCCGCCCTCGAGCGGGTCGTGGCGGCGCGCAAGGGGGCCTACTTCGGTCCCGACGGGTCCCTGGACCCCGAGGTCGAGGCGCTGCTGGAGAAGCCGGCCTCGCCGGTCGTGCTGTCGCGCGAGGAGGTCCGCACCCGGGTCCTCACCGGCCTGGCCGAGGAGGCGCGGCTGATGCTCGACGAGGGCGTCGTCACCGCTGCCGAGGACCTCGACCTGGCGATGATCACCGGTGCCGGCTTCGCGTTCTGGAACGGCGGGCTCACGATGCTCCTCGAGCGTGAGGGCCTCGGCTCCTTCCACTGAGCACCGCACGACCAGCGGACCACGACGGGCCCTGGCTCCCGCCTCGGAGGAGGAGGGGGTCAGGGCCCGTACGTCGCCAGCATCAGCCTCGCCGCCCGCCGGGCGAGGTCCTCGGTGGTGAGCCCCGTGCGCTGGGCCAGCACCTCCTCGCCGCGCTCGTCGACCCCCATGGCCGGGTCCTCCCCGCGGGCGGTGACCACCTCGGCCGCCGCGTCGAGGTCGTCGACCAGGGTCCACAGCACCTCGTCGCCGTACGCCGTCGTGAGGGCCTCGCACGCCCACCACGAGAGCCCGTAGTTGGCGCCCGAGGTCGCGCCGTTGAACCCGTCGGAGCGGGGCAGGTCGAGGGGCTCCCCCGACGGCTCCTCCCCGTCGAGCCCGTCGCGGGCGGCCACGAGCGAGGCCGTCGAGAGCGCCCGGTCCTCGGGCGCGAGCGGGGCGACCGAGACCCACTCGGCGATCCCCTCCGAGAGCCAGACCGGCACGGCGTCGTCGCGCGGTCCGAGGGCGACGTGGGTGAGCTCGTGGCGCACGAGCCGGTCGCGGGCCCCGTCCTCGCGGGTCAGCATCCGCGGGTGGAGGGCGACCCGGACCCCGGCGGTCCCGGCGCTCGGGTCGGCGTCGTCGAGCGGCACCGGGAACGCGACCGCGTCGACCAGCTCGGGGTCGCCGCCCGGCAGCTCGGCCAGCGAGCCGAGGAACCCGGAGTCGCCCAGGGCGTACACCACGACCCGGCGCTCCCAGGCGTAGGGCACCACGGCGCTGACGTCGGCGATGCCGCGCTGCACCGACTCCAGCAGCGCGTCGGCACTGCCGACCGAGGTGGCGTCGAAGACGCCGAGGACGCCCGCCACCTCGCGGACCTCGACCGGGCCCCGGTCCCAGGGCTGGGCCACCACGCCGTTGCGCTCCTCCCACGCCTCGTCGGTCACCGAGGCCAGCCGCAGCCGGCCCCGTGATCCGGGCGTGAAGAGGTAGCGGTCGCGGGCGACGACCGGGGCGGCGTCGTACCCCTCGAGCTGGAGGTGGACTCGCACGACGACCCAGTAGGACTCGCCGTCGCGCAGCACGTCGGCGGGGTCGAACGAGTAGCGGAACACCTGGAGCGGCAGGTCCTGCAGGGCGCGGAAGTAGTCGGCCTGCGCCGCGACCAGCTCACCGCCGCGACGGGCCAGCCCGGAGCGGAAGACCTGCTCGTCGCCCTCGCGGACGGCGACGGCCCGCCGGCGCAGGACACGCTTGAGCTCCTCGACGACCCCCGGTGGTGCCGGTGCCGCCGAGGTCCCGGGCGAGGACGTCTCGTCGTCGGAGAGCAGGCTGCAGCCGCTCAGCGCTCCCACCGCCAGCGCGGCGCCGACGAGCGCGGAGCCCCAGCGGACGCTCCTGCGGTGCGACCGGCCGTGGCCGAGGTGCGGGTCTCCCTCCCAGGACCTCTCAGCCGCGCCGGTCACGCGACCGGTCGCCGGGCGGACCGGCGACCTCGGGCTGCGCTGCGCCCGGGTCGACGACCGTGTCGCCGTCGTCGGTGAGGTCCCCGGTCAGGTCGTCGGCCATGGCCTCGACGATGCCGCGGGCCAGGTGCTGGGCGGTGAGGCCGATCCGTTCGAGGATGACGTCGCGCTTGGCGTGGCCCAGGAACTCCTGCGGGATCCCGTGCAGCTGCACCGGGGTGCGCACGCCGGCGGCGACGAGCGCCTGGAGCAGCGAGGCCCCGCAGCCGCCCTGCACGCCGTTGTCCTCGACGCTGACCACCAGCCGGTGCTCGCGGGCCAGGTCGACCAGCGCCGGGTCGACGGGCTTGACCCAGCGCGGGTCGACCACGGTCACGCCGATGCCCTGGTCCGTCAGGCGTTGGGCGACCTCGACCGCGGTGGTGGCCATCGAGCCGACCGCGACCACGAGCACGTCGCGGGCGCCCGAGCGCACGAGCACGTCGCAGCCCCCGGCACGGTCGACCGCGGGCACGTCGGTCGGCGGCGCTCCCTTCGGGAACCGCACGACCGTCGGGGCGTCGTCGACGTCGACCGCCTCGTCGAGCAGCTCCCGCAGGCGGGTGGCGTCGCGGGGCGCGGCCAGGCGCAGGCCGGGCACGACCTGGAGGACCGACATGTCCCACATGCCGTTGTGGCTGGCGCCGTCGTCGCCGGTGACGCCGGAGCGGTCGAGCACGAAGGTGACGCCGCACTTGTGCAGCGCGACGTCCATGAGCACCTGGTCGAAGGCGCGGTTGAGGAAGGTCGCGTAGACCGCGACCACCGGGTGCAGACCGCCCATCGCGAGGCCGGCCGCCGAGGTGGCGGCGTGCTGCTCGGCGATGCCGACGTCGAAGGTGCGCTCGGGGAAGTGCGCCTCGAAGGCGTCCAGGCCCACCGGGTGCATCATCGCGGCGGTGATCGCCACGACGTCCTTGCGGCGGTGCCCCAGGTCGACCATGGCGTCGGAGAAGAAGTCGGTCCAGATGCGGCCGCGCTTGCGCTCCTCGCCGGACTCGATGTCGAAGGGCTGGGGGCTGTGGAACTGGTCGGCCTCGTGGCGCTCGGCGGCGTCGTACCCGAAGCCCTTGCGGGTCAGGGCGTGCACGATGACGGGGCCGTTGAAGCGCTTGGCCTGGGCGAGCGCGGTCTCCATGGCAGCCCGGTCGTGGCCGTCGACGGGACCGACGTACTTCAGGCCGAGGTCCTCGAAGAGGCCCTGCGGGGCGAGCGCGTCCTTGAGCCCCTTCTTCATGGCGTGCAGCGCGTCGTACGCCGCGGGGCCGACGCCCGGCACGGCGTTGAGCCGCTTCTTGACCACGTCGAGGACGTGCTCGTAGCGCGGGTCGGTGCGCAGGCTCGACAGCGCGGTGGCCAGGCCGCCGACGGTCGGGGTGTAGGAGCGGCCGTTGTCGTTGACCACGATCACGAGGCGGCTGTCGGGGGCGACCGCGATGTTGTTGAGCGCCTCCCAGGCCATGCCGCCGGTCAGGGCGCCGTCGCCGATGACGGCGACGACGTGCCGGTCCTCCCCGCGGATGCGGTAGGCCTTGGCCAGCCCGTCGGCGTAGGACAGCGCAGTCGAGGCGTGGGAGTTCTCCACGATGTCGTGCGGCGACTCGGCCTGGCTGGGGTAGCCCGAGAGGCCGCCCTCCTGCCGCAGCCCGTCGAACTGGCCGGCCCGACCGGTGAGCATCTTGTGGACGTAGGACTGGTGCCCGGTGTCGAGGACGACCCGGTCGCGCGGGGAGTCGAAGACCCGGTGGATGGCGATCGTCAGCTCCACGACGCCGAGGTTGGGGCCCAGGTGGCCACCGACCCGCGAGGTGGAACGGACCAGCAGGTCGCGGATCTCGCTCGCCAGGAGGTCGAGCTCCGCGTCGGTGAGGCTCCGGAGGTCACGGGGTCCCGAGACCGACTCCAGCACTCCCATTCGGGGGGTCCTCCTCCTGCGTCGCTTCCCCCGGGACGGTGCGCGTCGCGCAGCCCGGGGCGGAGTACCCGAGTCTAGACGGGCGAGGTCACAGATCCACGACCCCGACGGAGGGCTCGTGCAGGCTGCCGATCCACACGCGCCCGTCGTGCTCGCGCACGCCGGTGGCCATGTGGAAGTCGGGCGTGTCCAGGTCCAGGTCGTGCACGAGCGTGCCGGCGGCGTCGTAGGCCTGGACCCGGCAGGTGCGCTTCGGAGCCGGCTGGAACCGCTCCGGGATCTTGGTCACACCCTTGCGCACGAACAGCGGCGCGCGGCCGAGCCGCTCCACGACCGGGTCGGTGGGGCTGGCGATGCTGACCCAGATGAGGCCGTCGCTGCCGCGGGCGATGTTGTCGGGGTAGCCGGGCAGGTCGGACACGAGGAGGTCGCGGGTGCCGGCACGGTCGCCGGCGAGCCAGTGCCGCACGAGGGTGCGCCCCCGGGTCTCGGCGACGACGACGAAGGACTCGTCGGGGGCCAGGGCCACGCCGTTGGCGAAGCGCAGTCCGTCGAGCACGGTCTCGACCGAGCCGTCGGGGCGCAGGGCGAGCAACCGGCCGCTCGCGGTGTCCTGGACGAAGTCGTCCTTCCACCGGTCGATGCCGAAGTGCCGCGAGGAGTCGGAGAACCAGACGGTGCCGTCGGTGGCGATCGCGGCGTTGTTGCAGAAGACCATGGGGACGCCGTCGACCGCGGCCAGCACCTGCTCGACCGCCCCGGTGTCGGGGTCCATCCGCAGCACGCCGCGGTGGGAGTCGCAGACCAGCAGCCGGCCGTCGGGGTCGACCTCGATGCCGAGCGGGCGCCCGCCGGTGCTGCCGACCTGCTCGACCCTGAGGCCGTCGTGGGACACCCGCAGCACCGCGCCGTCGACGGTGCCGGTGTAGACCGCCCCCTCGTGCCGGCCGGATGTGGCGACGACGACGTCCTCGGCGCCGTCGTGGCCGACGGGGTGGACCTGGAGCGTGCGGGAGCGGGTCATGCGGACAGCCTCCTGTAGATCGGTCCGGCGAGGAAGCCCGGCAGCACCTGGCGTGCCGAGCCGGTGAGGTCGAGTGCGAGCACCCGGCCGGGGTCGACGAAGACGATCTGGCGCCCCTCGGTGCAGGTGATGTCGGGGTCGTCGAGGTCGACGGCCGCGGCGTAGAAGGTCATCTGGTCCCAGGTGCCGTAGCCCGCGTGGAAGACCTGCAGCTGCTCGACCAGCTCGAGCTCCTCGGGAGCCAGCACGACACCGGTCTCCTCCTCCAGCTCGCGGACCGCGCCGGTCAGCGGGTCCTCGCCGGGCTCGAGGTGGCCGCCGCACAGCCCCCACTTCTCGGGGTCGATGACCGGGTGCTCGTCGCGCTCCTGCATGAGCAGGCGGCCACGACGGTCGACCAGGACGATGCAGGCGAAGTCGTGCACGCCTGGGAACCTACCCCCGCACCCGCCGCCGCGAGCTAGAGCCGCGCGCGGTAGCGCCGCCCGCGCAGCGCCTCCTCCACGAGGCCGACCTCGCGTCGTACGCCGACGAGCCGGGCCTCCTCGGCCAGGAAGGTCTGCACGGCCGCCTCCACCACGTCGCCGTCGGCGACCTGCGGCAGGTCGGCGCGGGCCTCGCTCAGCCCGCGCCGGATGGCGGCGTGGCAGCCCTCCACGTGCAGCACCGCGAACCGCGCGAGCACGACGGGGTGGCGCCGCAGAGCGGGGTAGGAGCGGAACTCCGGGGGGCAGAGGTCCAGCAGCCAGGCGCAGGCCGTGGCCTCCCAGTCGGGTGCGTCGGGCGGGCGCACGGCCCGGGGCCAGCCGGGCGGGGCGACGAGTCGGTCCATGACCCCGATGCTACGCCACGATCGAACACGTGTTCGATCCCGCATCGACTCAACCCTCCAGGAACGAGAACCGCACCTCGCGCTCGGGGTTGTCGACGTTGAGGTCGACCAGGCACAGGCTCTGCCAGGTGCCGAGGGCGAGCTCCCCGTCGAGCACCGGCAGCGTGGCGTAGGGCGGGACGAGCGCCGGCATCACGTGCGACCGGCCGTGACCGGGGGTGCCGTGCCGGTGGCGCCAGCGGTCGTCGGCGGGCAGCAGGTCGGCGAGCGCGGCGAGCAGGTCGTCGTCGGAGCCGGCTCCCGTCTCGAGCACCGCGAGGCCGGCGGTGGCGTGCGGCACGAAGACGTGCAGTAGCCCGTCGCCGCGGCCGGCGACCCAGGCGCGGGCGCGGTCGGTGAGGTCCAGGACGGTGTCGCGGCCGCCGGTGCGGACGCTGAACGTCTGGCTGTCCACGGCGCTCAGCCCTCCAGCCACGCGGTGAAGGCGCGCGAGTCGTAGGGGCGGCCGAGGAAGGACTCGACCAGGTCGGCGGCGTCCCGGCTGCCCCCGGCGGCGAGCACGGTGTCGCGGTAGCGGGTGGCCACGTCGCGCGCGAAGAGGTCGTCGGGGTCGAAGGCGGAGAAGAGGTCCTTCGCGATGACCAGGCTCCACATGTAGGTGTAGTAGCCCGAGCCGTAGCCCTCCAGGTGCCCGAAGCCGCAGTGGAAGTGGGTGCCGGGCAGCTGCGCCCAGACCGCGTAGCGGTCCGAGAGCTCCTGCGAGCGCCGGGTCAGGTCGACCGGGAGCTCGGCGTGGAAGCGGTAGGAGACGGCCGCGTAGTACATCTGCGTGCGCGCGTAGTAGCCCTTGCCGAGCTCGTCGGCGGCGCGCATCCGCTCCACCAGCGCCGCCGGGATCGGCTCCCCCGCCTCGTCGACGGCGAAGCTGCTGAGCACCCCGTGGTCCCAGGCCCACTCCTCCAGCATCTGGCTCGGGGCCTCCACGAAGTCCCACTCGGTGGCCACGCCCGAGAACCGGACCCACGGGTGGCGTCCGGCCAGCACGTGGTGCAGCAGGTGGCCGAACTCGTGGAACAGCGTGACGACCTCGGAGTGGTCCATCCGGGTACGGCCGAAGTTGCACACCAGCACGCCCTCGGGCAGCTGGCGACCACCCACCCCGCGGACCAGGTCGAACTGGGCGGCGTGGTTGTACTTGCCCGCGCGCGGGTGCAGGTCGAGGTGGATCCGACCGAGCAGGTCGCCGGAGTCGGCCAGCCTGACGTCGTACGTCGCCACCTCGCTGTGCCAGCTGGGCGCGTCGGGGACCGGGACGTACTCCAGGCCGAACAGCCGCCCGGTCACCTCCAGCAGGCCGGCCCGGACCCGCTCGGAGGCGAAGTACCGCCGCACCGCCTGGCCGTCGACGTCGAACCGCTCGCGGCGCACGACCTCGCCGTAGTAGCGGGCGTCCGCGACGTCCAGCCGGCCCAGGCCGGGGTGGTCCTGGCGGGCCCGCTCCAGCAGCAGGGCGGCATCGCGCTCCGCACTGGCGGTGGCGGCCTCGGCGATCTTGTCGATGAAGGCGGCCACCGCGTCGCCGGTGCCGATCATCTTGACCTCGGCGTCGTAGTCGGGCCAGGAGGCGTAGCCGAGCAGCCGGGCCTGCTCGTCGCGCACCCGCAGCAGGTCGTGCAGGACGGGGTCGTTGGCCGGCCAACCGATGTCGAGGAACGTGTGCATCACCGCGTGCCGCGCCTTGGGGTCCGCGGAGAACATCAGGAACGGGTTGGTGTCGGGGTAGCCCGTGGTGATGGTGACCTTGCCGTCCTCGTCGACGGGGTGCGCCTCCACGTAGTCGTCGGGCAGGCCGGCCAGGGCGCTGGCGGGCACGCGGGTCTCCCCCGCGCCCTCGCGGATGTTGCGGGAGAAGGCTTGGCCCAGGTCGGTGTCACGCGCGGACAGCTCCCGCAGCCGCTCGCGGGTGCGCTCGTCCCGGTCGACGCCCGAGCGGCGGAAGGAGCGCAGCGCGTCGGCCAGCACCCGGTCGGCGCCGTCGGGCAGTCCCTCGGTGGGGGCGGCCGACAGCACGGCGTACACGACCGGGTCGAGCATGAGGGTGGTGCGCAGCTCGTGCAGCTGCTGCTCGTAGCCCTCGGCCCGCTCGCGCAGCTCACCGTCGGGGTGGACCTGGGAGAGCAGGCCGGCCACGGCGAAGGCGTTGGCGAGGGCGACGTGGAGGTCGTTCCAGACCAGCAGCGTCCCCGGGTCGCCCTCCGGGGTCTCCCGCAGCACCGCGACCAGCCCGCGGGCCTCCTCGAGCCCGCCGAGGACCCTGGTGTCGAGGAAGCCGTTCCAGGCCTCGAGGTCGTCGGTCGCGGGCAGGGTGAGCGGCTCGAGGTGGGACACGCCCGCCACGCTACCCAGCCCGACGGCTCAGCCGGCCCAGGAGGTGCGGAAGGCCTCGAGCGCGGTCGGGCTGGAGTCGATGCGCCAGTCCAGCTCCTTGCGGTGGTGGAACCAGGTCACACCGGCCAGCCGCGGATCGGCGCGCAGGGTGGTGAACATGTCGCGGATCCACGCCGCCTTGTCGCCGGTGCCGTCGGGCGCGGCCTCCGGCGTGGCGGTCTCCGAGACGTGCACCGGCAGGCTGGTCAGCGTCCCGAGCTCGGACAGGCCCTGGGCCACGACGTCGTAGAAGCGCAGCCACGTTGTGCCGGACAGGTGGCCGGCCCAGTTGTACCCGTCGAGGCCGACCTGGTCGACGTACGAGGAGCCGGGCCAGACCTGGGCCATCGGCGTGCTGCCGGGGAAGGGCACGTTGGGCGACCAGCGGAAGACCGCGTTGGTCGCTCGCTCCTTGCGGAAGACCTCGCGCACGCGCCGCCAGGCCGCGACCGCGTCCGCGGCGGTGGTGCCGGCGACGCCCGGCGACCAGGGGTACCACGTGCCGTTGGACTCGTGGGCGAAGCGGATCACCACCGGGGTCGCGAAGCCACGCACCGCCCGGGCCCAGCCGCGCACGTAGGCGTCGTGCTGTCCGGCGGCGATGCTGCGCATCGAGTACGTCGTCTGGTCGGCGCCCTGCGCCGTGTCCCAGGGCTCCCACGTGATGACCGGCGTCGCGCCGAGCGAGCGGACGCGTGCGGCGTCCTCGGCGGGGAACCCGGTCTGCAGGCCCCAGGCCACGAACCACATCACCTCGTCGGGGACCCGGCCCAGCTGCGACACCAGCTGCTGCAGCTCGGCGCCACCGGGGGCCCCCTCGGTGCTGACGCCTACCCGCTTGGCGGTCGAGGGGGTCGGTGGGGTGCCCGGGCCCGGCTTGCCCTTCGCAGGGGCGGGTGCGGCGAGCACGACGGCGGCCAGGGTGGCGGTCAGGACTGCGGCGGTGAGCAGCGCGACCAGCCGTGCGACGGGACGGGACCGGGACACGGGGGACGTTGCGGACATGAGGGGACCTCGGGGGCGGCAGGAGCAGGGGCAGTCCTGGCGATCGGCCCTGGGCCGTCAGACCTGAGTGACGCCCGGGTCCGCGGGCGGCTCGATGCCGCCCGCGCACGAGGCCATCGGCTCGGGCGCGGTCTCGCCGTTGCCCAGCTGGGCGATGAAGAGCGGCAGGCGGGGGTCGTCGGCGCCGGTGAGGGCGAGCCGACGACCCCAGACGGTGACGACAACCGGGGCGTCCAGGCCGACCCAGGGCGTCATGATCCCGTTGTCCGGCAGCAGCTCGGCCAGCGCCTCGCGGTCGTCCTCGTCCAGGTCGGGGTCGTGGGCGATCACCACGGTCCCGTGCTCGAGGTCGTGCACCAGGTTCTCCGCCGGCACCTGCTCGTCGTAGACGCCGCAGTCCAGCCAGCGGTCGGCGTGCGGTCCACCGACCGGCGGCTCGGTGGGGTAGTCGACGTCCTCGTCGGTGTGGGTCGTGGGCAGGTCCTCGAAGGCCTCGACCGCGTCGAGGGTCAGGTCCACGGGCTCCGGGCGGGCCCGCTCCGCCACCTGTGGCAGGACCATCGCCGCGGTCATCACGAACAGCACCCCGAGGAGCGCGACCGCGACGACACCGAGGCGCGCACCGCGGCCGAGGCCCCGCCGCGCGGGCGGTCCGGCGGCGGGCTCGGTGCTCGGCTCGTGCTCCGGTCCGAGAGGGGGCCCCTCGCTGCCGTCGCCGGGTGACGTCTGCTCGGCCGGGTCGCTCACGACGCCGAGGGTAGTGGGGGAACCCCAGGTGGCCGGGCGGCAGTTCGGGTCAGGCGGGGCCAGGCGATGCAGGGGCCATCGGGAGCCGGTCCACCACGAGGCGCGACGCTGCGGCTGCCCGCTCCCCCTGCGCGTCGAACTCGGGAACCGGCCGCTCCTGCGCCTCCTGCTCCGAGGTCGCGGGCCCGTTCGCGTCGATGTCGTCGAGCAGCCACTCCATCTCCGCGATCTCGCGGACCTGGGCGTCCCGGATGCCCTGGGCGAGCTCCTGCACCCGGACGTCGTCGAGGTCGGCGCGCTCACTGGTCAGGATGGCGATCGAGTGGTGCGGGATCATGCCGAGCATGTACGCCTCGTCCTCGACCAGCACCTGGCTCTGCGAGAGCCCGAGGGCCGTCCCGCCCACCACCAGCGCCCCCGCGACGATGCCGACGTTGACGGCGGTGCGGGGATACATGGACCACATGAAGCCGAGCATGATGATGGCCATCGCCGAGCCCATCAGCACGGCCATGTAGATGCGCTCCTCACTGACGTGCGCATGCTCGATGTCGAAGAGGTTCGTGTAGGTCAGCACGTACATCGTGACCGTCGAGGTGGCGATCATCAGCCCGAAGCGCGCGTAGGTCCGTCCGGTGCCATGGTCGTTCATCGGGAGGGTCCTTCCTGTCGGTGGCAGTCAACGAGCGCGCCGAGATCGCCGGCGCTGGAGCGTGGGACGACGCTGAGGCTGCCGTTGAGCTTGGCCAGCGTCCGCTTGCCCGAGACGCGCAGCACGAGGACCAACCCGGCGTAGGTCGTCGTGCCGACGAGCAACACCCGCACGAACCTGCGACCACGTGTCGAACCACATGGAGGCCGCGTACCCGTCGGAGCAGGAGGTAGCCCTTCGCACGCCCGGACGGGCGAGCCGGACCAGGTCGGCCCGGTCAGTCCCTGAGCAGCCGCTCGACCCGCTCGACCTTCGCGGTGAGCTGCCCGTCCCAACCGGGGCGGATGTCGGCCTTGAGCACGAGGCCGACGCGGGGCGAGACCTCTGCGACGACGTCGACGGCCCGCTTGACCACGGCCATCACCTCGTCCCACTCGCCCTCGATGTTGGTGAACATCGCATTCGTCTCGTGGGGCAGGCCCGACTCCCGCACGACGCGTACGGCGGCGGCCACCGCCTCCGAGACGCTGCCGGTGTCGTCGCTGCTGGTCGGGGAGATGCTGAAGGCCACGATCATGGCGCCACCGTATCCACGGCCTCCGGCGCCGCCTCGGGGACCAGCACCCGCAGCCGGGCCAGGGCGTCGCGGCCGTGCGACTTCACCGTGCCCAGCCCGATCCCGAGGACCTCGGCGGTCTGCTGCTCGGTGAGGTCGTCGAAGTAGCGCAGCACCACGACGGCGCGCTGTCGCGGCGACAGCTCGAGGAGCGCGCGGCGCAGGACCTCGCGGTCGGTCGGGTCGCGGGTCTCTGCTGCCGTGTCGGGGAGAGTGCCGGTGCTGACCTCCCGCCACCGACGGCTGCGCCAACGGTTGGTGACCTCCCGCGCCAGGACCGTGCGCACGTAGGGCTCGGGCCGGTCCGCGATCCGCGACCACCGCGGCCAGGCCTTGACCATCGCCGTCTGCACGAGGTCCTCGGCGTGCCCGTGGTCGCCGGTGAGGAGGTACGCCGTGCGCAGCAACGCCTGGCGCCGGGCGGCCACGAACTCCTCGAAGGAGTCGCGCGAGCTGCTGTCAAGCCTCGACACGTCGCCTCCAGCCCAGGACCCACAGACCGGCCACGAGCGCCACGAATCCGACCAGGCCCGCGACGAGCCGCGGGTCCCAGGGCCGGTCCGGCTCGGGGAAGTCGCGGGGCGCCACGGCCAGGAGGTCGGTCGCCAAGTCGTCGAAGCCCGGTTGAAGGTCGGGGCCAGCGTCGATGAGCACGCTGCGCTCCCCCGTCGACAGCGAGAGGGTCTCGATGAAGGCAGGGGTCGGGTCCTGCTCCGTGTCGCGGGTCGTGAAGGCGATCGTGTCCTCGTCGATCCAGGCGACCGCGGCCCAGACGTCGTCGTCGAGCACCAGCTCGGGCTCCTCGGCTTCCGTCCGGGCGACGACAAGCCGGTTGGGGTTCTTGTTGCCGCGCGGGTAGGCCACCGCGGAGCCGTCCGGCGACAGTGCGCTGACGTTCCCGTACCTGGAGCCGACGACGTCCGGCCCGGACCGCTTCCCGGTCCTGACGTCCAGGACCGAGCGCCGGCGCCAGGAGAGCAGGACCTGCCCCTCCCCGTTTCCCGCGTCGACGTAGGCATCCATGCCGAGCGCGACCGGTCCGACCGGTCCGTCCGGCTCCCACACCCGCAGCCCGACCCGGTCGATCGCACCGCCCTGGTCCCGCGGGGGCGCGTCGTCGCCGACGCGCCACTGGGCCCAGCGCGTGACGAGGGCCGCGGAGTCGGCCCACACGATCTGGTCGTCGACGGCGAGCCCGTGCTCGGTCTCCACCTGGTGGCGCACCACCTCACCGGTGACCGCGTCCCAGACCGCGAGGCCGACGACGGGCACCTCCTGGCCGCCCGAGGTCTGGGGTGAAGCCGACGGGTCACCCGTCAGCCAGTACGCGACCCGCGAGCCGTCCGGCGACAGCGCCCACCCCCGGCCCGCGTCGTCGGGAAGTTCCAGGAACCGGTACTCACCCGTCGTCGCCGACACCCCGACGGCGGCGTTGCCGGAGGAGAACCACCCCTTCCGCTCGGCGGTCATGACCGCCGCCAGCGGACCCGTCGGCTCTCCGTCGGTGCCGGGGAGCCAGGGGCTCGGCGCGTAGAAGCGGGCCGGGAGTGCCGGTGCGCTGCCCGGGGCGGCGGGGTCGACCCCGGGCGAGCGCTGCCAGGTGTCGATCCCGACCAGCGACAGGACGGCCAGCACGGCGACGGCCGCGAGCGCCGCCGTACCTGCTCGGCGCCGGCGGTGGACGCGCGCGGCGCGGTCCCACAGCCCCGGGTCCGGCGTGGCGGCAGGGGCGTCCGCGGCGAGGTCGACCAGGCGGTCGTGCAACATGCTCATGTCCAGGTACACGTCCCGAGAGAGGTGGACGGAGGGGGGCTCCCCGCATCTTCACGCAGAAATGTCTCGTGCCCCCGGTCCCACATGGGGACCGGGGGCACGAGCGGGCTGGGTCAGCCCTTCAGCAGCGACCGCAGCACGAACGGCATGATGCCGCCGTTGCGGTAGTAGCTCGCCTCGCCCGGGGTGTCGATCCGCACGACCGCGTCGAACTCGACGCCGTCGGCCTTCACCTTGACCGTGCGCGGGGTGGTGCCGTCGTTGAGCTCGGTGATGCCGGTGATGGAGAAGGTCTCCTCACCGGTCAGGCCCAGGCTCTCGGCGCTCTCGCCCTCGGGGAACTGCAGCGGGATGACGCCCATGCCGATGAGGTTCGAGCGGTGGATGCGCTCGAAGGACTCGGCGATGACGGCCTTGACGCCCAGCAGCGCGGTGCCCTTGGCGGCCCAGTCGCGCGAGGAGCCGGAGCCGTACTCCTTGCCCGCGAGCACGACCAGCGGGATGCCCGCGGCGATGTAGTTCTCCGAGGCCTCGTAGACGGTCGTGACGTCGCCGCCAGCGGTGAAGTCGCGGGTCACGCCGCCCTCGGTGCCGGGGGCCAGCTGGTTGCGCAGCCGGATGTTGGCGAAGGTGCCGCGGATCATGACCTCGTGATTGCCGCGGCGAGAGCCGTAGGAGTTGAAGTCCCGCTGCTCGACACCGTGCTCGGCGAGGTAGCGACCGGCCGGGCTGTCCTTCTTGATCGCACCAGCGGGGCTGATGTGGTCGGTGGTGACCGAGTCGCCGAGCTTGAGGAGCACGCGGGCGCCCTCGATGTCGGTGACCGGCTCCGGCTCCTCCGGCATGCCGTCGAAGTAGGGCGCCTTGCGGACGTAGGTGGAGTCCTCGTCCCAGGTGAAGGTGTTGCCCTCCGGGGTGGGCAGCGAGCGCCAGCGCTCGTCGCCCTTGAAGACGTCGGCGTAGGAGTCGGCGAACATCTGGGAGTTGATCGCACCCGCGATCGTCTCCTCGACCTCCCGCGGCGAGGGCCAGATGTCCTTGAGGAACACCTCGTTGCCGTCGGTGTCCACGCCCAGCGGGTCGTTGAACAGGTCGACGTCCATCGAGCCGGCCAGCGCGTAGGCGACGACCAGCGGCGGGGAGGCGAGGTAGTTCATCTTGATGTCGGGGCTGATCCGGCCCTCGAAGTTGCGGTTGCCCGAGAGCACCGAGACGACGGCGAGGTCGTGCTCGTTGACGGCCGCGGAGACCTCGGGGATGAGCGGACCGGAGTTGCCGATGCAGGTCACGCAGCCGTAGCCGACGAGGTTGAAGCCCAGCTTGTCGAGGTACGGCGTCAGGCCGGCCTTCTCGTAGTAGTCGGAGACCACCTGCGAACCCGGTGCGAGCGTGGTCTTGACCCACGGCTTGCGCTGGAGGCCCTTCTCGACCGCCTTCTTGGCCAGCAGGGCGGCGCCGATCATCACCGAGGGGTTGGAGGTGTTGGTGCAGGAGGTGATCGAGGCGATCGTCACCGCGCCGTGGTCGAGGGTGAACCTCGTGCCGTCCTCGAGGGTGACCTCGACCGGCTTGCTCGGGCGGCCGCCGTCGGTCGGGGCGCAGGAGGCCCAGTCCTTCGGGGGCGCCTGGCCGGCGTCGGAGGAGGAGACCGGGTCCGAGGCCGGGAAGGTCTCGTCGACGGCCTCGTCGTAACCGGTGGGCTCGCCGCCGTCACCGTCGACGTAGTCGACCAGCGCGGCGCGGAAGCCGGCCTTGGCCTCGGTGACCTCGACCCGGTCCTGCGGACGCTTCGGGCCGGCGATCGAGGGGACGACCGTGGACAGGTCGAGCTCGAGCTTCTCGGAGTAGCGCGGCTCGGCGGAGGGGTCCAGCCACAGCCCCTGCTCCTTGGCGTAGGTCTCGACGAGCGCGATCTGCTCCTCGGACCGGCCGGTGAGGCGGAGGTAGGTGGTGGTCTCCTCGTCGATCGGGAAGACCGCGATGGTCGAGCCGAACTCGGGGCTCATGTTGCCGATCGTGGCGCGGTTGGCCAGCGGCAGCGCGGAGACACCGGGGCCGTAGAACTCCACGAACTTCCCGACGACGCCGTGCTTGCGGACCATCTCGGTGATGGTGAGCACGAGGTCGGTGGCCGTCGAGCCCTCGGGCAGCTCGCCGGAGAGCTTGAAGCCGACCACGCGGGGGATGAGCATGGAGACCGGCTGGCCGAGCATCGCGGCCTCGGCCTCGATGCCGCCGACGCCCCAGCCGACGACGCCGATGCCGTTGACCATGGTGGTGTGGCTGTCGGTGCCGACGCAGGTGTCGGGGTAGGCCAGGAGCTCGCCGTCGACCTCGCGCGTGAAGACGGTGCGGGCCAGGTGCTCGATGTTGACCTGGTGCACGATGCCGGTGCCCGGCGGGACGACCTTGAAGTCGTCGAAGGCGCCCTGGCCCCACCGCAGGAACTGGTAGCGCTCGCGGTTGCGCTCGTACTCGATCTCGACGTTGCGCTCGAAGGCCTCCGGGGTGCCAAAGACGTCGGCCATCACCGAGTGGTCGATGACCATCTCGGCCGGGGCGAGCGGGTTGATCCGGGTGGCGTCGCCGCCGAGCTCGGCCATCGCCTCGCGCATGGTGGCGAGGTCGACGACGCAGGGCACGCCGGTGAAGTCCTGCATGATCACGCGCGCCGGCGTGAACTGGATCTCCTTGTCGGGCTGGGCGGTCTCGTCCCAGCCGGCGAGGGCCTTGATGTCCTCGGCGGTGATGTTGGCGCCGTCCTCGGTGCGCAGGAGGTTCTCCAGGAGGACCTTGAGGCTGAAGGGCAGGCTGTCGACGTCGAGCCCGTCGCCCTTCACCGCATCGAGGCGGAAGATCTCGTACGACGTCCCGTCGACGTCCAGGGTGCTCTTGGCACCAAAGCTGTCCTTGCTCGCCACTGCGTTCTCCTCTGTCGCGTCTGCGCCGGGTGACCCCGGCCATCCTGCCACCCCGCGGCCTCAGCCGAGAGGGTCATATCTCTTGACGTCAAGATACATGACATCGAGTGACCGCGCAGCACCCGCACGGGTCGTGTCGGCTCGGACCACCGGCCCGGGCTGCGTAGAGTCCCCCGCCGTGCGCCCCTACGCCCTGCTGGTCCTCGCGGGCTTCCGGCAGCAGTCGGCGTACCGCCTGGCCGCCCTCGCCGGACTGGTCGCGAACACCACCTTCGGCTTCCTCAAGGTGGCCATCTTGCTGGCCACCGTCGAGGCGGCCGGCGGCGAGCTGAACGGGTACGACGCCGGCAGCATGGCCGCCTACATCTGGATCTCCCAGGGCCTGCTCGGGTCGGTCAACCTGTTCGGCCGCACCGAGGTCGCCGAGCGGATCCGCACCGGCGACGTCGTCGTCGACTTCTTGCGTCCCCTCGACGTCCAGGGCGCCGCCGTCGCGACCGAGGTCGGGCGCAACCTGTTCGCCCTGCTCCCCCGCGGCATCCCCTCGGTCCTCGTCGGCGCGCTCGTGGTCGGGATGACGATGCCGACCAGCCCGCTCCCCTACGCCCTCGGGCTGGTGAGCGTCCTGCTCGGCATCACCGTCTCGGTGACGACGGTCTACCTCGTGGCCGCGACCGGCTTCTGGTTGGTCGAGACCCGCGGGGTGCAGATCCTCTACATGGTCGTCTCCGGCTTCCTGGCCGGGCTCTTCGTGCCGATCAGCCTCTTCCCCGCCCCGCTGCTCGCGCTGGCCAGCGCCACCCCGTTCCCCTCGATGCTGCAGTACCCCGTCGACGTCCTGTCGGGGCGCGTCGAGGGCGTGGCCGCGCTCGGCCTGGTCGCCGCCCAGGTCGCCTGGTTGGTCGCCACCGCTGCCCTCGGGCACGTCCTGACCCGCCGCGGGCGGCACAAGCTGGAGGTGCAGGGCGGGTGACCACCTCCTCGAACCCCTCCGCGGGCCCGCGCACGCTCCACGGCAGCCGCTGGACGCCGTACCGCGCCGTCCTCGGCTCGCGCGTCCGCTCGCAGGCCAGCCACCGCGCCAGCTTCGGGCTCGACCTGGGCAGCTCGCTGCTGGTCGGCATCGTCGAGCTCGCCGAGGTGGCGGTCCTCTTCACCAGCGTCAGCGCGATCGGCGGCTTCGACCTGGCCGCGATCCTGCTCGTCTTCGGGCTGGCCGACCTCTGCTTCTCCGTGGCCGACATGGTCTTCGGGCACTGCGACAACCTCCCGGAGTACGTCCGCACCGGGCGCCTGGACGTCTTCTACCTCCGCCCCCAGCCGCTGCTCCTTCAGCTCGTCACCTCCGACGTGAGCCTGCGTCGGCTCGCCCGCGCGGCCGTCGGGCTGGTCGCGCTGGTCGTGGGGCTGGCGGTCAACGAGATCGCGTGGGGCCCGGGCGCCGTCGCCCTGCTCCTGCTCGCGGTCGTGAGCGGGACCGCGACCTTCTCGGCCATGTTCGTGATGGCCGGCGGCCTGCAGTTCTTCCTCGTGAACGGCGCCGAGATGACCAACGCCTTCGTGTACGGCGGTCGGTACGCCGCCACCCAGCCCGGCTCGGTCTGGGGCCGCCCGCTGGTCGTCGTCTTCGGCTTCTTCTTCCCCATGGCCTTCACCGCCTACCTGCCCGTCACCACGCTGCTCGGCCTGCCCGCCTTCGCCGGTCTCCCCGGCTGGGTCGGCTGGGCCGCGCCGGTGGCGGCGGTCTGGGCGTGGCTGGCGGCGCTGCTGGCGTGGCGCACCGGGGTCCGGCACTACCAGGGAGCAGGCGGATGAGCAGCGAGCCGACCACCGAGACGCCGATCGTCGAGACGCCGATCATCGAGACGACCGGGTTGACCCGGACCTTCCGGGTCCGCGACGGCCTGGCCCGACGCACAGTGGTGGCCGTCGAGGACCTCTCCCTGCGCGTGCAGCCAGGCGAGGCGGTGGGCTACATCGGCGCCAACGGCGCCGGGAAGTCGACGACCATCAAGATGCTCACGGGCATCCTCGTGCCCACCTCCGGCGAGGCCCGCACCTGCGGCCTGCGGCCGGTGGCCGACCGGCGCCGGCTCGCACGGCAGGTCGGCGTCGTCTTCGGCCAGCGCTCCCAGCTGTGGTGGGACCTGCCGGTCGGCGACTCCTTCGGCCTGCTGGCCGCGATCCACCGCCTCTCCCCCGCCGACGCCGCCTCCCGCCGCGACGAGCTGGTCGCGCAGCTGGAGCTCGAGGAGTTCTGGACCACGCCCGTGCGCCAGCTCTCGCTGGGCCAGCGGATGCGCGCGGAGGTCGCCGCCGCCCTGCTGCACCGGCCCCGCCTGGTCATCCTCGACGAGCCGACGATCGGCCTCGACGTGCTGAGCAAGCAGCGGCTGCGGGAGTTCCTCGTCGCCGAGCGGCGCGAGCACGGCACCACGCTGCTGCTGACCACCCACGACATGGGCGACGTCGAGCGGCTCTGCGACCGGGTCGTGCTGGTCGACCGTGGCCGCACCGTCTACGACGGCGACCTGGCCGGGCTCTCCCGCACCGTCGGCGCGCAGCGGGTCATGACCGTCGACCTCGCAGAGGCCGTGCCCGGCACGGCCCTCACGCTCCCGGCCGGTGCGACCCACCTGGGCGAGGAGGGTCACGGCCTGCGCCACCGCATCGGCTTCGACGCCGAGCAGGCCACCGCGGCGGCCGTCCTGGCCGCCGTCAGCACCGCTGCCGAGGTCCTCGACCTCTCCATCGAGGAGCCGGACGTCGAGGACGTCGTGCGGAAGGTCTACGCGAGCCGGAGGTAGGCCCCCGGGTCAGTCCCGCTCGAAGACCGCCACGCACTCGACGTGGTGGGTCATCGGGAAGAGGTCCAGCCCGCGCAGCGAGCGCAGGGAGTACCCCGCCTCGGCGAGGTACGCCGTGTCGCGCGCCAGCGCGGCCGGGTCGCACGCCACGTAGGCGATCCGACGGGGGGTGCGGCGCGCGACCTCCCGGACCACCTTGCGGCGGGCGCCGGTGCGCGGCGGGTCCAGGACCACCAGGTCGACGGCGCCGCCCATGATCGGGCCGCGCGGCTTGGCCAGGACCCGCTCGACGTCGCCGGAGACCGCCTCCCACCGACCGGGCAGCGTCGCGAGGTTGGTGCGGGCGTGCTCGACGGCCTCGCGGTCGCCCTCGACCATCCCGACCGTGCCGGTCACCCCCGCGGCGTGTCCGAGGAAGCGGGCGAAGAGCCCGACCCCGGCGTACAGGTCGAGCACGCGGTCGCCGGCGCGGGGCTCGAGCCCGGCCAGCACCGACTCCACGAGCACCTCGGCGGCACCGGGGTGCACCTGCCAGAAGCCGTCGGCTGCGACGGAGAACTCCACGCCGCGCACGGTGTGCAGCTGCTCGCCCGGGACGCGGCCGGCGGCGTCGATGCGGCAGTCGTCGACCTCGACGACCTCGTGGGAGCGGTGCTTGCGCATGCCCTTGCCACCGTCGGGCAGGGAGACGTAGCGCTGGCGGGTACGCCAGCGCAACCCGTCGAGGTCGCCGGGGACGGCCTCGACCTCGACGTCGACCTCCAGCTTCGCCAGGCGCTGCATCTGCTCGCGCACGACCGCCGCCTTGAGCGTCCGTTGCGCGGGCAGCGCGACGTGCTGCAGGTCGCAGCCGCCGCAGCGGCCGGGCCCCGAGAACGGACAGGGCGGCTCGACCCGGTCCGGGGAGGCCTCGAGGACCTCCACCGCGTCGCCGCGCCAGAAGCGGTCCCCCTCGACGCCCTCGGTCACCTCGACGACCACGCGCTCACCGGGCAGCGCGTGGCGCACGAACACCACGGGCCCCGACTCCGGGCGCAGCACGCAGTGCCCGCCGTGGGCGACCGGGCCGACGATGCCCTCGATGCGCGTGCCGATCGCGCTCGGCCCCGACGCTGCGGCGCTCACTGGTCCCGCGCCCGGCCGCGACGCAGGTCGCCGGCGTGCACGCGCTGGTCCTCGGAGAGGACCCGCTCGCGCGCGAGCTCGGAGGAACGCAGCTGGTAGGGCACCGAGATGACCATCACTCCTGGGGTGAAGAGCAGGCGGCCCTTGAGCCGCAGGGCGGTCTGGTTGTGCAGCAGCTGCTCCCACCAGCGGCCGACGACGTACTCCGGGATGTAGACCGCGACGACGCCGCGGGGGTTGGCCCGGCGGATCGCGGTGGCGTACTCCAGGATCGGGCGCACGAGCTCGCGGTAGGGCGAGTGCAGCACCTTGAGCGGCACGTCGAGCCGGCGCTCGTCCCACTCCGCCATGAGGGCGGAGGTCGCCTTCGGGTCGGTGGCGACGTAGACGCCCTCCAGCACGTTGGGCCGGGTCGCCTTGGCGAAGGCCAGGGCCCGCAGGGTCGGCTTGTGCAGCTTGGAGACCAGGACCATCGCGTGCACCCGGGTCGGGAGCACCTTGTCGTCCTCGTCCGCGGCCAGCTCCAGGGCGACCTGGTCGTAGTGCTTCCGCACCCCGCTCATGAGCAGGTAGAAGGTGCCCATCGCCAGGATCGCGATCCAGGCGCCGGCGAGGAACTTGGTGAGCACGATGACCACGAAGACCGCGGCGGTGAGGGCCAGGCCGACGGTGTTGATCAGGCGCGAGCGCTGCATCCGGGCCCGGTCGGCGGGGTCGGTGACCGTGGCCAGCTCGCGCGTCCAGTGCCGGATCATCCCCATTTGGCTGAGGTTGAAGGAGACGAAGACGCCGACGATGTAGAGCTGGATCAGCCGCGTGACCTGGGCGTCGAAGGCGACGATCAGCGCGATCGCCATGACGGCGAGGAAGACGATGCCGTTGCTGAAGGCGAGCCGGTCGCCGCGCTGGCCCAGCGCCCGCGGGGCGAAGCCGTCGCGGGCCAGGATCGAGCCGAGCACCGGGAAGCCGTTGAAGGCGGTGTTGGAGGCGAGCACCAGGATGACGCCGGTGGCCAGCACGACGAAGTAGTACGCCGGGGAGAACCCGTCGAAGACGCCCTCGGCGATCTGGGCGATGAGGGTGTCCTGGCTCCCGGAGACGACGCTCCCGTCGGCCGCGAGCAGCCGGTCGCCCTCGTGCGGGTCGACGTAGCGCACGTCCATCAGGTTGCCGAGCGCGACCACGCCCATCATCAGCACGATCGCGACCATCGCCAGCAGCGCGAGCGTGGTGGCGGCGTTGCGACTCTTGGGCCGGCGGAAGGCCGGCACCCCGTTGGAGATGGCCTCCACACCGGTCAGCGCCGCACAGCCCGAGGAGAAGGCGCGCGCGACGAGGAACACGAGCGCGATGGTGGTCAGCGTCCCCTCGTAGCCCTCGGCCTCCACGATGGTGTACGCCGCGCTCTCGGCCGCCGGCAGCGTGCCGGTGGCCTGGCGGAACAGCCCGAAGCCGATCATCCCGACCAGCCCGACCATGAAGGCGTACGCCGGGAAGGCGAACCACGCCCCGGACTCCCGCACGCCGCGCAGGTTGACCAGCGTCAGCGCCACGACCAGCACCGAGGCGATGAGGGCCTCGTGGCCGATGACGAAGTCCAGCGCCGACGCGGCGTACTGGGCCGCCGAGGAGAGCGAGACCGCCACCACCAGCACGTAGTCGACGATGAGCGCGCTGGCGACCGTGATGCCCGCCCGGGGACCGAGGTTGACCATCGCCACCTCGTAGTCGCCGCCGCCGCTCGGGTAGGCGTGGACGGTCTGGCGGTAGGACGCCACGACGGTGAGCATCACGACCGCGACGGCGGCGGCGATCCACCACGAGTACGCGTAGAGGCTCACCCCCGCCAGCGACAGGATGATGAAGATCTCGTCGGGCGCGTAGGCGACCGAGGAGAGCGCGTCGCTGGCGAAGACGGGGAAGGCGAGCTTCTTGGAGAGGAGCGTCTCCCCCATCTGCGAGCTGCGCAGCTTGCGGCCCAGCAGGATCCGCTTCGAGACGTCGCCGACACCCACGGTCGGGAAGGCTACGGCACGTGCGGCCCCTGAGCCCCCTTGCGGCTAGCGTGGGCCCGTGCACGTCGTGATCATGGGCTGCGGCCGGGTCGGCTCGACCCTCGCCCGCTCCCTGGAGGACCGCAACCACACCGTCTCGGTGATCGACTCCGAGCCGGACGCGTTCCGACGTCTCGGACCCGGGTTCAACGGGGACAAGGTCGCCGGCATCGGCTTCGACCAGGAGGTCCTGGAGAAGGCCGGCATCCGGCGCGCCGACGCCTTCGCCGCGGTCTCCTCCGGCGACAACTCCAACATCATCGCCGCGCGCGTGGCCCGCGAGACCTTCGGGATCCAGCAGGTCGTCGCCCGCATCTACGACCCCGGCCGCGCCGAGGTCTACCAGCGCCTGGGCATCACCACCGTCGCCACCGTGAAGTGGACCGCCGACCAGGTCCTGCGCCGGATCCTCCCGGCGGGAGCCGAGCCGGATTTCCGCGACCCCAGCGGCACCATCCGGGTCGACCACATCACCGTGCCGGAGGCCTGGATCGGGCACCGCACCATCGACCTGCAGGTGCAGTCGCGCTCCCGCATCGCCTGGATCGACCGGCTCGGCGAGGGCATGCTGCCCACCCGCGACACGATCCTGCAGGAGGGCGACATGCTCCACCTGGTCATCCGGGAGGAGACCGCCCCCCACACGTTCGCGGTCCTCGACAAGGGACCGGAGGAGAGCTGATGCGCGTCGCCATCGCCGGAGCAGGTGCCGTGGGCCGCTCCATCGCCCGCGAGCTGATCGGCAACGGCCACCAGGTCCTGCTGATCGACAAGAACGCCGACGCGATCAAGCCCGAGCGCGTCCCCCACGCCGAGTGGCTGCTCGCCGACTGCTGCGAGATGTCCTCGCTGGAGGAGGCGCGCCTCGACCGCTGCGACGTGCTCATCTCCGCCACCGGCGACGACAAGGCCAACCTGGTCGCCTCGCTGCTGGCCAAGACCGAGTTCGGCGTGCCGCGCACCGTGGGCCGGGTCAACCACCCCAACAACGAGTGGCTCTTCTCCGAGGCCTGGGGCGTCGACGTCAACGTCTCCACCCCGCGGATCATGTCCGCACTGGTCGAGGAGGCCGTCACCGTCGGCGACCTCGTGCGGCTGTTCACCTTCCGCCAGGGCAACGCCAACCTGGTGGAGATGACGCTCCCGGCCGACAGCCCGTACGTCGGCAAGCCGGCCGGCCTGGTGCCGCTGCCGGAGTCGTGCGTGCTCGTGACGATCCTTCGCGACGGGCAGGTCTACACCCCCGACCCCGAGCAGCCGGTGGAGTCCGGCGACGAGCTGCTGTTCGTCGTGCCGGCCGAGAAGGAGGACGAGCTCGAGCGGCTGCTCGCGCCGTCGGCGCACGGCGGCTAGCGCCGGCTCGGCCCGGGTCAGGCGGTCGGCGGCTGGGCCGTCGGCTCGACCGGCGTGCGGTCGCGCCCCAGCACCCACAGCATCGCGCCGAGCGCGGCCAGCTGCAGGGGCCAGCCCAGGGCGATCTTGAGCACCCCCAGCGCGGCGATCGCGAAGTCGACGTCGAGCGAGCCGCTCCACCCGCCGATCCACAGCGGGGCCTGGAGGGCGACCCGGACGACGCACGGGACCGCGAGCAGCCAGGTCAGCGTCGTGCACAGCTTCACGACCTGCTTGTCGTGGTGCCAGGCGGTGACGTCACCGGTGACCGAGCCGACCATGAAGCCGACCAGGGGCCAGCCGACGAGGCAGGTCAGCGCCATGACCACGGCGTACCCGCCGTTGTAGAGCAGCCCGGGCAGGAAGTAGGCCAGTGCCTGCTCGTCCTCGCTGCCACCGCGGCTGGCAGCGAGCCGCACGAAGAACCAGCCGATCCCGATGCCGACGAGCGCGTTGACGACGAACTGGACCGTCGAGCGCTGCACCAGCCGCACGGCGAGCAGCACCAGCGCGGCGCCGACGCTGACGGCGAGCGCCAGCTGGATCTCGCGGGTGCTCAGCCACAGGACCGTGAAGACGATCGTGGGGGCGGCGGCCTCGAGCATGCCGCGCCGGCCGCCGAGCGCCTTGCTCAGCTGGGCGCGGACGACCTGCTCGACCGTGACGCCGGGGCTGCTTCCCGGCGCGACCTCGTGGGTGCTCACGGCAGCAGCTGGTAGCGGGGGTTGAAGATGACCCGCTGCCCGTCGTGGACGCCGACGCGGCCCTCGACCGCGATCGAGACGCCCGGGTCGATGCCGACGATCCGCCGCCGGCCGAGCCAGATGATCGTGATGGCCCCGGAGCCGTCGTACAGCTCGGCCTCGAGCGCGGGGACCCCACCACGAGGGCGCAGGGTCACCGTGCGCAGGGTGCCGCGCACGTGGACGCGGCAGCGGTCCTCGCACGCGGCGACCGAGTCCTCACCGGCCTCGGTGGACGTGCGGCGCAGCTCTCGGGCGTGCTGGTCGGAGCTGCTGGCCCAGCGGCTGATGGAGCGGCGCAGGCGGGACTTCTCGGCCACGCGAGGAGCCTACGTGCCCGGAGTGGTGTCGCCCGGCTGGGCAGCGCCGGGAGCGTTGCCGGAGGGCTTGCTGACCGCCGGTGTCGTGGCGGCCGGGCCGAGGCGGCGGGCGCCCTCGGGCAGCGAGAGCGGGAGCGGCTCGCCGACCGGCATGGCGCCCTCGCCGCGGCGCACGACGACGGTACGGATCACGGCGTCCCAGCGGGCGCGGTTCTCCCCGTCGCGGGCAGCGCCCCCGATGAGGGTGGCGCGCAGCATCCAGCGGGTGCCGTTGATGCCGATGATGCGCGAGCGCTGCTGGCCGGTGCGGCCGTCGGTCAGGGTGCGGGTGAGCTCGCACGCCAGCTCCGGACCCCACGTGCCGTCCACCTCGGTGGCGGTGCCGCCGCGCTGGGCCATGTCGGAGGCGATCTGCGGGCGCACCTCGCTCCAGAGGTCGCCGTGGCGGGGCGCGGCGAAGGCGCGCAGCTCCAGCGCCCCGTCGGGCGCGGTGAGCAGCACGGCCTGCACGTCGCCGCTGGCCTCGTCGACCTGCAGGCGCAGCTCGGTGCCGGACGTGGGGGTGATGAGCAGGGATCCCAGGTCGACGCGCTGGACGCCCTCGGGCAGCTCGGGCATCTCGCTGACGTCGTGCGGACCGGCCGGCGCGGTGGCCGCGGCGGTGTCCTCGCCCGCGCCGGGGCCGGGGGTCTCCGGCTGGGCGTCGTCAGCGGACTTGCGGCGGAATCTCACGGGTGCTCCTCGAGGCGTGGTCTGGTCGGGGCTCGGGGACTGCTCGCAGGCTCCGCACTCAGGCTGTGCCGGACGAGGCGAGCCCGAACCCACCGGTAGAACCGTAGCCCCCGGCACCCCTGGAGGAGTCGGGCAGGGCGTCGACCTCCACGAAGCCGGCCCGCTCGACGCGCTGCAGCACCAGCTGCGCGACCCGGTCCCCGCGGCGCAGCTCCACCGGCTCGCGCGGGTCGAGGTTGACCAGCAGCACCTTCACCTCGCCGCGGTAGCCCGCGTCCACGGTCCCGGGCGTGTTGACGATCGACAGGCCGTGCCGGGCGGCCAGGCCCGAGCGGGGGTGCACCAGGCCGACGTACCCCTCGGGGATCGCCAGCGCGACCCCGGTCGGCACCAGCGCCCGCTCCCCCGGCGCCAGGACGAGGTCGACGGTCGTGAAGAGGTCCGCGCCGGCGTCGCCGGGGTGCGCGTAGGACGGCAGCGGCAGCTCTCGGTCCAGCCGGACGACGGGTACGGGCAGGTCGGCGGGCAGCTCGGCGGCGCGGTCGGGGGGAGCCAGGTCGGTCACCCTTTCCACGGTAGTGCGAGGATCGGGGGCGTGGACACGGCCTCCCCGACGCACTACCGCGAGCGGCTCTCCGTGCCCATCCGCTGGTGGGCGCAGGGCACGATGCTCGTCGCCAGCCTCTGGCTCGCGGTCATCGTCGCCGTCCCGGGCGCCGTCGCGTGGGCCGTGACCGGCGCCGCGGTCGCGCTCATGGCCACCCTCTTCCTCACGTACGGCGCCGCGCTGGTCAGCGTGGAGGACGGCTGGTTCCGCGCCGGCCGCGCGCGGGTCGAGCTGCGCTTCGTCGGCGAGGTCGTGCCGCTGGACGCGGAGGCGACCCGCCTGGTCGCCGGTCGCGACGCGGACGCCCGCGCCTACCTGCTGCTGCGGCCCTACCGGAAGAAGGCGGTCAAGGTGTCGCTCAGCGACCCGGCCGACCCCACGCCGTACTGGCTGGTGAGCACGCGGCGCCCCGACGCGCTGGCCGCGGCCCTCACCCGGGCGGTGGAGTCGGCGACCTGACCACCCGTCCGGACCAGGTGCCGGGCTAGGGTCCGTGCCATGTCGAAGACGTGGTCGGTCATGGAGAAGGGCTCGGGCATCGGCGCCGCGATCGTGGCGCGCAAGGCCCTGACGACCGGGTGGTCGAAGGCCGCGCGGCGCAAGCCGCCGGAGAACCCCGCGGACCCCGACGTCGCGCTGGTCGAGGCGATGGCCTGGGCGGTCGCGACGGGCGCTCTCATCGCGGTGGCGCGCACCCTGGCGATGCGGGGCGCTGCGCGGTACTACGTGAAGTCCACGGGCCACCTGCCCCCGGGACTGGAGAAGGACGGGCAGTAGCCCGTCCTTCTCCACGCGTCGTCGCTGCGGTGGTGCCCGGCCGGTCCAGCCGGGCGCTGCTCAGGCGCAGGTGCGCTCAGGAGCAGTCGAAGCAGATCATCTTCTTGGCGTCCGCCAGCTGCGAGCGGTGGTGCACCAGGAAGCAGCTCATGCAGGTGAACTCGTCCTCCTGCTTGGGCTTCACCTCGACCGCGAGCTCCTCGTGGGAGAGGTCGGCGCCGGGGAGCTCGAAGTTCTCGGCCGCCTCGGTCTCGTCCTCGTCGACCTTGCCCGAGCTCTTGTCGTGCCGGCGTGCCTTGAGCTCCTCGATGCTCTCCTCGGAGGAGTCCTCCTCGTTCTTGCGCGGCGCGTCGTAGTCGGTTGCCATCCTCGTCACACTCCCCTCGTCCTGCTCGTCGTCCTCGGTCCCACTCGGCGGCACAGTGTGCACCATCGCTCCGGCGGGGTGCACACCGGCTCGGTGTGGCCGCCGGTGAACAGTGGGTGACGGTGGGCTATTCCCCCCACCCGCATCCTCACCCCGCCGTCGGCCCCTCGGCGGTGTAGCCCGCCGCCGTGACGGCCTCGAGGAACTCCTCGAAGGCCCCTGCCGGGGCACAGACCAGCAGGTCGCGCCCGGACGCCCCGGTGAGCAGCTGCCACCGGGCTCCCGCCGCGCGGGCGACCAGGGTCGCGGCGGCGTGGTCCCACAGGTTCACGCCCTCCTCGACGTAGGCGTCGAGGTGCCCGGACGCCAGCAGGCACAGGTCCAGGGCGCAGCTGCCCAGGCGGCGCACGTCGCGCACGCGGGGAAGCAGGTGCTGCAGCGAGGCGGCCTGGCGGGTCCGGACGTCGCGGTCGTAGGAGAAGCCCGTCGCCACCAGCATCAGGTGCAGCGGCTGGGACTCGCGGACGCGCACCGGCGACCCGTCGCGGGTGCCGACGGGGTGCCCGTCCTCGAGGTGGGCGCTCCAGGTGGTCCCGCTCGGGACCTCGAGGACGGTCCCGGCGACCGTGCGCCAGCCGTCGGCGCCCTCGACCTGCGCGGCCACCGAGACCGCGTGGCGGGGCAGGCCGTAGAGGAAGTTGACGGTCCCGTCGATGGGGTCGAGCACCCAGCGCACGCCGGTGGTGCCGGCCTCGTCCTCCCCCTCCTCGCCCAGGATCGCGTCGCCCGGACGCGCCGCGCGCAGCCGCGCCCGCAGCAGCTCCTCCGCCGCCCGGTCGGCCGCCGTCACGACGTCGACCTCGCTGGACTTCGTCGCCGCGACCTCGACCCGCCCCTCGGCGTACGTCCGGACGAGCGCGGCGGCCTCGCCGGCCACGACCGTCGCCAGGGCGGCCAGGTCGCGGGGCTCGTGGACGCCGACGCCGGAGCGGCCGCTCACACGCTCGCCGGGGTGTCCCGGCCGCACAGGGCCGGGCGCTCGGCGCGCGGGTTGGCGCAGCAGCCGACCGGGCAGACGTTCCACATCGGCCCGATCTCGCCCGTCGCGGCGGGGGCGACTTCCTCGCCGCGCTCGAGGGCGGCGCGCTCGACGAGCAGGTCGCGGACCATAGCCACGAACCGCGGGTCGGTGCCGGCGGTCGCCGCGCGGGCCGCGGGCAGGCCGAGCTCCTCCGCCGTCGCGAGCGCCTCGGTGTCGAGGTCGTAGACGACCTCCATGTGGTCGGAGACGAAGCCGACGGGGATCACGACCGCGGCCCGCGCGCCGGCGCCGTGGAGCTCGGTGAGGTGGTCGTTGACGTCCGGCTCGAGCCAGGGCACGTGCGGGGAGCCCGAGCGCGAGCAGTAGGTCAGCGCCATCTCGTGCTGGGTGCCGGTCTCCTCGGCCACCCGCGCGGTGATGGTGCGGGCGACGTCGAGGTGCTGGGCGACGTAGGCGCTGCCCTCCTCCCAGTGGCGCTCGGGGTCGCCGCTCGTGGCGCTCATCGCCGTGGGGATCGAGTGGGTCACGAAGACCAGGTGGACGTCGGCCCGCACGTCCTCGGGGAGCTCGGACAGGGCGGCGAGCACCGCGTCGACGTTGGGCTCCACGAAGCCGGGGTGGTTGAAGTAGTGGCGCAGCTTCTGCAGCTGCACGGGCGAGCCGGCCGGGCCGCCGAGCGGCTCGATGGCGTCCCAGAGGTTCTCGCGGTACTGCCGGCAGCTCGACCACGAGCTGTAGGCGCTGGTGACGAAGCACGCGGCCCGCGTGATGCCGTCCTCGGCCATCTGCTGCAGCGTGTCCGCGAGGTAGGGGTCCCAGTTGCGGTTGCCCCAGTAGACCGGCAGGTCGATCCCCGCGCCGGCCAGGTCCTCGCGGATCGCGGCCAGCAGCGCCCGACACTGGTCGTTGATCGGGGAGCGACCGCCGAAGAGGAAGTAGTGCTCGCCGACCTCCTCCAGCCGCTCCTTCGGGATCCCGCGCCCGCGGGTGACGTTCTCGAGGAACGGCACGACGTCCTCGGGCTTCTCGGGACCACCGAAGGACACGAGGAGCAGCGCGTCGAAGGGGCGGACGTCGGGGGTCGCGTCGGGTGCGGCGCCGGCGGCCGGCTCGGGAGCGGTCATGACGCCATCGTAGGAACCCGCCCCACCACCCTGCCGGTGCGAGGACGCCGCGTGCCCGGATTGGTGGGGAGTGGTCCCGCCGCCTAGGTTCCACCTCGTGGTGGGAGGAGCGATGCGGACCTACCGGGACGTGCTGGCACACCCCGGGGCCCTGACGTTCTCGCTGACCGGCCTGGTCGCCCGGCTGCCGATCTCGATGGCGGGCCTGGGGATCGTCCTGCTGGTCGAGGGCGCCACCGGTTCCTACGGCACCGCGGGCTCGGTCTCGGCGGCCTACATGGTCACCAACGCCGTGCTCGCGATCCTCCAGGGACGACTGCTGGACCGCTTCGGGCAGCCCCGGGTCCTCGCGGTCGCCGGCACCGTCTTCGGCGCCGCCACGTCGGTCCTGGTCTGGTCGGTCGAGGCCGGGTGGCCGTTGACGACGGCGTACGTCGCCGCGGCCGTCGCGGGCGGCTCGCTGCCGCAGATCGGCTCCGCGGTGCGCGCGCGCTGGGCGCACGTGCTGGGCCTGGGGCAACCCGCCCAGGTGCAGACCGCCTACGCCCTCGAGGCCGTCTTCGACGAGGTCGTCTTCATCCTCGGCCCGATCCTCGTCACCGTCCTGGCCACCCTCGTCGACCCCGTCCTCGGCCTGGCCGTCGCGGCGGTGGCCGGCTCGCTCGGCGCCTGGGGCTTCGCCGCGCAGCGGGCGACCGCTCCCCCGGCACACCGCCAGCGCCCCGCCGAGGAGACGACGGCCGCGCTGCCCTGGCGCACCCTCGTGCCGCTGACCGTCGTGTCCGCCTGCCTCGGTGTGCTCTTCGGGGCGGCCGAGGTCACGACCGTCGCGTTCGCGGACGAGCAGGGCGCCCCCGCGTGGGCCGGCGGGCTGCTGGCCCTGTGGGCACTGGGCTCGCTGCTCTCCGGTGTCGTCACCGGCACGGTGAGCTGGCGCCGCGGCCCGGCGTACCGGCTCAAGGTCGGCGCCACCGCCATGGCCTGCGCCATGGCGCCGCTCTACCTCGTCGGCTCCCTGCCCCTCATGGGGCTGGTGCTGCTCGTCGGCGGCGCCGCCATCGCCCCCACCCTGATCGCGTCGATGTCGCTGGTCGAGTCCGCCACCCCGCGGGCGCGCCTCACCGAGGGCATGGCCATGGTGCAGACCGGCCTGGTCGCCGGCGTCGCCCCCGGCGCCGCTGCCTCGGGGTTCGTCGTCGACAGCGCCGGTGCCAGCGCGGCGTACCTCGTCTCCCTCGGTGCCGGGGTGCTCGCCGCCGTCGCCGCCGTCTCCCTGCCGCGTGACCGCGTCCTCGAGGACGCCCCGGCCTGACGTATCGCCCGGCACCACGAGCAGGACGTTCTGCGCGCTCCCGCCGGCGTGTCGCGTGCGGACCGTCCTGGTCTGCACGCGGGGCCGCTCAGACGCTCGCCGAGCCCCGGGGCGTCGGCGCCTCCCAGCCGCGCCAGAGCGCGAGCAGGCGCCAGACCAGGCACACCGCTGCGCCCAGGGCGGCGGCCAGCGCGAAGGGCAGGTCGGCCCGGTCCAGCAGCACCGCGACGAAGGCGCCGGCGAGGGCCGGGGTGGCGTAGAGCTCCCCGCGGAAGATGACCGGCACCCGGCCGGCGAGGACGTCGCGCAGGATGCCGCCGCCGATGCCGGTGGTCATGCCCAGCAGCGCGGCCGGGACCGGCCCCAGTCCGTAGTCGACGGCCTTGAGCGCGCCGGCGACGCAGAAGAGCGCGAGCCCGAAGGCGTCGAAGACGTTGACCATCCGCTCCATCCGGCCCAGCGTCGGGTGGTAGCCGAAGGTGAGCAACCCGGCGGCGACCGGCACCAGGAGGTACTTCCAGTCGGTCAGCGCGGCGGGCGGGGTCGCGTCGATC
This sequence comes from Nocardioides ginkgobilobae, assembly GCF_054781275.1. Classification (NCBI taxonomy): domain Bacteria; kingdom Bacillati; phylum Actinomycetota; class Actinomycetes; order Propionibacteriales; family Nocardioidaceae; genus Nocardioides; species Nocardioides ginkgobilobae. The sequence goes on along the minus strand of NZ_BAAGUS010000004.1, from coordinate 192,770 downwards.
AGCACGTCGCGCAGGAAGCCCCCGCCCAGCCCGGTCACACCGGCCAGGAGCAGCACCCCGAAGACGTCGAGCTCCTTGCGCACGGCCACCAGGGCGCCCGAGATGGCGAACACGAAGATCCCGACGAGGTCGAGGACCACGAGGGTGCTCACGGCGTACCTCCCGTCGGTCCCGGCGACCTGCTGCTCATGCCCCCATCCTCACCCGGCGGGCCGGTGAGGTGCGACGCCACGGTCGCCGTGGACACCAAGGTCCGCGAGGAGGGGGTCGCGCTGGCGTAGGCTCGCGCCACCCCGGGAGTCCGGGGTGACGACGAGGAGCAGTGTCCGATCAGCGGGGAGGTGGGCCGACGTGGTGCACCTGACCCTCGCGGGCACGAGCGAGGACGGGAAGCGCCTGCTCCTGGTCAGCGACACCGGCGAGGAGTTCACCCTCGACGTCGACTCCCGGCTCCGCAGCGCGCTGCGCGGCGACACCTCACGACTCGGCCAGTTGGAGATCCCCATGGACAGCGTCCTGCGCCCCCGCGACATCCAGGCCCGCATCCGCGCCGGCGAGACCCCCGAGGCCGTCGCCGAAGCCGCCCGCACCACGGTCGAGAAGATCATGCCGTTCGCCGGACCGGTCCTCGCCGAGCGCGCCCACGTCGCCGAGCGCGCCCAGCGCAGCTCCATCCGCCGCCGCAGCGGCGACGGCGCGCGCATCCTCGGCGAGGCCGTCGAGACCCACCTCCGCAGCGTCAACGTCGGGGCCGACAGCGTCACCTGGGACGCCTGGCGCCGCGAGGACGGCCGCTGGGTGCTCACCGCGGCGTACGCCGCCCAGGCCCGCACCGGCACGGCGACCTTCACCTTCGACATGCGCGGCAACTACGCCGTGGCCGAGGACGACGACGCCCGCTGGCTGGTCGGCGACCAGATCGCCGCTCCCCCGGCGCCGCCGGCCCAGGACGACCTCGAGCAGGTGCGCCGCCGCCGGGCGGCCGCCGTCGACGAGGGTGCCGAGGAGCTGCCGCTGGGCGACGACGCCATCCACCTGGTCTCCCCCGCCCCCGTCGAGGCCTACCTCGAGCCCCCGGCCGCCGAGCCGACCGACCAGGCCCCGGCCGCCGAGTCCACGACCGCGGAGATCCCGGCCACTGCACCCAGCGAGGCGCCCACGCCCGTGGCCGAGCCCGGCCAGCCCGAGCCCCCTGCAGCAGCAGCGGACGAGGAGCGCCACGACGAGCCGCCCGCCCGCCGGCCGGCGCGCAAGGGCCGCGGCCGCGCCTCGGTCCCGAGCTGGGACGAGATCATGTTCGGCTCCAAGGACTGACCGGAGCGAGAGACCGTCCCCGGGGCCGGTGCCCAAGAGGCACGGACCGGACTAGTCTCCGGCCATGTCGTACTTCGTGACCGGCGCCACCGGGTTCATCGGCCGTCACCTCGTGGCCGAGCTGCTCGACCACCGCGAGGGCGAGGTCTTCGTGCTCGTCCGCTCGGGCAGCCTCGCGCGGATGGAGGCGCTCGTCCGGCGGTGGGGCACCGACCGCGTCACCCCGGTCGTGGGCGACCTCTCCGCCGACGCCCTCGGCGTCGACCCCGCGTGGGTCGAGGAGCACCGCGGCCGGATCGACCACTTCTTCCACCTCGCGGCGATCTACGACATGACCGCCGACGACGCCACCAACCAGGTGATGAACGTCGACGGCACGCGGCACGCGGTCGCGCTGGCCGAGGACCTGCAGGTCGGCTGCTTCCACCAGGTCTCCTCGGTGGCCGCCGCCGGCGAGTACCGCGGCCGCTTCGACGAGACGATGTTCGACGAGGGCCAGCACCTGCCCTCGCCGTACCACCGCACGAAGTTCGAGTCCGAGCGGATCGTGCGCGAGGAGGCGAGCGTCCCGTGGCGGGTCTACCGCCCCGCGATCGTGGTCGGCGACAGCCAGACCGGCGCGATGGACAAGGTCGACGGGCCCTACTACTTCTTCCCGCTCATGAAGATGATGCGCGACCGGCTCCCCGCCTGGCTGCCGCTGGTCGGCGTCGACCTCGGCGACACCAACGTGGTGCCGGTCGACTACGTCGCCAAGGCGATGGACCACATCGCCCACCAGCCCGACCTCGACGGGCAGGCCTTCCACCTGGTCAACCCCGACCCGCAGCCGGTCGTGGACCTGGTCAACGCGTTCTGCGCGGCCGCCGGGGCCCCGCGCTTCGCGACCCCCATCGACCGCGGCGTCACCCAGGCCGGCCCGCTGGGGCTGGTCCCCCGGGCCCTGCGCCCCTCCACCTTCTTCTCCGCCCTGGCCAAGAACGGCCTGGTGCAGTCGGTCCTCGACCCGGTCACCAGCTCGATCGGCATCCCGGCCGAGATCCTCGGCCACATGGGCTTCACCGCCACGTTCGACTCCCGGCGCACCGAGAAGGCGCTGGCCGGCTCGGGCATCGGCGTCCCCGAGCTGGAGTCCTACGCCCGCACGCTGTGGGGCTACTGGGAGGAGCACCTCGACGAGTCCAGCGGTCGCGACGAGGACAACCGCGAGGCGCTCGAGGGCAAGCACGTCGTCATCACCGGCGCCTCGTCGGGCATCGGCCAGGTCACCGCGCTCAAGGTCGCCCAGTGCGGCGGCATCCCGGTCCTCGTCGCCCGCGGCGAGGACAAGCTCGAGGAGACCAAGGCGGTCATCGAGTCCCGCGGCGGCACGGCGCACGTCTACCCGTGCGACCTCTCCGACCTCGACGCGATCGACGCGCTGTGCGCCCAGATCACCGCCGAGCTGCCCTCGGTCGACTTCGTGGTCAACAACGCCGGCCGCTCGATCCGCCGCTCGCTCAAGCTCTCGCACGACCGGTTCCACGACTTCGAGCGCACGATGCAGCTCAACTACTTCGGCGCGATCCGCCTCGTGATGGGACTGATCCCGACGATGCGGGAGCAGAAGCGCGGGCACATCGTGAACATCAGCTCGATCGGCGTGCAGACGAACCCGCCTCGCTTCTCGGCGTACGTCGCCTCCAAGGCCGCCCTCGACAGCTGGTCGAACGTCGTGTCCTCCGAGCTGGTCGGCGACGGCATCACCTTCACCGGCATCCACATGCCGCTGGTGCGGACGCCGATGATCGCCCCGACCAAGATCTACGACAAGTTCCCCACCATCAGCCCCGCGCAGGCGGCCGACCTGGTCATCAAGGCGATGGTCGAGCGCCCGCACGAGATCAACACCGCACTCGGCAACGCCGGCGCGATCGCGCACACGGTCGCGCCGAAGCTGGCGTTCCGGATCCTCAACATGGCCTACCACGTGTTCCCGGACTCCGCGGCCGCCCGCGGGGACGCGGCTCAGGGCTCGCGCGAGTCGGAGCAGATCATGCTGGCGAGGGTCTTCAAGGGCATTCACTGGTGACGAGGACGCGCCAGCGGACTCGTCGATGGTGGTCGAGCGAGCGGCACGCCTGAGCCTGCGAAGGCGTGGCCCGCGTGTCGAGACCGGGTGAGCTACCCGCCGACCTCAGCCACCCACCTCGACCGCGCGGTCAGGGTCCGTGATCCACCCCGACCAGCTCCCCGGGTAGAGCGCCGCCGACACCCCGAGCAGCTCCAGCGCGAGCACGTCCAGGCAGGCGGTGACCCCGGATCCGCAGTACGCCGCCACGTGGGCCCCCGGGACCGCACCGACCCCTGCGTACACCTCTGCCAGCTCCTCGCGGCTGCGGAACCGCCCGTCCTCGGTGAGGTTGCGCGCCGTCGGCACGTTCACCGCGCCGGGGACGTGACCTGCCACGGGGTCCACCGGCTCCACCTCCCCGCGGTAGCGCTCGGGGGCGCGGGCGTCGACGAGCACCCCGACGTCGAGCACGCCGTCGGCCTCGACGACCGGCATGTGTCCCGGCTCCCCGTCGAGGTCGCCGGGCTCGGGGACCACCGGGCCGGTCTCGACCTCGCCGTCCTCGGCCACCCAGGCCGACCAGCCGCCGTCGAGCACGCGGACGTCACCGTGCCCGTGGTGCCGCAGCAGCCACCAGGCGCGTGCCGCCGCGTGGCCGGACCAGTCGTCGTAGACCACGACCGGTCGGTCCGTGCGGACCCCGGCGGCCCGCATGGCCGCGAGGAAGGTGGCGCTGTCGGGGAGCGGGTGCCGACCGCCCGCACCGGGCGGCGCCGCCAGGTCGCGGTCGAGGTCGACGTACGCCGCTCCCGGCACGTGGCCGGCCTCGTGCAGGGGCCCGCCGGGCGGTCCGCCCAGCCGGTAGCGCACGTCCAGCAGCACCGGCCGCGGCTCGCGGGCCAGCAGCGCGCGGAGCTCGGTCGTGGACACCAGCGGCGACACCGGGAGGTCGGGCATGGCGATCATCCTGCCCGACACGCTTAGGATCTCGCCCCGTGGCTGAGCTCCAGTTCTTCACCGGCACCATGGACTCCGGCAAGAGCACGCTGGCGCTCCAGACCAACCACAACCACGCCGCGCGAGGCCGCCAGGGCCGGATCTTCGTCACCCGCGACCGGGCCGGCACGAGCCGACTCTCCAGCCGTCTCGGGCTCACGCACGAGGCGATCGAGGTCGACGAGGGGTTCGACTTCTGGCGCTACGTCGTCGACAGCCTGACCCAGGGCGCGCGGATCGACTACCTCGTCTGCGACGAGGCGCAGTTCTACTCCGCCGACCAGGTCGACCAGCTGGCCAAGGTCGTCGACGAGCTGCAGATCGACGTCTTCGCCTTCGGCATCCTCACCGATTTCCGCACCAGCCTCTTCGCCGGGTCGGCCCGGCTGGTCGAGCTCGCCGACCGGATGCACGTGCTCCAGGTCGAGGCGCTGTGCTGGTGCGGCAAGCGCGCCACCCACAACGCGCGCACCGAGAACGGCGTCATGGTCGTCGAGGGCGAGGTGATCGTCGTCGGGGACGTCGAGCAGCCGCAGCCCGGTCCCGGCGCCGGTGACGCCGACGTGAACGTGGCCTACGAGGTGCTCTGCCGCCAGCACCACCGACGCCGGCTCACCGCGGCCCGGGCCAAGGCGGTCTCGCTCGCACCGGAGCCGCTGCCCTTCGGCTGACCCGCGCCACGCCCTCCACCGCCGTCACCGCGTCGTTCACCACCGGTGTCCGTCCCGTGCACGGGTCGTGGATGCCGCTGTCGGCTTCGGCGGGTAGCGTGAGGACAGGCGGGGGCGCTCGGACCTCCGTCTGATCGAGCCGGGGGGCCCACATGCGCGAGGAGCGCTCGACGCTGTCGTCTATCCATGCCGCGGAGACGAGCGGGGCCAGGGCGCCCGTCGGTCGCGACGACCAGCTGCGCACCGCCGAGCAGGTGCTGCGCACCGACTCGGTGCAGGTGGTCGGCATGCCCGGCACCGGCGTGACCGCGCTGGTCGAGACCGTCGTACGCCGTCGCGCGGACGCCGGGCACCCGGTGCTGCGCGTGCCACCGTCTCCGTGGTCGCCGCGGCCCACCACCCCGCTCGAGCAGGTGGGGTCGCTGCTGTCCAGCATCGACTCCCCCACCGTCGTGGTGGACGACGCGCACCTCGTGCCCGTGCCGCACCTCGAGGCGCTCCTGGGCGCGGTCGAGGACCGCGGTGGCCGGGTCGTGCTCGGGGTCCACCCCGGTGACCTCGTCGACCGCGACGTCGTCCACCTCCCCGGGCTGCCCCGCGACGCCGTCCGCCGACTCCTCGAGCCTGCCCTGGGCCACCGTCCCGGGCTCGCCGAGGAGCTCCTCGTCGCCGGGCTCGCGCGTGCCACCCGCGGCCACGTCTCCCACCTGCGCGCGCTGCTGGAGCCGGAGGTGCTGCGCCCCCTCGCCGGCCTGGCGGCCCGCGAGCAGGACCTCGACGCGCTGCGCACCCCCTTCGCCGACGCCCTTGCCACCGGGACGCACGCGACGCTCGCGGGCCTGCACGAGGACGTCCGGCTCGCCGCGGCCGTCGTGGCCGTGGCCGGTCCGCACGCGCCCGGCGCCCTGCTCGACGCCGCCGCCGGCGTGGACCAGCTCGCCGGCGCCCGCGAGGCGCGCCTGCTCGAGCGGCACGCCGAGACCCACCGCTACCGCCACGCCGCCGTCCGCGACCTCGTGCGCCGCAGCCTCCCCGCCGACGTGCTCACTGAGGCCCGCTGGCGCCTCGGCGTCGGCGCCCAGGCCACCGGCCTGCACCACGCTCCGGCCGGGGTCTTCTGACCCAGCGGCGGTCGGAGGAATCGAGCGGCGGACCATCCACGTCGACCAGCCGCGGTCGAGGTGGAGGTCCTGTCCGGCGCCAGGTGCCGGACAGGACCTCCAGTGCCAGCCCCGAGTCGCCCCGCATCTCGACCACCTCGTCCAGGGCGACCCGGGGCGCCGACGGCAGGACGCCGAGACCGGCCCGCACGGGCACCTGCCACGTCATCAGCAGCTCGGCGGCCTCCTCGAAGTCCCGCCCGACGACCGTGCGCGAGCCCTCCACGAGGTGGTAGCCCGCAGGGAGGTCGGCACGGGAGGTGCCTCCCACCTCCGCGTAGGTCAGCGGCGCTGCGCGCAGCGCGGCCGCCCGCTCGGCGCCGAGCGGCCTACTCGACATCCAGCAGCACCTTGCCGACCGCCCCACCCTCGACGGCGGCGTGGGCGTCCGCGGCCTGCTCCAGCGGGTAGTGGTGCAGCGGCAGCCCGGCGTCCTCACCGACCCGCAGCGCGCCCGCCTCCACGGCGGCCGTGACGTCCTCGGCGGCTGCGGCGAGCAGGGCGGGGTCGAGGGTGTAGAGCAGGACGCCCTGGAGGCGCAGGTTGGCGGCGAAGGTCGGCCGCACCGGGACCACCGCCTCGGCACCCCCGTTGTCGGCGTAGTAGGCGATCGTCCCGTGGGTGCGCACCACGGCCACGTCGATCGCGATGTTGGCGGCCAGCGACACCTCGACGACCAGGTCGACGCCGTCCGGGGCGACCTCGCGGACCGCCGCGACGGTGGCGTCGGTGCCGGCCGTGTAGTCGACGACGTCGTGCGCGCCCGCTGCACGGGCCAGTGCGGCCTTCTCCTCGCTGCTGACCGTGGCCACGACCCGGGCACCGGCCCAGCGGGCCAGCTGGATCGCGGCATTGCCCACCGCTCCGGCGCCGCCCGCGACCAGGACCACCTGCCCCTCGAGGGCGCCCGGCGCCAGCCGCTGCACCGAGCCCGAGGTCAGCGCCCGGTGCGCCGTGACGGCCGGGACGCCCAGCGAGGCCCCCAGGTCGTACGACGCCGCGTCGGGCAGCCGGACCAGCCGGCTCGCCGGCTGCACCGTCTGCTCGGCGGCCGTGCCGCCGGGCCGCTGCCACTGGGCCAGGATGGTCCACACGCGGTCACCGATGGCCAGGCCCTCGACCCCCTCGCCGACCTCCTCGACCACGCCGGCGCCGTCCTGCCCGGGCACCACCTCGTCCCAGGCGCCGTTCATGCCGTTCGCGCGGAACTTCCAGTCCGTCGGGTTCACGCCGGCGCGGACCAGCCGCACCCGCGCCTCCCCCGGCCCGACCGGCGGCACCGGCCGGTCGACCACCTCCAGCACGTCGGCGGCGGACCCGGTCTCTCGGTAGACGACTGCTCGCATGCCTGGCCCAGCCCCCGCAGCGGCCGGATCATTCCCTCAGAGCGCCTCGGCCATCCCCGCGCAGGCGCGCAGCCAGGAGCGCCGGGTCGCCTTGGACAGCTCGGCGTAGGGCACGACGGAGCCCGCGACCAGCGCCGGGTCGTAGGGCACCCGGTAGACGGCGCGGGTGCGCTGCTCGTAGACGTCGACCAGGTCCGCGGCGAGCTTGTCGTCGACCTTCGGCGAGGGGTCGGAGAGCACGGTGATCGTCTTGTGCTTGACGTCGGCGTAGCCCGCGTCCTGCAGCGCGTCGAGCATCCACAACCCGGAGTAGCCGGTGTCCTCGCGCACGGTGGAGGTGACGACCAGCAGGTCGGCGGACTCGGCGGCCGCGAGCCAGTTCTCCGCGCGCATGTTGTTGCCGGTGTCGATGAGCAGGATCCGGTAGAAGCGCTCGAGCAGCTTGTGGACCGCCACGTAGTCGTCGGCGCGGATCGTGCCGGTCACGTCGGGCCGCTCGTCGGAGGCCAGCACGTCGAAGTGCGCGTCGCCCTGGGAGCGGACGAACGCCCCGAGGTCGCCGATCCGCGACTGGTAGACGTCGCTGAACCGCTCGAGGTCCTCGAGCAGCTCACGCGTGGTGTTGCGGTGGCTGCTGCGCGTCCCGCGGATGCCGAGCGTGCCGCGGGTCTCGTTGTTGTCCCACGCGACCACGCCGCCGCCGCGCACGGTGCCGAAGGTGTAGCCGGCGGCGAGGACACCGGTCGTCTTGGCCGCACCGCCCTTGGGGTTGATGAACGCGATCGTCCGCGGGCCGTCGAAGTCGCGCTGCAGCGTGCGGCGCAGCGACTCGTGCTCGGCCTCCGAGGGGCCCATCCCCAGCTTGAGCAGCCCGCCGGTGGCCCGGTTGAGCCAGCCGCGCCAGCCCCAGGTCGCGGGGCCGAACCCGACCTCGTCGGCCCGCCGGTCCAGGAAGTCCGTGGCGGTCATGAAGCGACGCGGCGCCTCCGGGGCCGCGGGGCCGACCGCCGCGGCGGCCCCGGGAGCGGCCGGGACGGCTGCCACCTGTGTCGTGCCGGTGCCCGCGGGCTCGACCCAGGGGTCCGCGAGCGGGTCGCGGCGGCGTCCGTACGCCGCCAGCTCCTCGGTCGTGTAGAGCCGGTCGCTGGTGTCACCGGACGTGCCCTGGGTCATCGCTTCCTCCGAGATGTGGGGACGGACCACCGTGTCCTTCCCAGGACGGCGGCCGACCACACCCGCCCAGTCACAGCCCCGTGTCGCGCAGGGCGTCCCGGACGACCCGGTGGAAGGTGGGGTACGCGAAGTGCATGCGGCTCAGCACCGGCACGGTGAGCCGCGCGTGGACCGCGGTGCTCAGCAGGCCCAGCACCTCCCCGCCGTACGGCGCCACCGTGGTCGCCCCGACGACGACCCCGCTCGAGGCGTCCGCCACGACCTTCACGACACCCGGCGCCTCGTGGATCCAGCCGCGCGGGCTGGATCCGACCTCCGCCGTGCCCACGGCGACCTCGATCCCCTCCTCGCGCGCCTGGGCCTCGGTCATGCCGACCGAGCCGACCTCGGGATCGGTGTACGTGACCCGCGCGACCGCGTGGTACTCCCCCCACGGTCCGTCCTCGCCGAGCAGGTCCCGCACGACGATCTCTCCCTGGTAGAGAGACACGTGCGTGAACGGACCGCGCCCGGTGATGTCGCCGACCGCCCACAGCCGCTCCCCCGCGCGGCAGCGCTCGTCGACCTCGACCGCGTCGGCCTCCGGGTCCAGCCCGACGGTCTCCAGCCCGACGTCGCCGAGGTTGGGCGAGCGACCGGCGGCCACGAGCAGCCGCTCGACCTCGAGCCGGCCACCGTCCACGTCCAGCAGGAAGCGCCCCGCCCCGTGGGTGACCCGGTCCACCGACACGTTGGTGCGGACGTCGACGCCCTCGTCACGGAACACCTGCGTCACCACCGCCGAGGCCTCGGGCTCCTCGCCGGCCAGGATCCGCTCACCCTGCTCCAGCAGGGTCACCTGCGTGCCCATCCGCGCCAGGACCTGCGTGAGCTCGGCGCCGATGTTGCCCCCACCCAGCACGGCGACGGAGCGCGGCACCTCCTCGAGGTGCACCGCTTCGCGGTTGGTCCAGTACGGCGTCCCGGCCAGCCCCTCCACGGGCGGGACGCCGGGCGAGGTCCCGGTGTTGAGGACGACCCCGCGACGGCCCACGAGGAGCACCGGGCCCTCCTCGGTCTCCACGCGCACCCGGCCCGGACCGTCGAGGCGGCCGCGGCCACGCACGAGCAGGACACCCTTGTCGACCAGCGGGCCAGCATGGGCGTCGTCGTGCCAGTCGTGGCCGGACTCCCGGATGCGACCGGCGGCGGGCGCCAGCGAGGGCTCGACCACCTCCACGCGGCCGGAGAGCCGTGCCGCCACGCGGGCCTCGGCCAGGGCGTGGGCGGAGCGGATGAGCAGCTTCGAGGGCGTGCAGCCCCAGAACGGGCACTCGCCGCCCACGAGGCGGGACTCGACCGCCGCGACCTCGAGCCCGGCCCGCGCCAACCTGCTGGCGGCCAGCTCCCCGCCGGAGCCGACCCCGAGCAGGACGACGTCGACCTCGTGGGTCGTCACAGGTGCGCTCACGTGCTGAGGTGCCTGGCGCGGGCCAGGCAGAAGACGCCGTAGGCCAGGATGCCGAGCGCGATCGCCCCCAGCAGCACCGGACCGGCCGGTGCCTCCAGGACCGTCTGCAGCGCGACGTCGAGCCCGCCGGACTTCTTCGCCGAGTGCTCGAGCGCCGCCCACACGAAGAGACCGCCGATGATGCCCACGGCGATCCCCTTGGCGACGTAGCCCACCTTCCCGAGCAGCACGTACGCCGACCCGACGTCCCCGCTGGTCGCCCCGGCCTCGAGGTCCTCGCGGAAGCCCTCGGTCCAGCCCTTGTGGACCTGGTGGAGGCCGTAGCCGATGATGCCGAGCCCGACCGCCCCGACCAGGAGCTGCCCGCCGGGCATGCCCATCAGCTCGGCGGTCCACGAGTCGGTGCCGCCCTGCGAGCCGTCGCCGAGCGCGACCTGCACGGCCGAGACCCCGATGGCGGCGTACAGCACGGCCTTCACGCCGGCACCCCACTCGTGGTCGACGACGACCTCGAGCACGCGCCACACCACCAGCAGCAGCATCCCGACCGCCACGCCCCACACCAGGGCGGCGCCGAGCGGCTGGTCCGCCAGCTCGTGCAGCGCACCGCTGCTGCTGGCGCTCCCGGACTGGTCGCCCAGGGCCAGCTGCAGGGCCAACCACCCGATGAGCAGGTTGACCACGCCGTAGGCGACCATCCCGAGCCGCGCCGCGGTGCGCACCCACGGGTGGTCGTCGCCGCGTCGTGCCAGGTCCTGCGCTGCTCCGCCGACTGCTCCCATGGGGTCCGGTCTACCCACCCCCGCGGGGGACGCACACCACCCGGTCAGGACAGGTCGGCCAGCGCGCTCTCGATCGCCCGGTGGAAGGTCGGGTAGGCGTAGATCATCGAGCGCAGGGTGGGCAGCGGCACCTCGGCGTGCACCGCCAGCGCGAGGTGGCCGAGCACCTCGCCGGCGGCCGGTCCGACGACGGTGGCGCCCACGAGCACCTCGCGGTCGGCGTCGGCCACCAGCTTCACCAGGCCGTCGCCACCGGGCCCGTGCAGCCAGCCACGCGAGCCGAGACCGCCCGACCCGACCTGCACGCGCAGCCCCCGCTCGCGTGCCTGGTGCTCGGTCAGGCCCACGCCCGCCACCTCGGGGTCGGTGAAGGTCACGTGCGGCAGCGCGTGGTAGCTCGCCGGCGGCCCGTCCTGGCCCAGCACGTCGCGCAGCGCGATGGCCGACTGGTACATCGAGACGTGGGTGAAGGCCCCCTTGCCGGTCACGTCGCCGATCGCCCACAGGCCCCCGGCCCCGCCCCCGTCGGTGCTGACCCGCAGCCGCTCGTCGACCTCCAGCGAGCGCGCGGTCGGGTCCAGGCCCACCGTCTCCAGCCCGAGGTCGTCGAGGTTCGGGGTGCGGCCCGCGGCCACGAGCAGCTTCTCGGCGGTCACGGTCTCCCCGTCGACCTCGAGCGTGAACTGCCCGTCCGCGTGGGCCACCGAGCCGATCGAGACACCGGCCATGACCCGCACGCCCTCGTGCACGAGCACCGCGGCCAGCGCCTCGGACGCCTCCGGCTCGAGCGGCCCCAGGATGCGGGGCCCGGCCTCGAGCACGGTCACGCGCACACCGAAGCGGGCGAACACCTGGGCCATCTCGCACCCGATGGGACCACCGCCGACCACCACCAGCGAGGACGGCAGCGAGGCCACCTTCACCGCGTCGCGGTTGGTCCAGTACGGCGTGCCCTCGAGGCCGTCGATCGGCAGCCGCGCCGGCCGGGTGCCGGGGTTCAGGACCACCCCCCGCTCCGCGACGTACGACGTCAGCGACCCGTCGGGGGCCTCGACCTCGACCCGGCCGGGACCGGCGAGGCGCGCGGTGCCGTGGAGCACGCTCGCCCCGGCCTCCCGCAGCCGGTCGACCGCGACGGCGTCGTCCCAGTGGTCGGTGGCCTGCTCGGCGATCCGGGTGGCGACCGGCGCCCAGGAGGGCTCGACGGTGACGGACCCGGCGACCCCCGCCACCCGACCTGCCTCGGCCAGCAGGTCGGCCGCGCGGACCATCATCTTCGACGGGACGCACCCGTAGTAGGGGCACTCCCCGCCCACGAGGTGCCTGTCCACCGCCACGACCCTCAGGCCGGCCTCGGCCGCGCCGCTGGCGAGGGCCTCGCCGCCCGGGCCGAGCCCGATGACCACGAGGTCGCAGGTCTGCTCCGTGTCGCTCATGCCGCCCACCCTGCCAGGAGCGGCCGGCGGGCATCAGACCTCGAGGGTGGCCTTGTCCCGCAGGATCGCGCTCAGCAGGCCGCTGACGAAGGTCGGCGAGTCGTCGGTGGACAGCTCTCGCACCAGCTCGGTGGCCTCGGAGACCGCGACCTGGTCGGGCACGTCCTCGGCCCAGACCAGCTCGTAGACGCCGAGCCGCAGGACGTTGCGGTCCACGGTCGGCATCCGCTCCAGCGTCCAGTCCTTGGAGTACTGCGAGAGCAGCTCGTCGATCCGCGCCTGGTGGTCGGCGACGCCGCGCACCAGGACTCCGGTGTAGTCGTTCGTGGGGGCCGGGCCGTCGGTGGTCACGCGCTGGAGCGCCTCCACCGGCGACTCACCCCGCAGCTCGGCGGAGAACAGCACGTCCAGCGCCCGCTTGCGGGCCTTGGAACGGGCGGACACAGGCGGTGCCTCAGCCCTTCACGCGGCCGAGGTAGGACGAGTCGCGGGTGTCGACCTTGACCCGCTCCCCCTGGTTGATGAAGAGCGGCACCTGGATCTCGTGGCCGGTCTCGAGCGTGGCCGGCTTGGTGCGGCCGGTGGCGGAGTCGCCGGCGACGCCGGGCTCGGTGAAGGTGATCTCCATCTCGACCGACGGCGGCAGCTCGACGAAGAGCACGCGGCCCTCGTTGGTGGCCACGATGGCCTCGTTGTTCTCGAGCAGGAAGTTCGCGGCGTCACCGACGATCTCGGGCGCGACCTCGAGCTGCTCGTAGGAGCTGGTGTCCATGAAGACGTAGGACGTGCCGTCGTTGTAGAGGTACTGGTAGTTGCGCTTGTCGACGGTGGCGGTCTCGACCTTGGTGCCGGCGTTGAAGGTCTTGTCGACGGTCTTGTTGGACTCGACGTTCTTCAGCTTGGTGCGCACGAACGCAGGACCCTTGCCCGGCTTCACGTGCTGGAACTCCACCACGGCCCAGAGCTGACCGTCGAGGTTGAGGACCATGCCGTTCTTGAGGTCGTTCGTCGTTGCCATGTGCGCGCGTCAGCCTTTGCCAGTCAGAGGGGTGGAGCGAGAGTCGAGGGCGGCCCGGGGGCCAGCGCCGGAGTCTACGGGGCGAGGTGGCGCACGAGCACGTCGAGGGCCATCCGGTAACCCTCGATCCCGTGCCCTGCCACGACCTCGACCGCGTGCTCGGTCACCACCGAGTGGTGCCGGAACTCCTCCGGCCGGTCCTTGGGCTGCGAGATGTGCACCTCGACCAGCGGTGCGACCAGCTGGGCGCACGCGTCGAAGATCGCGTAGGAGTAGTGCGTCCACGCCGCAGCGTTGAGCACTACCGGGGTGGCCGAGTCGGCGGCCTCGTTCAGCCAGTCGAGCATCCGGCCCTCGTGGTTGGTCTGGCGCACCTGCACGTCCAGCCCACGCTCGCGGCCCCACCGCTCGCACAGCTCGACCAGCTCGTCGTGGGTCGTCGAGCCGTAGATCTCCGGCTGCCGGCGGCCCAGCCGCCCCAGGTTGGGCCCGTTGAGGACCAGCACCGGCGTGCTCATGCTCGCGCCACCATCGCGTCGTACGCCGCCCGCAGGTGCTCCTCGGCCGGCCCGGCCAGGACCCGCGGGTCGGCCAGGTCGTGCAGCACCACGAAGCGCAGCTGGTCGCCGCGCGACTTCTTGTCCACCGCCATCGCGGCCCGCAGCTCGTCGTACCCGGCTCCGGCGTAGCCCGTGGGCAGCCCCACGCGCCCGAAGGCCGAGGCGTGCCGCGCCGCGGTCGCCTCGTCCAGGACCCCGGCCAGGCGGGCCAGCTCGGCGACGAAGACCGCCCCGACCGAGACCGCCTCCCCGTGGCGCATGCGGTAGTCCTCGGCGCGCTCGATCGCGTGGCCCATGGTGTGGCCGTAGTTGAGGGCCTCCCTCCCAGGGTGACCCTCTCCGGCGGTGCCGGCGGTCTCCTTGAGGTCCCCGACCACCACGTCGATCTTGACCTGCACCGAGCGCTCCACCAGCTCGCGCAGCACGGGGCTGTCCGCGTCGAGCGTCGCCGGGTCGGTGGTCTCGACGAGCGTCAGGATCCGGGGGTCGGCGATGAAGCCGCACTTCACGACCTCGCCCATCCCCGCGACCAGGTCGGCACGGGGCAGCGTGCGCAGCAGCGACAGGTCGCACAGGACGCCGGCGGGCTCGTGGAAGGCGCCGACGAGGTTCTTGCCGGCAGCGGTGTTGACGCCGGTCTTGCCGCCCACCGCCGCGTCGACCATCGCCAGCAGCGTGGTGGGCACGTGCACGACCGGCACGCCCCGCAGCCAGCCGGCCGCCACCCAGCCGCCCAGGTCGGTGGTCGCGCCGCCGCCGAAGGTGACCACGGCGTCGGAGCGGGTGAACCCGGCCTCCCCCAGCCGGTCCCAGCAGGCCGCGGCAGTGGCGACGGTCTTGGCCGCCTCGCCGTCGGGGACGACCACCTCGGTCAGCCGGTACGCCGCGGAGAGCGCCTCGCGCACGGGCCCGGCCAGCTCGCGCAGCGTCTCGGGCACCACGAGGGCGACCCGGCTCGGGCCAGCGCCACCCTCGCCCAGCAACCCCGTGAGGCGCTCGGCGACGCCGTGGCCGACGACGACGTCGTACGGGCTGGCGCCGCCGACGTGCAGGACGGTGCTGTCGGGCTCAGGCACGGGCGGCCACCTCGTCGGCGACCTGGTCGGCCACCTCGTCGGGCGTCCGGCCGTCGGTGTCGACGGTGAACGTCGCGACGGAGGTGTAGACCGGCGTGCGCTCGTCCAGCAGTGCCTTGATGCGTCCCCGGACGTTGCCCATGAGCAGCGGCCGCGACGTGCCGAGCCCGACCCGCTTCACCGCGTCGGTGAGCCCGACGTTCAAGAAGACCACGGTGTGCCCGGCGAGCAGGTCGCGGGTGCCCGGGTCCAGCACCGCTCCCCCGCCCAGCGACAGCACCCCGTCGTGTTCGGCCAGGGCACGGGCCACCGCCTCGCGCTCGAGGGCGCGGAAGGCGGCCTCGCCGTCGTCGACGAAGATCTCGGAGATCTCCTTGCCCTGCGCGGCGACGATGTCGGCGTCGGTGTCACGGACCTGCACGCCCCAGCGGGCGGCGAGCAGCTCGCCGACGGTCGTCTTGCCGGCCCCCATCGGGCCGACCAGGACCACCCGCGGACCGGGGCCGCTCACCCGCGGTTCCAGGTGAGCTGCTCGGGAAGGGCGGCGAGGTAGGACTCGACGTTGCGGCGGGTCTCGCCGACCGAGTCGCCGCCGAACTTCTCCAGCACGGCGTCGGCCAGCACGAGCGCGACCATCGCCTCGGCGACGATGCCGGCGGCCGGGACGGCGCAGACGTCGGAGCGCTGGTGGTGGGCCACCGTCGCCTCGCCCGTCGCGACGTCGACGGTGCGCAGGGCGCGCGGGACGGTCGCGATCGGCTTCATCGCGGCCCGGACGCGCAGCACCTCGCCGGTGGTCATGCCACCCTCGGTGCCGCCCGAGCGGGCGGAGACGCGCCGGATGCCGCCCTCGGCAGGCACCATCTCGTCGTGCGCCAGCGAGCCCGGGGTCGCAGCCAGCTCGAAGCCGTCGCCGACCTCGACGCCCTTGATCGCCTGGATGCCCATGAGCGCGCCCGCCAGGCGGCTGTCGAGGCGACGGTCCCAGTGCACGTGCGAGCCCAGGCCCGGCGGGAGCCCGTGGACGACGACCTCCACGACACCGCCGAGGGTGTCGCCGTCCTTGTGGGCCTGGTCGATCCGCTCGACCATCGCCTGGGCGGTGTCGGGGTCGAGGCAGCGGACCGGGTCCTCGTCGAGCCGCGCGACGACCTCGGCGGAGGCCGACTCCGGCCAGGAGCCGCTGGGCGCGCGGACGCCACCGAGCTCGATGACGTGGGAGACGATGCCGATGTCGGCGACCTGCTGCAGGAAGTTGCTGGCGACCCGGCCCAGCGCCACCCGGGCCGCGGTCTCGCGGGCCGAGGCGCGCTCGAGGATCGGGCGGGCCTCGTCGAAGTCGTACTTCTGCATGCCGGCCAGGTCGGCGTGCCCGGGTCGCGGCCGGGTCAGCGGGGCGTTGCGGCCGGTGTCCTTGAGCAGCGAGGGGTCGACCGGGTCCGCGGACATCACGGTCTCCCACTTGGGCCACTCGGTGTTGCCGACGGTGATGGCGACCGGTCCGCCCTGGGTGCGGCCGTGCCGCACGCCGCCGGTGATGGTGACCTGGTCCTGCTCGAACTTCATCCGCGCGCCGCGGCCGTAGCCCAGGCGGCGCCGGGCCAGGGAGTCGGCGATGTCGTCGGAGGTGACCTCCACGTGGGCGGGGAGCCCCTCGAGGATCGCGACCAGGGACGGGCCGTGGGACTCGCCCGCGGTGAGCCAACGCAGCATGGGGCCAGTCTTCCACGCAGGCGGCAGCGCTCCCCTGCCGGTCAGGCGCCCGTGAGACTTCCCAGCAGCACCGGGCCCAGGCACAGCCCGACGAGCGCGCCCAGGACCATGAACGGACCGAACGGGTAGGCCACCCGCAGCAGGCCGCGGTCGCGGCGCACCAGCGCGAGCACGACCCCCGGCACCGCGAAGAGCAGGAACGGCGCGTAGACGCCGACCGCGAGCTCGGCCCAGCCCGCGTGGGCGAGCACCAGGCCGAGCAGCGCCGCCAGCCGGACGTCGCCGAAGCCCATGCCGGCCGAGTGCACGAACCACAGCACCCAGAAGAGCGAACGGGCCACCAGCAGCCCCAGCACCGCCCGCAGCGGGTCGTCTCGGTCGCCGGTGACGGCCCACTCCACGGCCACCACGAGCAGCAGCAGCCCGGTCGCGGGCAGCACCAGCCGCGACGGCAGCAGCCGGGTGTGCCAGTCGACGAACGCCAGGGCGACGCACACCGGGACGGCGAGCACCACGAGGGCCAGGGTCCACCCGGGGCCCACGACGCCGCCCGCCAGCGCGCCCGCGGCGAGCCCGGAGAGCACCGCGCCGGGCAGCAGGCCCGGGCGCGATCCGAGGGCGGCGTACGTCGGCTTGGGGGGCGCGCCCGGCTCGCCCTCCCCGCGATCGGGGTCCGGCGCCGGCTCCGGCAGCATCCGCACCACCCACGGGACGGCCAGCGACAGCAGGCCGCAGAGCAGGCCGCCCAGCAGGGCGCCCTCCCACACGGCGGGCAGGCTGCTCACCCGTGGCCCCGCGCCGCCAGTGCCGCCTCGCCGGCCGAGCGCAGGACCTCGACGGGCACGGTCCGGCCGGTGAACTGCTCGACCTGGAGAGCGGCCTGGTGGACGAGCAGGTCCAGGCCCGAGACGAGGGCGGTGCCACGGTCGAGCGCGGCCGCGGCCAGCGGCGTGGGCCACGGGTCGTAGACGGCCTCGAAGAGCAGCGCGGCGCCGCAGGCGGCCAGCAGTCCCGGGTCCTGGGCGCCGGCGGGGACCGTCGAGACGAGGACGTCGGCGGCCGGGACCCCGCCGTCCTGCCGGGTGGCCGCCGGCTCGAGCGCCCGCACGTCCGGCGCCGAGGCGTGCGCCGCGACCGTGCGCAGCGTCTCCGCGGCCCGGTCGGCCGAGCGCACCAGCAGCGTCACCTCACGGGCGCCGAGGTCGCACAGCGCGAGCCCGATCGAGGCCGCGGTGGCGCCGCCGCCCAGGACCAGGACCCGCCCCACCGGACCGTCGTGCCGCTCCCGCACCGCGGCCACGGCTCCCGGGAGGTCGGTGTTGTCGCCGCGCCACCCCCCGCCCTCGCGCACCAGCGTGTTCGCGCCGCCCGCGGACCAGGCGCGGCCCGAGACCTCCCAGCCCCGCTCGCCGGCCAGCGCGAGCAGCTCACGCTTGAGCGGCATCGTGAGCGAGAGACCGCGCCACTCCGGCCCGAGGCCGTCGAGGAAGTCCGGGAGCGTGCCGCCGGGCACCCGCACGGGGTCGTAGTGCCACCCCTCGAGCCCCAGCCAGGCGTACGCCGCCCGGTGCAGGGCCGGTGACAGCGAGTGCTCGACGGGGTCGCCGAGCACCGCGCACCGGGTGGTCGACGCGGTCACGGCCGGCTCAGCAGCGGTCGGACTGCGTGGCGCAGTACTCGTCCAGCTCGCCGCGGAAGGAGAGGAACTCGTCGTAGGACTCGGTGAACTTGGTCTCGCCGGTCTCGAGGTTCACCGTGACGTAGAACAGCCACGGGCCGTCCGCCGGGTTGGCGGCCGCGTCGATCGCCGCGTCGCCGGGCGCCTCGATCGGGCCGGGCGGGAGCCCCGGCTGGGTGTAGGTGTTGTACGGCGAGTCCGAGACCGACTCGATCTGGTCGGTGGTCAGCCGGGCGATGGGCTCCTTGCCGAGCGCGTAGTTGACCGCGGCGTCGATCTGGAGCAGGCCGTTGGTGACCCCGTTGTCGGGGTTCTCGACCCGGTTGTAGATCACCCGCGCGACCTTCGGCATGTCGTCGCCGCGGCCCTCGGCCTCGACCAGGCTGGCGATCGTCATCAGCTCGTGGGGGGTGTAGCCGAGCCGCTCGGCCGCCTCCTCCAGCCCGGCCTCGTCGGCGGCCTGGCGCCAGCGGTCGACCATCGCCGCGAGCATGTCGGCCGGCTTGGCCTTCGGGCCGAAGGCGTAGGTGGCCGGGAAGAGGTAGCCCTCGGCGTCGCCGCCGGCGTAGTCGGGCAGGCCGATCTTCGCGGGGTCGTCGAGGTGCTTCTGGAACTGCGCGGCGGAGAAGTCGGTGCCCTCGGCCAGCAGCGCGACGATCTGGTCGGTGTTGAGACCCTCGGGGATCGTGACGCTGCTGGTCACCAGGTTGGCCGGGTCCACGAGCACGTCGAAGGCGTCCTCGGAGGCCATCTCCTTCTTCAGCTCGTAGAAGCCGACCTGGATGCCGCCGGAGCCGGGGTTGGCATTGGCCGCGGCGATGCAGGCGTCCACGGACGCCACGACGTCCTGGTCCTTGAGGTTGCGGCAGATGATGGTGGAGCTGTCGCCGCTGGCAACCTCGAAGACGACCGAGCCGCGTCCGGGACCGGGGTAGTCCTCCGGGTCCTCGACCAGGTCGCGCAGCGCGGCGAGGCCGGCGTTGCCGGCCCACCACAGGCCCCCGGCGATGACGGCCAGGGCCACCAGCACCGCCAGGCACCCGGGCACCCGGCTGCGCTTGCGCCGGCGTCGTCCCTCCGGGACGAGCTCGTCGACGTGCTGGTCCTCGCTCATGACTGCGTCCCCTCGTCCGTCCTCGCCACGACCTCGCCGGGCGCAGCCCCCGAGGCGCGCTCGGTGTCGAGCGCGTGCTGCAGGATCACGACGGCCGCCGCCTGGTCGACGACCGCACGGCGCTTGGCGCCCTTGCGACCCTGGTCGCGGAGCATAGCCTCCGCCGAAACCGTGGAGAGCCGCTCGTCGACGAGCCGCACGGGCACGTCGAGCCGCTCGGCGAGGGACGCGGCGAACTCCCGGACCTTCGCCGCCGCAGGCCCCTCACCGCCGTGCAGCGAGCGCGGCAGCCCGACCACGACCTCGAGGACGGTGGTCTCCTCCGCCAGGTCGGCCACGATCCGGCGCAGCCGCGCCAGGTCGCCCTTGCCGCGGCGCACCGTCTCCACCGGCGTGGCCAGCATCCCCGAGGGGTCGCTGCGCGCCACGCCGATCCGGGCGTCGCCCGGGTCGACGCCCAGCCGGGTGCCGTGCCTCATGGGACTCAGGCCCCGACGACCTTGCCGACCTCGCCGGCCACGAGCGCCAGCGCCTCGTCGAGCCGCGAGGCGTCCGCGCCGCCGCCCTGCGCCACGTCGGCCTTGCCGCCGCCCTTGCCGCCCAGCAGCGGGGTGAGGGCGCGCACCAGGTCGCCGGCCGACAGGCCGCGCTCCTGGGCGAGCTCGTTGGTGGCCGCGACCAGCGCGACCTTGCCGTCCGAGACGCCCGCCACGACCACGACGCCGGGCTCGCCCTGGGGCAGCCGGCTGCGCACGTCGAGGGCCAGGGTGCGGACGTCGCCGCCGCCGGCGCCCTCGACCCGGTGCGCGACGACGAGGACCGGGCCCACCCGGGTGGCTCCGGCCGCGACCTCGGCGCCGGCACGCAGCAGCTGCTGCACGCGCACCTGCTCGATCTCCTTCTCCGCGGCCCGCAGCCGGGATACGAGGTCCGAGACCCGCTCGGGCAGCTCCTCCGGACGCGCCTTGAGGGTCTCGGAGAGCTGGTTGACCAGGGTGTGCTCCCGGGCCAGGAACCGGTAGGCGTCGCTGCCGACCAGCGCCTCGACCCGACGTACGCCGGAGCCGATGGACGACTCGCCCAGCAGCTTGATGACGCCCAGCTTGCCGGAGCTGGCGGTGTGGGTGCCGCCGCACAGCTCGCGGGCCCAGTCACCCACCGAGACGACGCGCACGGTGTCGCCGTACTTCTCGCCGAACAAGGCCATCGCGCCGGACCTCACGGCCTCGGCCTGGGACATGTACTCCGCGTGCACGGCGAGGTCGTCGAGGACGACGTCGTTGACCCGCGCCTCCACGTCGGCCATCACCGAGGCCGGGACCGCGCCGGTGGCGGAGAAGTCGAAGCGGAACCGGCCGGGGGCGTTCTCCGACCCGGCCTGGGTGGCGGTCTCCCCCAGCGCCTCGCGGAAGGCCTTGTGCACCATGTGCGTGGCGGTGTGGGCGCGGCTGATGGCGGTGCGGCGGGCCAGGTCGACGTGCGACTGCGCGGCCACCCCGCTGCTGACCTCGCCCTCGAGCACCCGGGCGCGGTGGACGACCAGCCCGGTGATCGGCGACTGGACGTCGAGCACCTCGACCCGGGCGCCGTTGGCCAGCTCGATGACGCCGGTGTCGGCCAGCTGGCCGCCGCCCTCGGCGTAGAACGGGGTGCGGTCCAGGACCAGCTCGACCTCCTGGCCGGCGCCGGCGACCGGCACGACGGCGCCGTCGGCGACCAGTCCGCGCACGACGCCCTCGGTGGTGGTCTCGGTGTAGCCGGTGAAGTCGACGGCCGCGCCGAGGGAGTCGGCGACCTCGCGGTAGGCACCGGTGTTGGTGTGCGCGCCCTTCTTGGCCTTGGCGTCGGCCTTGGCCCGCTCGCGCTGCTCGCCCATGAGCCGGCGGAAGCCGTCCTCGTCGACGGCCAGCCCCTGCTCGGAGGCCATCTCGAGGGTCAGGTCGATCGGGAAGCCGTAGGTGTCGTGCAGCGCGAAGGCGCGCTCGCCGGAGAGCACCGAGCCGCCGGACTTCTTCACCTCGCCCGCGGCGACGTCGAAGATCTGGGTGCCGGCCTTCAGCGTCGAGCGGAACGCGTCCTCCTCGGCGTAGGCGACCGTGGAGATCCGGTCCCAGTCGCGGTGCAGGTCGGCGTAGGTCTCGCCCATCTTGTCGCGGCTGACGGGGTAGAGCTCGGGCAGCGCCGGGTCCTCGTAGCCGAGCAGGCGCACCGAGCGGATGGCGCGGCGCATGAGCCGGCGCAGGACGTAGCCGCGGCCCTCGTTGCCCGGGGTCACGCCGTCACCGATGAGCATCATCGAAGAGCGCACGTGGTCGGCGACCACGCGGAAGCGGACGTCGTCCTCGGGGTTCGTGCCGTAGCGCTTGCCCGTGAGCTGCTCGGCCTTCTCGATCACGGGGTACATCACGTCGATCTCGTACATGTTGTCCTTGCCCTGCAGCAGGAAGGCGACCCGCTCCAGGCCCATGCCCGTGTCGATGTTCTTCTTCGGCAGCGAGCCGGCGATGTCGAAGTCCTCCTTGGACCGCACCGCGGACAGCTCGTCCTGCATGAAGACGAGGTTCCAGAACTCCAGGTAGCGGTCCTCGGCCGAGAAGTCGCCGTCGGGCCCGTACGCCGGGCCGCGGTCGATCAGCAGCTCCGAGCACGGCCCGCCGGGCCCGGGGACGCCCATGGACCAGTAGTTCTCCTTGGGACCCAGACGGGCGATCCGGTCGTCGGGCAGGCCGGTGACCTTCTTCCACAGCGCCAGCGCCTCGTCGTCGCCGTCGAGGATCGAGGGGTAGAGCAGGCCCTCGTCGAAGCCCCACCCGCCGTCGGCGACCGGCTTGGTGACCAGCTCCCAGGCCAGCTCGATGGCCCGCTCCTTGAAGTAGTCGCCGAAGGAGAAGTTGCCGCACATCTCGAAGAACGTGCCGTGGCGCGAGGTCTTGCCGACGTCCTCGATGTCGGGGGTGCGCACGCACTTCTGCACGCTGGTGGCCCGGGTGTAGGGCGGGGTCTCCTGGCCCAGGAAGTAGGGCTTGAAGGGCACCATCCCGGCGGGCACGAAGAGCAGGTTGGGGTCGTCGGCGAGCAGCGAGGCCGACGGCACCACGGTGTGTCCGGCCGCCTCGAAGTGCGCGAGGAAGTTGCGGCGGATCGCGGCGGTGTCCATCAGGGGGTGCCTCTCTGCTGTCGGGGGGCGAGCTCGGGTGTGTCCGGGGGGCTGCTGATCTGCGGGGGCGAGGGTGCTCGGAGCCGGGCGCGCACCGCGTCCTCGGCCTCGGCGCGTCCCTGGGCGACCTCGTCGCGGAAGAGCCGCGCGCCCACGGCCAGGGCGCCGAGCCGGTCGTGGAGGCCGTCGTAGGTCAGCACCTCGGCCGCGCGCCGGCCACGCACCATCGCGTAGATCCCGGCGCCGGCCCCGGCTGCGAACCAGAGCCCGCGGCTCATGCGGCTGCTCGCTCGCGGTCGTGCAGGTCGCGGCGCGCCGCGCGCAGGTCGGCGCGGCGCTGCTTGCGCGCCCGCTTGACCTCGCGCCGCATCTCGAAGCGGATCCGGTGCCTGGTCTCCGGGCTCAGCGCCCGGCGCAGGCCGGCCGCGAGGGTGGCGGCCTGCACGACGCTCTCCCGCAGCACCAGGTCGGCGAAGACCGGAGCGGGCACGACGGGCGCCGCCGCTGCAGCCTCGGGCTCCTCGCCCAGGTGCGTGATGACGTACTCGCGGTCCGCGGCCACGGTCGCGGCGGGGACCCCCGGAGCGGCCGTCTCCTGCGCGGCGAGGCGCTCCTCGAGCTCGGCGACACGACCCACCAGCGCATCGGCCTCGTGCCGGACGCGCACCAGCGCGCGTCGGGTCGCGGCCACCAGGAGCACCAGGACCAGCACCGCGAGCAGGACGCCGGCGACCAGCGCGACGACGGCCCAGGCGGGGGCGGTCCACTGCTGGTTCATGGGGCCTGACCCTACCTGCCGCGGATCCGGCGGCGGACCCGCTCCCAGCGCTCCCGGATGGCGCTCTCGGCGCCGATGTCCTTGGGCTGGTAGTAGGTCGCGTCGGCGACGACGTCGGGGGCGTACTGCTGGGCGGCGATGCCGAAGGGCTCGTCGTGGCTGTAGGTGTAGCTCGCCCCGTGCCCGAGCTTCTTGGCCCCGCCGTAGTGGGCGTCGCGCAGGTGCGCGGGCACCGGTCCGATCTTGCCTGCGCGCACGTCGGCGGTCGCGGCCGCCAGCGCGGTGGTGACGGCGTTGGACTTCGGGGCCATGGCCAGGGCGATCGTCGCGTGCGCGAGGTTGAGGCCGGCCTCGGGCATCCCGATGAGCTGCACGGCCTGGGCGGCGGCCACCGCGAGCGGCAGCGCCGCGGGGTCGGCCAGCCCGACGTCCTCGCTGGCCAGGATGACCAGCCGTCGGGCGATGAAGCGCGGGTCCTCGCCGGCCTCGACCATCCGCGCCAGGTAGTGCAGCGCAGCATCGGCGTCCGAGCCGCGCACGGACTTGATGAAGGCGCTCGTGACGTCGTAGTGCTGGTCGCCCTGGCGGTCGTAGCGCACGGCGGCCTGGTCGACCGCCGTCTCCGCGGTCGCCAGGTCGATCACCTCGCTCCCCCGGCCCGTGGCCGCGCCCGCCGCGGCCTCGAGGTAGGTCAGGGAGCGACGCGCGTCGCCCCCGGACAGCCGCACCAGGTGGTCGGCCGCGTCCTCGGTCAGGGTGAAGCGACCGGCCAGGCCGCGCTCGTCGACCAGCGCCTGGTCCAGCACCCGGCGTACGTCGTCGTCGGTGAGCGACTCTAGGCGCAGCAGCAGGCTGCGCGAGAGCAGCGGGGAGATCACGGAGAAGAAGGGGTTCTCCGTGGTCGCGGCCACGAGCGTCACCCACCGGTTCTCGACCCCGGGCAGCAGGGCGTCCTGCTGGGCCTTGGAGAAGCGGTGCACCTCGTCGACGAAGAGCACCGTCTCGCGGCCGCCGCGCACCAGCTCGCTGCGGGCCGACTCGATGGCCGCCCGCACCTCCTTGACCCCGGCGGAGACCGCGGAGACCTCCACGAAGCGCCGGTCGGTCCGGCCGCTCACGATCGAGGCGATGGTGGTCTTGCCGGTGCCGGGCGGGCCCCACAGCAGCAGCGACAGCGAGCGCTGGTCCTCGATCAGCTGGCGCAGCGGGGAGCCCGGTTCACGCAGCTGCGGCTGCCCGACCAGCTCGTCCAGCGTCCGCGGTCGCATCCGCACGGCGAGCGGTGCCGAGGCGGTCGTGTTGGCCGCCAGGCTCCCGGACGCAGCGGAGCCGCCCCCGGCCGGGTGACCGGGGGCGGCGAAGAGCGCGTCGTCGTCGCTCAGGCCGAGACCATCTGCTGCGAGTCGAGGTCGAACCACTCCTTGTCGTAGCCGGGGTTGGTCCCGACCGGCTGCGGGGTGGTGCCCGGGTCGGGGCTGCCCTGCTTGTCCACGCCCAGCAGCCCGGCGGTCACCGGAGTGGCGGGGTGCCGACCGATCTCACCGGCGAAGTGGCAGGCGACCTTGTGCCGGGGGCCGATCTGCAGCAGCGGCGGCTCGACCTTGGCGCAGATCTCCTGGGCCAGCGGGCACCGGGTGCGGAACCGGCAGCCCGAGGGCGGGTTGATCGGGCTCGGGACGTCGCCCTCGAGCCGGATCCGCTCCCGGCGACCGTGACCTGCGGACTTGATGTCCGGCACGGCCGAGAGCAGCGCCTGGGTGTACGGGTGGTGCGCGTGGCCGTAGATGCTGTCGCGGTCGGCGATCTCCACGATCTTGCCGAGGTACATCACCGCCACCTCGGGGCAGAAGTGCCGCACGACGGCCAGGTCGTGGGCGATGAAGAGGAAGGCGATGTCGAACTCGGCCTGCAGCTCCTGGAGCAGGTTGATGACCTGCGCCTGGATCGACACGTCGAGGGCCGAGACCGGCTCGTCCGCGACCAGCAGCTTGGGGTTCAGGGTCAGGGCCCGGGCGATGCCGATGCGCTGGCGCTGCCCGCCCGAGAACTCGTTGGGGTAGCGGTTGTAGTGCTCGGGGTTGAGACCCACGATCTCCAGGAGCTCCTGGACACGCGGCAGCACCTTGTTCTTCGGGACGACCTTGTGCACCTCCAGCGGGGCGCCGATGATCGCGCCGACGGTGTGCCGCGGGTTCAGCGAGGTGTAGGGGTCCTGGAAGATCATCTGCACGTCGCGCCGGATCGGCTTGAGCTCGCGGTTGGACATCGTCGCGAGGTCGACCTGCTTCTCACCGAAGCGCATCGAGCCGGCCGTGGGGGTGTAGAGGCGGGTGATGAGGCGACCGGTGGTGGACTTGCCGCAGCCGGACTCCCCCACCAGGCCCAGCGAGCCGCCGCGCGGCACCTGGAAGGAGATGCCGTCGACGGCCTGGACGTGGCCGATCGTGCGGCGCACCAGGCCTGAGGACTTGACCGGGAACCACATCTTGAGGTCCTCGACCGTGAGCACCGGCTCGACGTCGGTGCGCAGCTGCGCGGCCGCGTGGCCGGAGTCGGCCAGGTCGGCGAAGGAGCGCCGCTGCTCCCGGTTGTCAGCCGAGAGCTCCTCGCCCTCGGCGACCGCCGGGTTCTCGGGGTGCTGGGGAGGGTGGTTGACGTCGGTCATCTTCTCAGCTCTCCTCGAGCAGGTCGGGCGCGATGACCGGCAGCACCTCGGTCTCGAAGACCGTCGCCGGGTCGCTCAGGTGGCAGCGCGTGAGGTGTCCGGGCCCGCCGGGGCCAGGCTCCAGCCGGGGCAGCGCCGTCGAGCACAGGTTGCCCTGCACCTTGTCGCTGTGGGCACACCGGGGGTGGAACGCGCAGCCCGAGGGCGGGTCCAGCAGGCTCGGCGGGTTCCCCGGGATCGGCACCAGCTTCGCGGCGGTGTCGCCCGCGACGTCGGGCACGCTGGAGAGCAGTCCCCACGTGTAGGGCATGAGCGGCCGCGTGAGCACCTCCTTGGCGGGGCCGTGCTCGACGCCGCGACCGCCGTACATCACGAGGATGTCGTCGGCCATCTCGGCGATCACCCCGAGGTCGTGGGTGATGATGATGACCGCGGAGTCGAACTCGCGCTGCAGGTCCTGGAGCAGGTCGAGGATCTGCGCCTGCACGGTCACGTCGAGGGCCGTGGTCGGCTCGTCGGCGATCAACAGCTTGGGGTCGTTGATCAGACCCATCGCGATCATGGCCCGCTGACGCATGCCGCCGGAGAACTGGTGCGGGAAGTCGTCCACGCGGCGGTCCGGCTGCGGGATCCCCACCCGGTCCAGCATCTCGACGGCCTTGCGCCGGGCGTCGCGCTTGCTGGCGGAGGGGTGGTGCACGAGGTAGGCCTCGGCGAGCTGGGAACCGACCTTGTAGAAGGGGTGCAGCGCAGCCAGGGCGTCCTGGAAGATCATCGCGACCTCGCGGCCGCGCAGCTTGCGCAGCTTGGACTCCCCGAGCCCGACGACCTCCTGGCCACCGACCTTGATCGATCCGGTGATCCGCGCCGTGCGGGTGTCGTGCAGTCCCAGGACCGCCATGGACGACACCGACTTGCCCGAGCCGGACTCCCCCACGATGCCCAGGGTGCGACCCTGCTCGACGGAGTAGCTGAGCTCGGTGACGGCGTTGACGAGGCCGTCCTCGGTGGGGAACTTGACCGTCAGGTCCTCGACGACGAGGAACGGCTCGGTCACGACAGCCTCACTCTCGGGTCGAGGACGCTGTACAGCAGGTCCACGACCAGGTTGGACACGATCAGGGCGATGGCAGCGAAGAGCGCGGTGGCCTGGACGATCGGCAGGTCCTTCTGACCCACCGCGTTGAGGGCCCACAGCCCGATGCCGTTGATGTCGAAGATCTTCTCGGTGAAGATCGTGCCGGCCAGCAGGGTGCCGAAGTCGATGCCGAAGATCGTCACGACCGGCACGAGGGCCGCGCGGAGCGCGTGCTTGTAGACCACGGTGCGCTGCGGCAGGCCCTTGGCCTTCGCGGTGCGGACGTAGTCCTCGCTCAGCGCCTCGACCATGGCGCCGCGGGAGTAGCGGGTGTAGGCGGTGCAGCCGAAGACACCCAGGCAGATCCAGGCGAGCGCGAGCCCACCGAACCACTCGGCTGGGTTCTCCGACAGTGGTGTGTAGCCGGGTTGGCCCACGAACGGCAGCTCGTAGAGCACCGCGAAGTAGAGGAAGACCAGCAGCGCGAACAGGTAGTACGGGATCGAGCTGATGACGAGGAACCCGGAGACCAGGGTCTTGTCGGCCACCGTGCCTCTGCGTTTGGAGGCGGCCACGCCGATCGGCACCCCCAGGAGGAGGTAGAGGCTGGCGCCGCCGACGGCGATCGAGACGGTGGCCGGGATGCGGCTCTGCATGTCCTCCCAGACCGGCTTGCCGGTGCTGTAGGACAGACCGAGGCAGGGGGCCTCGCAGCGGGTGGTCTGCCCGGCCACGGTGATGTCGCGACCGGTGACGATGCCGCCGACGTAGTTGCCGAACTCCGAGGCCCAGGGGTTGTTGTAGCCCAGCTCCTCGGTGAAGACCTCGAGCTTCGCCGGGCTGCAGCGGTTGCTGGTCTTGCTGTCGCACATCGCGCGGGCGGGCTCGGAGGGGCCGTACCAGAACAGCAGGAAGATCGACAGGGACACCAGGGTCAGGACGACGAGGCCGGCCAGCAGCCTCTTGACGATGTAGGCGAACATCTCTCTTCCCTCGGGTACGGGACGGGTGGGGCCCCGCGGGGAAGGACCCCCGGGGAACGAGTCCCCGGGGGTCCCCCCGCGTGGGGTGGACACTCACCGACCGGTCGGTCAGTCAGCATCCGGAACCTGCGTGGTGCGAGCGCTGGGCGCTCAGGGCATCACGAAGAGGTTCTTGTAGTTCGGCGCACCCAGGGCCTCGTCGCCCGAGGGGTTGCCGATCTTGGAGCCGAACGCGAACAGCTGGTTGTAGTACGCGGTCGGGACGGCCGGGAAGAACTCCGTCTGGATCTGCTCGTCGATCGCGCCCCACTCGGCGGCCTGGTCCTCGATCGGCAGCTCCGCGACACCGGCGATGCGCTCGTCGATGGTGTCCTCGGCGAACTCACCCACGTTGTAGGTGGCGCCACCGCGGAACAGCGCGGGGATGAAGGTCGAGCCCGAGGGCCAGTCGGAGCACCAGGCGACCGCACGGACGTTCAGGCTCTTGTTGAGCTTGTCGTCGGGGTTGAGGTAGGTCGAGTACGGCGACTCCTGGACCGGGGTCGACTTGACCGTGAAGCCGGCCTCCTCGTAGGCCTTGACGACGACCTCGTTGGCCGCGACCGCGAGCGGGTCGGGCTCGTAGTAGATCATGTCGATCGTCGGCGGGGTCTCCGACTCCGCGAGCAGCTCCTTGGCCTTCTCGATGTCGAAGGTGAACTGCTCACCGTCGACGAAGTAGTCCGGCTTGCCGGCCATGCCCGGGGGCATGATCGAGTTCGCCGGGACACGGGTCACGCCGGGCACCTGGCCGCCGGCCTGCCACGCGTCCTCGTAGGGGTAGGCGTAGGCGAGGGCCTTGCGGAAGGCGAGGTCGGTCTTGCCGTACACCGGGTAGATGAACGAGGTGCACTGCGTCGACTGCTGGACCAGGCGGTCACCCAGGGTCTCCAGGGCGTCCTGGTAGCTGGCGGCCGACAGGTCGGTCGACAGCGCGGTCTGCGACTCGGTGTTGTCCGACAGCATGATCTGGTCGGTCTGGTCCGGGTCGGCGTTGAACTTGAAGATGAACTTGTCGGCGTACTGGTGGCGCGCCGGGTCCGACTCGGGGTCCCACTGGTCGTTCTTCACCAGGACGAGCTCGTCCTGCGGGGTGAAGGACTCCACCTTGTAGGGGCCGTTGGACATGATGTTCTGGCCGTAGGCCGGCGGCTGGGAGGTCTTGCCCAGCGGGGCCGGGCCCATCGCCATGAAGGCGCCCCAGTAGTCCATGTCCGGGAAGGGCTTGGACATGTTGATGGTGACGGTGTTGGCGTCGTTGTCGAACTCCACACCCTCCCACTCGGTCCAGTCGGTGTCCTTGTCGGTGTAGGGACCCTCGAACTCGTCCGCACCGGCGAAGAACTGCGTGGAGTACTCGGTGCCCGGACCACCCGGGAACGCGGTGGAGTCCATGGAGCGCGCGATGCCGAAGGCGACCTCCTCGGCCGTGATCGGCGAGCCGTCCTCCCACGTGGCGTTATCGCGCAGCTGGAAGGTCCACTGCGTGAAGTCCTCGTTGGGGGTGCCCAGGTCGACCGCGAGGTCCGGCACGAGGGTGGCGTTGCCGTCCTCGTCGACGCGGTACTGGGTCAGCGAGCGGCTGGTCAGCGCCTGCTGGATCGAGTTGCCGGTGACGGACCACCCGTTGGTCGGGTCGAGGTCGTCCGGGCCGTAGTCACCGGGGAGGAACACCGTGATGGTGCCTCCGGCCTCGGCGCCCTCGAGCTCCGGGGCGGGGCCCTCGGCGTCGGGGTCCTTGTCGGCGCCCGCGTCGGTCTCCCGGAAGTCACCGGTCTCGGTGTCCGAGGGGCCGTCACCGGAACCACAGGCCGCGAGAGCCATGAGCGAGGCAACGGCGAGCGCTGCCAGCGGCTTGGTCCGTCTCATTGACGTTTCCTTTCTGGTGCGTACCCGGGAAGGGGCCCGGGTGACGTGTGGTGGCCGCTCAGCGGCGGGTCTTGGGGTCGAGCGCGTCACGCAGCGCGTCCCCCAGGAGGTTGAGCGCCAGCACGATCGCCACGATGGCGATCAGCGGCTGGTAGAGGTAGAGCGGGTAGTTGTCGAAGAACCCGATCCCCTGGTTGAGCGTCTGGCCCCAGGAGGGGCGCGTGGTCACGCCGATACCGAGGAACGCCAGCCCGGCCTCGGCTGCCACGAACGCGGGCAGCATCAGCGAGGAGGCGACCACGATCGGGGCGACCAGGTTGGGCAGCAGCTCCTTGAGCAGCAGGCGGCGCGTGGGCATGCCCATCACCCGGGCCGCCTGCACGAACTCGCGCTCGCGCAGCGAGAGCACCTCGCCGCGGATCAGTCGGGCCACCGACATCCAGCCGAACCCGGCCAGGACACCGATCAGCGCGATGACCTGGATCGTCGGGTAGTTGTCGCTGTCGCGGAAGCGCTCGTTGATGATCGGGGCGATCGTCAACGCGGCCAGGATGAAGGGGAGCGTGAGGAAGAAGTCGGTGACGAAGCCGATGACCCGGTCCACGACGCCTCCGAGGAAGCCGCCCAGCAGACCCAGGGTCACGCCCAGGAGCATGGCGACGATCGTGGCGGTCGTCGCGATCTGCAGCGAGTTCTGCGCCCCCTGCAGCCAGAAGGCGAGGTTGTCGGTCGCCGTGCGCGGCGCGATCCCGAAGGGGTGGTCCATCGTGAAGCCGCCGTAGGGCGGGCCGAACTCGGCACGCGGGGTGCCGTCGAGGTTGAGGAACTGCGAGGGGTAGGCGGTGTCGGTGGTGACCCCGAACGCCTTCTGCAGCGGGCCCGCGAAGATCGCGATCAGCACGAAGAAGAGGACGACCGCCAGGCAGACGATGGCGATCTTGTCGCGGAGCAGACGCCCCAGCGCGATCCGCATCGGGGACTTGCCCGTGATGGTCCTGGCCTTGCTGCTGCCAGGGTCCTCGCCCTTCGGCTCCTCGCTCAGGTGCCCCAGGGTCTCGGGGCCGGCGGTCTGTGCCGACATGCTCTCCCCATCGTTCCGAGCAGCCGAGGGTCTCCCGGCCGTGCGCTGTGCGCCGTCGTGGACTCTATGTGCTCCCCCACGGCAGGACGATCACTCAGCGGTAACGATCCGGACACGGGGACGGCGGCGCCGCAACCGGTTTCCACCGGTCGGGACGCCGCCGTCGATCAGCGCGTGCATCAGGCCTGCGGCGCGAGTTCCTCCGTCGGACGGGCGTCCACACCGGCTTCCTTGCGCTGCTCGGGGCTGATCGGCGCCGGCGCGGCCGTCAGCGGGTCGTACCCGCCACCGGACTTCGGGAAGGCGATGACGTCGCGGATCGACTCGGCCCGCCCGAGGATCGCGCAGATGCGGTCCATGCCCACCGCGATGCCGCCGTGCGGGGGCGCGCCGTGCTTGAAGGCGTCGAGCAGGAAGCCGAACTTCTCCTGCGCCTCCTCGGGTCCGATGCCCATGACCTCGAAGACCCGCTTCTGCACGTCCTCGCGGTGGATCCGGATCGAGCCGCCGCCGAGCTCGCTGCCGTTGCAGACGATGTCGTAGGCGTAGGCCAGCGCCGGACCGGGGTCGGTGTCGAAGGTGTCGAGGAACTCCTCCTTCGGGCTGGTGAACGCGTGGTGCACGGCCGTCCAGGCTCCTCCACCCACGGCGACGTCACCGCTGGCGACGGCCTCGGAGGCGGGCTCGAACAGCGGGGCGTCGACCACCCACGTGAAGGCGTACGCCGACTCGTCGATGAGCCCGCACCGGCGACCGATCTCCAGGCGGGCGGCACCGAGCAGCGCGCGGCTCGACCGGGTCGGACCGGCGGCGAAGAAGACGCAGTCGCCCGGTGCGGCCCCGACGTGGGCGGCCAGGCCGGCCTTCTCCTCCTCGGAGAGGTTCTTGGCGACCGGTCCCCCGAGCTCACCGTCCTCCTGCACCAGCACGTAGGCCAGGCCCTTGGCGCCACGCTGCTTGGCCCACTCCTGCCAGGCGTCCAGCTGCTTGCGCGGCTGCGAGGCGCCACCGGGCATGACCACGGCACCGACGTACTCGGCCTGGAAGACCCGGAACGGGGTGTCCTCGAAGTAGTCGGTGCACTCGACCAGCTCCTGGCCCATGCGCAGGTCGGGCTTGTCGGAACCGAAGCGGCGCATGGCCTCGGCGTAGGTGATGCGCGGGATCGGGCGCGGGACCTCGTGGCCCTCCAGGGCCCACATCTCCGCGATGACCTCCTCCATCAGGGCGATGACGTCGTCCTGGTCCACGAAGCTCATCTCGATGTCGAGCTGGGTGAACTCCGGCTGCCGGTCGGCGCGGAAGTCCTCGTCGCGGTAGCAGCGGGCGATCTGGTAGTACCGCTCCAGGCCTCCGACCATCAGCAGCTGCTTGAACAGCTGCGGGCTCTGGGGCAGGGCGTACCAGCTGCCGGGGTGCAGGCGCGCGGGCACGAGGAAGTCGCGGGCGCCCTCGGGGGTGGAACGGGTCAGGGTCGGGGTCTCGACCTCGACGAAGGCGTGCCGGTCGAGCACGTCGCGCGCGGCCTTGTTGATCCGGCTGCGCAGCCGGATGAGCCGGGCCGGCTCGCTGCGGCGCAGGTCGAGGTACCGGTGCTTGAGCCGCACCTCCTCGCCCACGTCGACGTGGTCGCTGATCGGGAACGGCAGCGGCGCGGAGGCGCTCAGCACCTCGACCTCGGTGGCCACGACCTCGACGGCACCGGTGGCCAGGTTGGGGTTCTCGTTGCCCTCCTTGCGGGCCACGACCTCGCCGACGACCTTGAGGCAGTACTCCGAGCGCAGCTGGTGGGCGACCTCCTCGTCGCGGACGACGACCTGGACGACCCCGGAGGCCTCGCGCAGGTCCAGGAACGCCACCCCGCCGTGATCGCGCCGGTTGGCCACCCACCCGGCGAGGGTCACGGTCTGGCCGACGTGCTCGGGGCGGAGGGCCCCGGCGTCATGGGTGCGGATCACTGCTTCTCCTTGACATGGTTGGTCGAGCCGACCGCGTCGGTCGGGCTCGTCGAGACCACCTGCGGTCGCAGGTCCTCGGTCGGGGGTGCCCAGGCGGCGGGGTCGGCCTCCACCTGCTCACCGGTGCGGATGTCCTTGACCTGGCCCGGGCCCTCGGCCTGTGGGAACCAGACGTACGGGATGCCCCGGCGCTCGGCGTAGCGGATCTGCTTGCCGAACTTGGCGGCGCTCGGCGCCACCTCGCAGGGGATGCCGCGGGCGCGCAGGGCCGCGGCCACGGCCTCGCTGTCCGGGCGCGACTCCTCGTCGGTGAGGGCGACCAGCACGGCGCTGGGCACCTTGCGATCGGCGGCCAGGCCCGTGCGGGCGACGAGGGGGACGAGCACGCGGCTCACGCCGAGGGAGATCCCGACCCCGGGGTAGGTCGTGCGCCCGTCGCTCGCGAGGGAGTCGTAGCGCCCCCCCGAGCAGATCGAGCCGAGCGACTCGTAGCCGTCGAGCCGGGTCTCGAAGACGGTGCCGGTGTAGTAGTCGAGCCCGCGGGCGATGGAGAGGTCGGCGAGGACGCGCACCTGCTCGGAGGTGAGGTCGGCGACCGAGCGGACCAGCGTGGCGAGCTCGTCGAGGCCCTCGTCGAGCAGCGGGTGCTCGACACCGAGCTCGCGGACCCGGGCGACGAAGCCGTCCTCACCGTCGGCGTGCTCGGCGCGGATCGTGGCCAGGGCGAGCACCCGGTCGGCGGTCGGCGCGTCGATCGCGGCCTCGGTGAGCAGCAGCGCGTGCACCTTCTCCACCGGGAGCTTGTCGAGCTTGTCGACCAGGCGCATGACCTCGTCGGTCTGGTGGCCCTCGGCGACGCCGAGCCCGGCGTAGAAGCCCTGGATCAGCTTGCGGTTGTTGACCTGGAGCCGGAAGCCGGGGAGACCGAGGGTGGCCGGGTCGCTGAGCCGGCGCAACGCGTCCACCATGACCCGCGTGACCTCCACGTCGTGGTGGAAGGGCAGGTCGTCACGGCCGACGACGTCGATGTCGGCCTGGGTGAACTCGCGGTAGCGGCCGTCCTGGGGGCGCTCGCCGCGCCAGACCTTCTGCACCTGGTAGCGCCGGAACGGGAACTCCAGCTTGCCGGCGTTCTCGAGGACGTAGCGGGCGAAGGGCACCGTGAGGTCGAAGTGCAGACCGATGCCGGAGTGGCCCTCGGCGGACTCCTCGTGCAGGCGACGCAGGAGGTAGACCTCCTTGGACGTGTCGCCCTTGCGCAGCAGCTGGTCGATGGGCTCGACGGCACGGGTCTCGATGCCGACGAAGCCGTGCAGCTCGAAGGTGGTGCGCAGCACGTCGATGACCTGCTGCTCGACCAGGCGCTGCTCGGGCAGCAGCTCGGGGAACCCGCTGAGCGGGGTGGGCCTGGCCATCACAGCCCTCGCGTCACGGGGCTGGTGCCACCGGCACCGTCGCCGTCGAGCAGGTCGAGCAGGTAGGGGTTCGTGGCGCGCTCGCGGCCGATCGACGTCTGCTCGCCGTGGCCGGGCAGCACGACGACGTCGTCGGCCAGAGGCAGCACCTTGGTCGCCAGGCTCCGCAGCATCGTCGGGTGGTCACCGCCGGGCAGGTCGGTGCGTCCGATCGAGCCCGCGAAGAGCAGGTCGCCGGAGAACATCACCTCCGACACCTCGCTCGAGGGCTGCCCACCCGGGAGGTAGGGGGTGCGGAAGGTGACCGACCCCTCCGTGTGGCCCGGGGCGTGATCGACGGTGAACCGCACGCCGGCCAGCTCGAGCTCCTGGAGGTCGGCCAGCTCGCGGACGTCGTCGGGCTCGGCCCACTCGTAGGAGCCGCCGAGCAGCATCTGGGTGGTCTCGCGCGACATGCCGGCCATCGGGTCGCTGAGCAGGTGCCGGTCCGCGGGGTGGATCCAGGCGGTGGCGTCGTACGAGCCGGCCACGGGGGCCACACACCACATGTGGTCCACGTGGCCGTGGGTCACCAGCACCGAGACCGGCTTGAGCCGGTGCTCGCGCACCACCTCGGCGACGCCGGAGGCGGCGTCCTTGCCCGGGTCGACGACGACGCACTCCTGGCCCGGTCCGGTGGCCACGACGTAGCAGTTGGTGCCCCAGGGGCCTGCGGGGAAGCCTGCGATCAGCACCGGCCCACCCTAGCGACGAGGGTGGGCCGGGCCGAACCGAGATCGATGGGTCGTCCCGGCCCGGCCAGGTGGGGACGGCTCGGTAGCATGACCGCGCTGCCGCACCCGACACCGAAGAGGAACTCCCAGTGACGAGCCATGAGTGGGGCCGAGTCGCCGATGACGGCACGGTCTTCGTGAGGACCGCCGACGGCGAGCGGTCCGTGGGGCAGTACCCCGAGGGCACCCCCGAGGAGGCCCTCGCCTTCTACACCGAGCGCTTCGCCGCCCTCGCCTTCGAGGTCGAGCTGCTCGACAAGCGCATCCGCTCCGGGGTGATGTCCCCGGAGGAAGCGGCCGAGTCCGTCAAGACCGTCTCCGCGCAGGTGGACGGCGCCAACGCGGTGGGCGACCTGGCCGGTCTGCTGGCCCGGCTGGAGGCACTGGCCCCCGTCATCGAGACCCAGCGCGAGGCCAAGCGCGCCGAGAAGGCCCAGAAGCAGGCCGAGGCCCGCGAGGCCAAGGAGAAGGTCGTCGCCGAGGCCGAGAAGATCGCCGAGGGCTCGGACTGGCGCGGTGGTGCCAACCGGCTGCGCGACCTGCTGGAGCAGTGGAAGAAGATCCCGCGCATCGACCGCGCCGGGGACGACGCGCTGTGGCGCCGCTTCTCCTCCGCCCGCACCACCTACACCCGCCGACGCAAGGCGCACTTCGCCGAGGTCAACGAGAAGCGCGAGGGAGCGCGGGCGGTCAAGGAGCGCCTGGTCAAGGAGGCCGAGGAGCTCGCCGGCTCGACCGAGTGGGGCCCGACCGCGGGTCGCTACCGCGACCTGATGCAGCAGTGGAAGGCCGCAGGCCCGGCGCCCAAGGACGTCGACGACGCCCTGTGGAAGCGCTTCCGGGGCGCGCAGGACGCCTTCTTCGGCGCCCGCGACGCCGAGAACGCCAAGCTCGACGAGGAGTTCGCGGCGAACGCCGAGGTCAAGGAGGCACTGCTGGTCGAGGCCGAGGCGCTGCTGCCCGCCCTGCAGTCCGGCGAGGCGGACCTGGACGCGGTGAAGAAGGCCTTCCGCGACATCTCCGAGCGCTGGGACGCCGCCGGCAAGGTCCCGCGGGCCCGGATCAAGGAGCTCGACGGTCGGATCCGGGTGGTCGAGAACGCCATCCGCGACCTGGAGCAGGAGCAGTGGCGGCGCTCGGACCCCGAGAAGTCCGCCCGCGCCGACGGCATGGTCGCCCAGCTGCGCTCGGCCATCGAGAAGGTCGAGGCCGACCTGGAGAAGGCCCGCGCCGCCGGCAACGACCGCAAGGTCGCCGAGCTGGAGGAGAACCTCGCCTCCCGCCGGGCCTTCCTCGAGACCGCCCAGCGGGCCAGCGCCGAGTACTCCTGACCTGCTCCTCGATCAGCCCGTCACCCGGTAGGCGTCGAAGACGCCCGGGACGTTGCGCACCGCACGCAGGACGTTGTCGAGGTGCTTGGTCTCGGCCATCTCGAAGGTGAAGCGGGTCTTCGCCACGCGGTCGCGCGTGGTCGAGAGGTTCGCCGACAGGATGTTCACGTGGGCGTCCGAGAGCGCCATCGTGATGTCGGAGAGCAGCCGGGCCCGGTCCAGCGCCTCGACCTGGATGTTGACCAGGAACGTGGAGGACTCGGTCGGCGCCCACTCGACCTCGAGCAGCTTCTCGGGTCGCGCCTCGAGGTCCGAGGCGTTGGTGCAGTCGCGTCGGTGCACCGAGACACCCCCGCCCTTGGTCACGAAGCCCAGGATCGGGTCGGGCGGCACCGGGGTGCAGCACTTGGCCAGCTTCACCCACAGGTCGGAGGCGCCCTTGACCACAACACCCGCGTCGCCGTGCGCCGTGCTGCGCCGCGAGCGGCGCCCGGTGATCGTGACGGCCTCGGCGAGGTCCTCCTCGGCTCCGCCGGTGCCGCCGTGCAGGTCGATGACGTGCTTGACGACCGCCTGCGCCGACAGGTTGCTCTCCCCCACCGCGGCGTAGAGCGCCGAGACGTCGCCGAGCTTGAAGTGCTC
The DNA here is from genome assembly GCF_054781275.1 of Nocardioides ginkgobilobae. Taxonomy (NCBI): domain Bacteria; kingdom Bacillati; phylum Actinomycetota; class Actinomycetes; order Propionibacteriales; family Nocardioidaceae; genus Nocardioides; species Nocardioides ginkgobilobae. Next base: position 155,461 of record NZ_BAAGUS010000004.1, on the reverse strand, counting down.
GGCGACCAGCGTGAGCGAGTCGTGGGTGAGCAGCCGCTTGAGCGGCAGTCCCTCCTTGCGCATGAGCTTGGCGATCTGCTCCTTGCCCTGCTCGATCGACTCCTCGCGCCGCTCCTTGGTGAACCACTGGCGGATCTTGGAGCGGGCGCGGTTGGACTTCACGAAACCGAGCCAGTCCCGCGAGGGGGCGGCGGTCGGGGACTTGGAGGTGAACACCTCCACCACGTCGCCGTTGTCGAGGGTCGACTCCAGCGGCACCAGGCGCCCGTTGACCCGGGCACCGATGGTGCGGTGGCCGACCTCGGTGTGCACGGCGTACGCGAAGTCGACCGGGGTGGAGCCCGAGGGCAGGGCGATGACGTCTCCACGCGGGGTGAAGACGTAGGTCTCGGCCCGGTTGATCTCGAAGCGCAGGGACTCCAGGAACTCCCCCGGGTCCTCGACCTCGTTCTGCCAGTCCAGCAGCTGCCGGACCCACGTCATGTCCTGGGTGTCCTCGGCGCGCTTCTCGGTGTCGACGCCGTTGCGGCCGTCCTCCTTGTACTTCCAGTGGGCCGCGACGCCGTACTCCGCGCGACGGTGCATCGCAAAGGTGCGGATCTGCATCTCCACGGCTTTGCCCTGAGGGCCGATCACCGTGGTGTGCAGCGACTGGTACATGTTGAACTTCGGCATCGCGACGTAGTCCTTGAACCGGCCGAGGACCGGGTTCCACCGCGAGTGCAGCACGCCGAGCACGGCGTAGCAGTCGCGGTCGTCGTCGACGAGGACCCGGATGCCGACCAGGTCGTAGATGTCGGAGAACTCGCGACCGCCCAGGATCATCTTCTGGTAGATCGAGTAGTAGTGCTTCGGTCGCCCGGTGACCTTGGCCTTGATCCGGGCCTCGCGCAGGTCGTTCTCGACCTGGCTGATCACCTCGGCCATGAACTGGTCGCGCGAGGGGGCGCGCTCGGCGACCATCCGCACGATCTCGTCGTAGATCTTGGGGTGCAGCGTGGCGAACGCGAGGTCCTCCAGCTCCCACTTGATGGTGTTCATGCCCAGCCGGTGCGCCAGCGGGGCGTAGATGTCGAGGGTCTCGCGGGCCGTGCGCTCCTGACTCTTCTGCGGCACGAACCGCAGCGTGCGCATGTTGTGCAGCCGGTCGGCCAGCTTGATGACGAGCACCCGGATGTCGCGCGACATCGCGACGATCATCTTGCGGATCGTCTCGGCCTGCGCGGAGTCGCCGTAGACGACCTTGTCGAGCTTGGTCACCCCGTCGACCAGGCGCGCGACCTCGTCACCGAAGTCCTCGGTGAGCTGCTCGAGGGTGTACGGCGTGTCCTCGACCGTGTCGTGCAGCAGCGCCGCGACCAGGACCGGCTCGGTCATGCCGATGCCCGCCAGGATCGTCGTGACCGCCAGCGGGTGCGTGATGTAGGGGTCGCCGCTCTTGCGCATCTGCGTGGCGTGCAGCTCCTCCGCCGTGGAGTAGGCGCGCTCGAGGAGGGCCAGGTCGGCCTTGGGGTGGTTGGCCCGGACGGCGCGGAAGAGCGGCTCGAGCACCGGGTTGTGGGTCTGGGTACGCGTGCCCATGCGGGCCAGCCGGGCCCGCACGCTGCGGGCGGAGGTGGTCGTCGACTCCCCGCTGCGCTCGGCCGAGGCAGCCCGGTCGGGGCGTCGGGGCGGGACCCTGGGACCCGACGTGGACGTGCGCTCCTCCGACATGGGAGCAGTCTAGGAGCAGGGGCGTCCGAGCCGTCGTCGCCCGGCCAGGAGAGGTCTCAGCCGACGGTGAGCAGGCTGGTGACCTCGACGTCCCCGAGCGCCTCGCGCCACGGGAGGAACGCGAGGTCCATCAGGACCGCGACCCCGACGACAGTCGCTCCGCACGCCTCGACCAGGTCGGCCGTGGCCCGGGCGGTGCCGCCGGTGGCGAGCACGTCGTCGACCAGCAGCACCCGGTCCCCCGGCGCCACGGCGTCGCGGTGCAGCTCGAGGGTGGCGGAGCCGTACTCCAGGTCGTAGGAGACCGCGTGCACCTCGCGCGGCAGCTTGCCGGCCTTGCGCACCGGGACGAAACCGGCACCGAGGGCCAGGGCGACGGGGGCGGCGAGGATGAAGCCCCGCGCCTCCATGCCGACCACGACGTCGACCCGGGGAGCGCCGTCGGGGTGCACGCCTGCCGAGGCCAGCCCGGCCACGACGGCCGACAGGCCGGCGGGGTCGGCCAGCACCGGGGTGATGTCCTTGAAGACCACACCCGGCTCGGGGTGGTCGGGCACGTCCACGACCAGGCGCGCGAGCGCCTCGCGCGCCCGGTCGAGGGCGTCGGTCACCGGGTGGTCCCTACTTCTTGCCGCGCTGCGAGCGGGGCTTGCGGCTGGGCTGCTGGCGCCCGGCGGCACCGCTCTGCCCCACCTCGCCCCGGGTCTTGGGCACGTTGCGTCCACGACCCATCGGCTCGTGGGTGGTCACGGGCGGCGGGGCCTGGCGGGCGGGCGCCGGGGCGGTGCCGTCCTCCGAGGGCGGGGCGCTGCCGGGGTCGTTGGCGATCGGCATGTCCTCGGCGAAGCTCGGCACCGTCGCGTAGCGGTCGGCCCGACGAAGCCGGGCGGCCGCGCGGTTCTCGTGCTCGGCGATGTCCTTCTCCCCCGACTTCAGGTGCACCAGGATGCGCGGCGCCAGCACCACGGAGGAGTAGACGCCCGCGGCCATGCCGACGAACTGCGAGAGCGCGAGGTCCTGCAGCGAGGAGGCACCCAGCTGGACGGCGCTGACGTAGAGGATCGCGCCGATCGGGATGAGGGCCACGATGCCGGTGTTGATCGAGCGCACCAGCGTCTGGTTGACCGCGAGGTTCGCCGCGTCGGAGTAGGTCTGGCCGGGACGGCGGAACTCACGGGTGTTCTCGCGGACCTTGTCGAAGACAACGACGGTGTCGTAGAGCGAGAAGCCGAGGATCGCCAGCAGACCGGTGACCGCCGAGGGCGTCACGGGGAAGCCGGAGAGGGCGTAGACCCCGACGGTGATGGCGATGTCGTGGGCCAGTGCGGCGAGCGCGGCCACCGACATCTTCCACTCACGGAAGTAGAGGGCGATGAAGATCATCACCAGGACGAGGAACACGCCCACGCCGAGCGCGGCCCGCTGGGCGACCTGGGTGCCCCAGCTGGCGCCGATCTCGTCCTGGGAGATCTGGTCGCTCACCGGGACGGTGCTGGTGATGACCTCGACGACGGAGTCGCTGGCCTCGGGGGTCAGGTCCTCGACCTGGATGAGGATCGACTGGCCGGAGGTGGTGACCACCGGGGTGTCGGCACCCTCGATGCCGGCGTCGGCGATCGCGGCGCGCAGCTCGTCGGCGTTGTCCTGGGTGACGTCGGAGGCGGCCAGCGGGACGCGGTACTGCGTGCCGCCGGTGAACTCGATGCCGAAGTTGAGGCCCTTGATGAGGACGACGGCGAGTGCCGCGCCGACCAGGACCAGCGAGATGGCGTACCAGAGCGGACGACGGTTGACGAAGTCGATCGACTTCCGCCCGTTGTAGAGCTCGTTGCCGAGCCGGGAGAACTTGCCCATCAGGCCTTACCTCCAGCCGGCACGCGGTCCATGCCGAGGGTCTCGGGACTCAGGCCGGACAGGCGCCCGCCCCCGTTGAAGAAGCGGTAGCGCGCGAGGTACGAGACGGCCGGCCGCGTGAAGAAGAAGAGCACCAGCAGGTCGATGATCGTCGAGAGGCCCAGGGCGAAGCCGAAGCCCTTCACCGCACCGGTCGCGAAGATGTAGAGCACCAGCGCGGAGAGCAGGGAGACCGTGTTGGCCGCGAGCCGGGTGACCCGGGCACGACGCCAGCCGCTCTCCACCGCGACCCGCATCGACTTCCCGTCACGCATCTCGTCACGGATGCGCTCGAAGAAGAGGATGAAGGAGTCGGCGGTGACACCCACGGCGATGATGAAGCCCGCGATGCCCGGCAGCGTCAGCGTGAAGCCGGCCGTCTCGCTGAGCAGCAGCACCGCGGCGTACGTCGCGGCGGCAGCCACGGCCAGGGAGCCCAGCACCACGAGGCCGAGCCCGCGGTAGTAGATCAGGCAGTAGATCATCACCAGCGCCAGGCCCAGCCCGCCGGCCCACAGACCCGCGGAGAGCTGGTCGCCGGCGAGCGAGGGGCCGATGGTCTCGACCGAGACGTCGTCCTCGAACTCGATGGGCAGCGAGCCGTAGCGCAGGCTGGTGGCCAGGCTGTTGGCGGTGGTCTCGGTGAAGTCGCCGCTGATCTGCGCGTTGCCGTCGAGGATCCGGCCCTCCATCGTGGGGGCGGAGAGCACCTGCCCGTCGAGCACGATCGCGAACTGCTTCTCGGTGCCGACCAGGGCGGTGGAGATCTCGCCGAAGGTGTCGGTGCCCGCGCCGTTGAAGGAGAGGGTGACGACGTAGTTGACCTGGTTCTGCGGGATGGCAGCGCCGGCGTCGTCGAGGTCGGTGCCCTCGATCATGGAGGCCGACAGGAGGTAGGCGATGCCGTCCTCGTCGCAGGTGATGAGCGGCGCGGCCGGGGTGTCCTCCATGACGGAGACCGCTCCCGGGTCCTGGCAGCCGCCGGAAGCGACGAAGGCGTTGAAGGCGTCCACGCAGGCGGTGGTCGGGTTGTCGATCCACTCCAGCGGGCGCTCGGTCAGCTCGTCCTCGGCCGCCGCGGCGACGCAGGCCTCGTAGGGGTCGCCCTGGTCGCCAGCCTGGCCGCCACCCTGGCCGTTGCCCTGGTCGCCACCCTGGCCGTTGCCCTGGTCGCCACCCTGGCCGTTGCCCTGGTCGCCCTCTTGGGGGGACGCGCTGGGGCTGGGGCTGGTCGACTCACCGGACATCCGCGCCCACGCACCGAGCGCCGCGCGGTTGTTGCCCTGGGTGCCGTCCTGCTGGCCGTCCTGCTGGCCGTCCTGCTGGCCGTCCTGCTGGCCGCCCTGCTCGCCTCCGGCGCCCGGGGTGAGGGACTCCACGTCCAGACCCTCCGGCAGCCCCTCGGGCAGGCCGGTGGTGGTGCTGCACCGCCCGTCGACGGTGGAGCAGGCGACCAGGCGGAAGCGCAGCTGGGCCGTGCGCTGCACGGTCTCGACGAGGTCGCGGCTGTTCTCACCGGGGATCTCGACGACGATGATGTCGCCACCCTCGGTGACGACGTCGGCCTCGGCCACACCGGAGCCGTTGACCCGGTCGTCGATGATCTGGCGGGCCTCCTCGAGGCTGTCGGACTCGACGTCCTCGTTGGCGGCGACCAGCGTGATGCGGGTGCCGCCCTGGAGGTCGAGCCCCAGCTGCGGCTTCCAGGACCCGGCGAGTGCCACCAGGCCGAAGGCGACCGCCAGGGCCAGGAAGAACACCACGAGGGTGCGACCCGGCCGGACCATGTTGCGTGCCATGTACGTCAGTTCTCCTCCGGGGTCGGCGTCGGCCGCTCCCCTGGCTCGTCGGTCCCGAGCTCGTCGGTCCGGGGCTCGTCGATCCGGCGACCGACCGCACCGCGCGCGACCCTGATGGTCACGCCGGGGGCGATCTCGAGCCCGATCGTCTCGTCGTCCACCGAGGTGAGCGTGCCCAGGACACCCGAGGTCAGCATCACCTCGTCGCCCACGTCCAGTGCCTGCTGCATCGACTGGAGCTGCTTGGCCCGCCGCTGCTGCGGCCGGATCAGGAGGAGCCAGAAGATGAGGGCGATGGCCAGGAACGGCAGGAGTGCCGCGAGGTCCTGCACGACGACGTACCTCTCAGGCGAGGGTGTGGGTGGACAACGGCCGCCCCGGGGGACGGCCGTCGGGAAGTGTAACCGCGGGCTACTCCGCGTCGAACAACGCGGGGTCGCCACCCTGCGCGGCGGACGGCGGCACCGCGAGACCGAGGTGCGTCCAGGCGGCAGGCGTCGCGACCCGTCCGCGCGGGGTGCGGGCGAGGAAGCCCAGGCGGACCAGGAACGGCTCGGCGACCTCCTCGACGGTCTCGCGCTCCTCCCCGACCGCCACGGCCAAGGTGGAGATGCCCACTGGTCCCCCGCCGAAACGACGGCACAGGGCGTCGAGGACCCCTCGGTCCAGGCGGTCCAGCCCGAGCGGGTCGACCTCGTAGAGGTCCAGCGCACGCTCTGCCACGTCGCGGGTGACCAGACCGTCGGCGCGCACCTGGGCGTAGTCGCGCACCCGGCGCAGCAACCGGTTGGCGATGCGCGGGGTCCCGCGCGAGCGGGAGGCGATCTCGGCGGCGCCGTCGGCGGTGAGCGCGACGTCCAGCAGCCGGGCCGAGCGGTGGACGATTAGGTCGAGGTCGGCAGGGTCGTAGAACTCCAGCTGGGCGGTGAAGCCGAAGCGGTCGCGCAGCGGGCCCGGGAGCAGCCCCGCCCGGGTGGTGGCCCCGACGAGGGTGAAGGGCGGGATGTCGAGCGGGATCGCGGTCGCGCCGGGCCCCTTGCCGATGACGACGTCGACCCGGAAGTCCTCCATCGCCATATAGAGCATCTCCTCGGCGGGGCGCGACATGCGGTGGATCTCGTCGATGAAGAGCACGTCGCCCTCGTTCATCCCCGACAAGATGGCCGCGAGGTCCCCGGCGTGGGTGATCGCGGGGCCGCTGGTGAGCCGCAGCGGGGCGCCCATCTCGTGGGCGATGATCATCGCCAGGGTGGTCTTGCCGAGGCCGGGCGGGCCCGAGAGCAGGACGTGGTCGGGGGCGCGGCCGCGCAGCCGCGCCGCCTCGAGCACCAGCCCGAGCTGGTCGCGCACGCGGTGCTGGCCCACGACCTCCTCCAGGCTGCGCGGGCGCAGCGCGGCCTCCACGGCACGCTCGTCACCGTCCGCCTCCGCGGCCACGAGCGAGCGGAGGTGGTCGTGCTCGCCCCGCACGAGCGGGTCGAGGGGGTCGAGGTCGTGCCGGCCGTCGTGACGGGTGTCCTCGTGCACGCGGCTCACGCCCTCGACAGCGTGCGCAGGGCGGCACGGAGCAGCGAGGCGACGTCGGGCGCCTCGCCCGCGGTGGGCGCGACCTCGTCGACCGCGCGGTCGGCGTCCTTGACCGACCAGCCCAGGCCCTGCAGGCCCTGGCGCACCTGGTCACGCCACGCCTCGGCGGGGACGGCGGCCGCCACCGGGCGCTGGCCGACCGGGGCGCCGATCCGGTCCTTGAGCTCGAGGATGATGCGCTGGGCGCCCTTCTGGCCGATGCCCGGCACCCGGGTGAGGGTCTTGACGTCCTCGGAGCCGACGGCCCGGCGCAGGTCGTCGGGGCCGAGCACGGCCAGCATCGCCTGGGCCAGCTTGGGCCCGACGCCGCTGGCGGTCTGCAGCAGCTCGAAGCAGGTGCGCTCGTCCTCGTCGAGGAACCCGAAGAGGGTCAGGGAGTCCTCGCGGACGACCAGGGAGGCGGGCAGCGTCGCGGTCTGGCCGGTGCCGACCTTCGGCGAGAGCGTCGCCAGCGTGCCCGGTGTGCACAGCAGCTCGAGCCCGAGGCCGCCGACCTCGACGACGGCGGTGGACAGGGTGACGGCGGCGACCGGGCCGCGGACGTAGGCGATCATCGGCGGGCTGCTCCTCTGCTCGTGGTGGCGGTGCGCGCACGGGCCAGCTGCTCGAGCCGGGCCTGCTCCAGGCGGGCCTGGGCGCCTCCGCGCCAGATGTGGGTGATGGCCAGCGCCAGCGCGTCGGCCGCGTCGGCCGGCTTCGGCGGGCTGTCCAGGCGCAGGATCCGGGTGACCATGAGGCCGACCTGGTCCTTGGTCGCCCGACCGCTGCCGGAGACCGCGGCCTTGACCTCGCTGGGGGTGTGGAGCGCGACGGGGAGCCCTCGGCGGGCCGCGCACACCAGGGCGATCCCGCTGGCCTGGGCGGTGCCCATGACCGTGCTGACGTCGGAGCGGGCGAAGACCCGCTCCACCGCCACGGCGTCGGGGCGGTGCTCCTCGATCCAGGCGTCGATGCCCTTCTCGATGCTCACCAGGCGCTGCGCGACCGGCAGGTCGGAGCTGGTGCGGATGACGTTGACGTCGACCAGGTCCAGCGGGCGCCCCACGGAGCCGGAGACGACGCCCATGCCGCAACGGGTCAGGCCCGGGTCGATCCCCAGCACGCGCACCCGGGGCACCTCCCTCGTCAGCGGTCGAACGTGTGTTCGCAACGCTAGACCGTGTCCGGGACACGACCGGGTCTCGACACGCGGGTCGCGGGTCCGTTCCTCACCCACGCCGCTCGCTCGACCACCGATGGTCTCCGACCCGGCTCCGCCGGGTCAGAGATCCGCTGCCTCCATGACCTCGTCGGGGATGTCGGCGTTGGTGAAGACGTTCTGCACGTCGTCGAGGTCGTCAACGGCGTCGACCAGCTTGAAGACCTTCGCCGCCACGTCGGGCTCGCCCACGGGGATGTCGAGCTGGGCGACGAACTGGACCTCGGCGGAGTCGTAATCGATGCCGGCGTCCTGCAGCGAGGTGCGGACCGCGACCACGTCGGAGGGACCGGACTGGACCTCGAAGCTGTCGCCGTGGTCCTTGACCTCCTCGGCGCCGGCGTCCAGCGTCGCCTCGAGCACGTCGTCCTCGGAGACCTCCTTGGCCTCCTGGGACTTCGGCACCACGACGACGCCCTTGCGCTCGAACAGGCGCGAGACCGAGCCCGGGTCGGCCATCGTGCCGCCGTTGCGGGTCACCGCGGTGCGGACCTCCATCGCGGCGCGGTTGCGGTTGTCGGTGAGGCACTCCACGAGCAGGGCGACGCCCTGGGGGCCGTAGACCTCGTACATGATCGTCTCGTAGTCGACCCCGCCGCCCTCGAGGCCGCCGCCGCGCTTGACCGCGGAGTCGATGTTCTTGTTGGGGACCGACTGCTTCTTGGCCTTCTGGATGGCGTCGTAGAGCGTCGGGTTGCCGGCCGGGTCGGGGCCGCCCATCTTCGCGGCGATCTCGATGTTCTTGATCAGCTTGGCGAACAGCTTGCCGCGCTTGGCGTCGATCGCGGCCTTCTTGTGCTTCGTGGTCGCCCACTTGGAGTGCCCGGACATGCCTCTTCCTTCTCCGCTCTCGGGAGGCCCTCAGGAGCCTCGGACCAGGTCCACGAACAGGCCGTGCACCCGGGAGTCCTCCCCCACCTCGGGGTGGAACGACGTCGCCACCAGGTTCCCCTGGCGGACCGCGACGATCCTACCGGCGGCCGCTCCCGCGGTGCTGTCGTGGTCGATGCGGGCCAGCACCTGCACGTGGGGGCCGACCTCCTCGACCCAGGGCGCCCGGATGAAGACGCCGTGGACGGGCTCGGCCAGCCCCTCGACCCGGACCGGCCCCTCGAAGGAGTCGACCTGACGACCGAAGGCGTTGCGCCGCACGGTCATGTCGATGCCGCCGAAGGTCTCCTGGCCCGGCGCCCCGTCGAGGACCCGGTCGGCGAGGAGGATCATCCCGGCACAGGTGCCCAGGACCGGCAGGCCGGCGCGGATGCGCGCCCGGAGCGGCTCGAGCAGCTCGAACGTGCGGGCCAGCCGCGCGATGGTCGTGGACTCCCCGCCGGGCAGCACCAGCGCGTCGACGGCGGCCAGCTCCTCGGGGCGGCGCACCCGGGTCGTGGCCACGCCGAGGCGCTCGAGCGCGGCGGCGTGCTCCCGGACGTCACCCTGCAGGGACAGCACGCCGACGAACGGGGACGAGGAGGACACCGGATGAGCCTAGGCTGGGCGGGTGCTCCCCCGACGGGTGGTCCCGGTGACCGCGCTGCTGCTCTCACTGGCGCCGCTCGGGGCCTGCAGCGACGACGGGACGGCCACGACCCCGAGACCGTTGGCGTCGGTGGCTCCGGGGACCGCGACGGCCGCGCCGACGGCGACCGAGGACCCGGCCGGGGCAGGGACGGTCCAGCCGGAGGACGAGGCGCAGGCGGCGTACCTCGCCTGGCTGGGCGCGCTCGCGGCCCGGGACGCGGAGCTCGCGTGCGCGATCCAGCACCCGGAGCTCACCATCGCGCTGCGGCAGGAGGCGATCTTGGTCGGCAGGGCCCGGCTCGGCGACCCGTGCACGGGCTTCGAGGCGCTGCTGTGGGAGGACCCGCAGCGCGAGACCGGCCCGGTCTCGGTGGAGACGACGACGCTGACCGGGGAGAAGGCGGTGCTGGCGGTCGGGTTCGGGGCGAGCGCGGTCACGGTGGAGCTGGAGTACCAGCGCGCGGCCTGGCGGGTGCTCTCGGAGGAGCCGCGCACCCTCAGCAGCCCGGCGACCCGGCGCTGGGTCGAGCGCTGGTGCGACCTTCGGACCGGGATGGACCGTGGGGAGCTGGAGGAGCTGATGGGTCCGGCGAGCGGGACCTACTCGCTCCTCGACGGGGGCGAGCCGCAGGTCTACTGGACCGACCGGCAGTACGACTTCCGCGCGTACCTCACCGAGGTCACGCCTGCCGGCACGGCATTGGACCTCGTGGGCGACTACGACGCCCTGTCGAGCACCGACCGGGAGCAGCTGGACTGCCCCGAGCTGCGCTGACTCCGGGGCCGGGCGCGCTGCTCGGGGCCGGTGCTCACCAGCCGCGCTCGGCCAGGCGGTGCGGCTGCGGGATGTCCTCGACGTTGATGCCGACCATGGCCTCGCCGAGGCCACGCGAGACCTTGGCGACCATCGCCGGGTCGTCGTGGAAGGTCGTGGCCTTGACGATGGCCTCGGCGCGCTGGGCCGGGTTGCCGGACTTGAAGATGCCCGAGCCCACGAAGACGCCGTCGGCGCCGAGCTGCATCATCATCGCGGCGTCGGCCGGGGTGGCGATACCGCCGGCCGTGAACAGGACGACGGGGAGCTTGCCGGTGGTGGCGACCTCGCGGACCAGCTCGTAGGGCGCCTGCAGCTCCTTGGCCGCGACGTAGAGCTCGTCCTCGGTCAGGGCGCCGAGGCGGCGGATCTCGCCGAGGATGGTGCGCATGTGGGTGACGGCGTTGGAGACGTCGCCGGTGCCGGCCTCGCCCTTGGAGCGGATCATCGCCGCGCCCTCGGTGATGCGGCGCAGAGCCTCGCCCAGGTTGGTGGCGCCGCAGACGAAGGGCACGGTGAACTGCCACTTGTCGATGTGGTTGGCGTAGTCGGCCGGGGTCAGCACCTCGGACTCGTCGATGTAGTCCACGCCGAGGCTCTGGATGACCCGGGCCTCCATGAAGTGCCCGATGCGCGCCTTGGCCATGACCGGGATCGAGACGGCCTCGATGATGCCGTCGATCATGTCGGGGTCGCTCATGCGCGAGACGCCGCCCTGGGCGCGGATGTCGGCCGGGACCCGCTCGAGCGCCATGACGGCCACGGCGCCGGCGTCCTCGGCGATCTTCGCCTGCTCGGCGTTGACCACGTCCATGATCACGCCGCCCTTGAGCATCTCGGCCATGCCCCGCTTGACGCGGGTGGTGCCGGTGCCGGCGCTCTGCTCGGGGGTGCTCGCGGCGGGGGTCTCGTGCGTGTCGGCCATGCCTCAGATCGTACGGCGCCGGGCCGCACGACCCCACGTCGGGAGCGTCACGCGGACGGGGGCGCCGCGGCGTCGAGGGCCAGCGCCTGGCGGCGGACCTTGAGGATCCGGAAGACGACGGTGTAGGTGTTCGCGAAGGCAAGGATCCACAGGGCGGCGTACATCAGGACCGGCAGGTCGAAGATCGCCCCGAGCCCGGTCGCGACGAGGATGAGCACGAGCCGGTCGGCACGCTCGGCCAGCCCGCCCTTGGCGTCCATCCCGAGGGACTCCGCGCGGGCGCGGGCGTAGGAGGTCACCGAGCCCATGACCAGGCAGTAGAGCGACAGCGACAGGTAGAGCCGGGAGTCGCCGTCGCCGGCGAAGTAGAGCACCAGGCCGCCGAAGACCGCGCCGTCGCCGATCCGGTCGAGCGTGGAGTCCCAGAAGGCGCCGAACTTGGAGGAGCGGCCCAGCTGGCGGGCCATCGCCCCGTCGACGAGGTCGCTGAAGACGAAGGCGGTGATGACCAGCACGCCGGTCAGCAGCATCCCCTGGGGGAAGAAGACCAGCGCGCCGGCGGCCACACCCAGGGTGCCGACGAGCGTCACGGCGTCCGGGCTGACGCCCAGCCGGATGAAGAGCCGCACGAACGGCATCAGCACGACGCCCTGCCAGAACCCCTTGAACCTGTCCAACACGGCGCTGACCCTACGGCCCCTGGAGGCCGAGCAGCGCGTCGGCGGCCTCGGCCACCGCCGTGGGCACCCCGGCGAGGTACCACGTGCGGCCGGCGGCCTCGACGTGGCGCACCGACCCGCCGAGGGTGGTGAGGATCGCCGCGCCCGGCTGCCAGTCCCACGCCGGCACGCTGTGCTGGCAGACCAGGTGCAGCCGGCCCTCGGCCACGGCCATGGCGTCGAGGGTGCCCGAGCCGAGCATCCGCAGCGTCGCCGCCCGCCCCACGACGCGGGCGAACGCCTCGCCGACGAGGGTGCCGAGGTACGGCGGGTGGAGGTACGTCGCCACGCAGGAGCCGGCCAGGGCCCGGTCCTCCAGCGGCGCCATCGCCACGCCGTTGCGGGTCGGCGGGACGTCGCGGCCCCCGACGTACGTCGTGGCGGTGGCCTCGTGGCGCACCGCCCCGAGCACCGGGACGTCCCCGTCGGACCCGTTCTCGCAGAGGGCCAGCGCGGTGCACCACCAGTCCAGGCCCTGGGCGAAGTTGTAGGTGCCGTCGACCGGGTCGACCACCCAGGTGCGGCCCGACGACGAGGGGCGCGCGGTCCCCTCCTCCCCCACGAGCCCGTCCTGGGGCCGCTGCGCCAGCAGCAGGGCGGCGACGAGCTCCTCGGCGGCGTGGTCGGCGTTGGTCACGACGTCCGACAGCGAGGTCTTGCTGCGGGTCTGCAGGCCGCGCGTGCGCTGCTCGGCGGCCACGGCCGCCGCGCGCTCCACGATCTCGACGGCCAGGGCACGGTCATCGGCTGCTGCGGACCTGCGATCGCTCACCCGGGAAGGCTAGCCATCCTCCCCGTCCGGCACGTGACACGCAGGTGACGGCGGCATGTGCGCGTAGGGTCGTGGGACGGGGCCATCCAGGCCCCCCAGCAGAGGGTCCGCACATGAGCGACAAGTCGCCCGGGCACGGCAAGTCCCCCAAGGGGAAGTCCATCAAGGAGAAGCGCGCCGACAAGCGCGCCAAGGCGGCGGGGTCCGACGCGGTCGACCCCGTGGCACAGCTGGGCAAGAAGCGCTGAGCGAGCAGCACTGAGCAGCCGTCGCCTCGCGGGTCACCGCCAGGCGTCGGCCAGCAGCGCCCGGGTGTCGCCGAGCAGCTCGGGCAGGGTCTTGGTGCGCCCGATGATCGGCATGAAGTTCTGGTCGCCGGGCCAGCGTGGCACGACGTGCTGGTGCAGGTGGGCGGCGATACCGGCGCCGGCGACCTCGCCCTGGTTCATGCCGAGGTTGAACCCGCCCGCCCTGGAGACGTGCCGCACCGTGCGCATGGCCGCGCGCGTGAGGTCGGCGATCTCGGCGGCCTCCTCGTCGGTGGTCTCGGTGTAGTCGGCGACGTGCCGGTAGGGGCAGACCATGAGGTGCCCCGGCGAGTAGGGGTAGAGGTTGAGGAGCACGAAGGCCAGCCGGCCCCGGCGCACGACCAGCCCCTCGTCGTCGGAGAGGCTCGGGACGCGGCAGAAGGGGCACTGGTCCGAGGTGGCGTCGGCGGGCTTGTTCTCGCCGCGGATGTAGGCCATGCGGTGCGGGGTCCAGAGCCGGTCGAGGTGGTCGGACTCCCCCACGCCGTCCTGGTGCAGGCTCACACGCGGTCCTGGGCCGACTGGTCCTGGGCCGACTGGTCCTGGGCCGCCGAGGCGAGCAGCTCGTCGACCGGCTGGTCGCGGTGCAGCTCGAGGCCGAGCGAGCGGGCGTGGCCGTCGAGGATGTACCAGACCGAGTCGGTCACGAGCGAGACCAGCACCGGCGCCGAGGGTGCCCGCTCGGGGCGCGCCATCCAGCGGCGTACAGCGCTGAAGACCGCGCCGACGAGCCCGAAGACCAGGGGGTCGACCGCGTCGGCCTCGTCCTGGGACATCTCGACGCCCAGCAGCTCGACGGCGGTCGAGATCAGCTCGACGACCTGGTGCGCGATCTTCTCGATGCCCTGCTGGAGCGGGCCGGTGCCGTCGACGGAGGAGTCCTGCTCGGCCAGCCGGTGCAGCGCGGGGTGGGCCACGGCCCAGGAGACGTAGGTGGAGACGATCCGCTCGATGATCTGCGGGATCGTGCCCTCGAGGGTGACCGCCGGCAGCAGCTCGCCCGACAGGTCGTCGACGATCGCCGTCTGCACGGCCCGGTCGAGGTCGGAGCGGTCGGCGAAGTGCCGGTAGACCACCGTGCGGCTCAGGCCGGCCTGCTCGGCGATCTGCTGGACGTGCACCTCGGCGCCCGGCTCACCGCTCTCGACGACGGCGATGGCGGCGTCGAGGATGCGCTGGCGACGCTCCTGGTTGTGCCGGTCCCAGCGGGCCTGACGTCCGTCCGGCCGTGGCGGGCTGGTCGGCATCGGGCTCCCCTCGGGACGGTGGCGCGTGGCGGGCGCCTCAGCGTGGGCTGCGCACCCTCGGTCCCGAAGAGTACCGGGCGCGCCCCCGCTCGGGCTTCGCCGGGCCGCGCCGGGCGGCCACCGCGACCCGGAGCATCTCCTCGCGGTCGACGATCTTGGCCCGGACCCGTCCGCTGGCCGCGCCGCGACGGCGCTCCTCGGCGTCGATGGCGCGCCAGTCGGCGAGGTCGAGGACCGTGACGCCGCGGCTGGCGAGCAGCGCGGGCAGGTCGTCGGCATCGCGCGTCGGCGGGCTGGTGGTGCCGGCGTCGAGGTCGTCGAGCAGACGGTCCACCGTCTCCTGCGCGCAGGACTTGTTGGTGCCGATGAAGCCCGACGGACCGCGCTTGACCCAGCCGGCGACGTAGGTGCCGGGCTCGACCCGACCGTGGTCGCTCGGGACGGTGCCGGTGGCCGGGTCGTATGGCAGGTCGGTGACCTCGCGTCCGTGGTAGCCGACCGCGCGCAGCACCAGTCCGCACTCCAGCAGCTCGGTCTCCCCTGTCCCCTCGGCGCGCACCGCACCGTCGGCACCCGCGACCAGCCGGGTGCGCTCGACCTCGACCGCCTCGACCCGGGTCTCGCCCAGGACGGCGACCGGCTGGGCGAGGAAGCGCAGCACGATCCGGCGCCGCGCGGGGTCGACCGGCACGCCGGCGTCGTACGACGGCAGCAGGGCGAGCACCCGACCGACCGGCGTGTCCGCGGGCAGCGGCTCGCCGCCGAGGTCGACGACGACGTCGAGCAGGCCCTGGTCGACCAGGCCGACCAGGCCCACGAGCTCGGGCAGGGTGAAGGCGGCCTGGGCCGGCCCGCGACGGCCGAGCACGACCACCTCGCGCACGGCGCTCTGCGCGAGGACGGTCCAGGGCAGGCCGGCGACGTCGGTGCCGCGCAGCAGCTCGGGGTCCAGCGTCATCACGCGGGCCACGTCCAGGGCGACGTTGCCGTTGCCGACGACCACGACCCGGCCCGTGGGCGAGGACAGGTCGACGGCGAGGTCCTGGTGGTCGGGGTGACCGTTGTACCAACCGACGACCTCGGTGGCCGAGAGCGAGCCCGGGAGGTCCTCGCCGGGCACGCGCAGCGGCTTGTCGGCCGAGGCGCCGACGGTCCACACGACCGCGTCGTAGCGCTCGTCGAGCTCGGCGCGGGTCACGTCCCGGCCCACCTCGACACCGAGCAGGTAGCGGAAGCCGGGCAGCTCCTCGACCTGGGCGAAGAGCCGCTGGGTCTGCTTCGTGTGCTGGTGGTCGGGTGCGACCCCGGCCCGGACCAGCCCGTGCGGCGTGGGCAGCCGGTCGAGCACGTCCACGGAGAGCTCGGGGTGCTTGAGCAGCTCGTCGGCGGCGTACAGACCGGCGGGCCCGGCGCCCACGACCGCCACCCGGACGGGCCGGTCCGAGCGCAGGCGACGCTGCGGCGGGACGACCGCGACCGGGGTGCGGTCGGCGTGCGGGAAGACCTGGTAGTACTCCGCGTTCAGCCCGAGGAACGGCTGCTCGGCGGCGGTCAGCAGCGTGTGCGGCTTGATCGCGTCGACCGGGCAGGCCGTGGCGCAGGCGCCGCAGTCCACGCAGCCGGCCGGGTCGATGTAGAGCATCTCTGCGGTCGCGAAGTCCGGCTCACCGGGCGCGGGGTGGATGCAGTTGACCGGGCAGGCCACGACGCACGAGGCGTCGGAGCAGCAGGACTGGGTGACGACGTACGGCACGGCGCTCCCCCGGAGGCTCTCGGGCGGGGCCTGGTCAGGCGGCCGCGGACGCGGGCTCGCTGCGGAACCGCGAGGGCCGGCCGTCGATGCCCATCGCGCGCCACACGCGCTTGGAGGCGGGGTTCATCATCCCGGTGCTCTCGGCCAGCATCCGCACGTCGCCGAACAGGTCGCGCAGGAACTTCTGCGACTCCGGGGAGTCCCAGTAGACCTCCTTCATCACGTGCTTCGGGATGCCCATGTCCTTGCGCGCCTTCTTGCTCGGCACGAGGATCTCGTTGCACAGCCACTTCATGATGACCGGCACGAGCAGGCTCAGCACGATCCGCTCGCCGCGCTTGAGCCGCGGGGCCTTGTGCTCGAGGTACTGGTGCGCGAAGCCGATGTGGCGGGCCTCCTCGGCGACGTGGATCTGCATGATCCGCTGCAGCAGCGGGTGCATGTCGTTGCCCGCGCGCAGGATCGACTTCTGCACGTGGTCGATCGGCTCCTCGCCCGCGAGCACGCCGTAGAAGAAGCCGAACGGCACCCACTTGGCGGCCAGGGGGAGGAACGGCGCGACGGCGCGGAAGAGCAGCGAGCCACCCTGGACCGGCTGGCCCGAGCGGTTCACGAACTCCTGGAACATCTGGGTGTGGTGGCACTCCTCGGTCGCCTCGTGCGTGGAGTAGCGGAACTCCGCGGAGCCGTTGGGCAGCGAGAAGGCGTAGTTCATCAGCCCGGCGATGAGGATCTGCTCGAACTGCAGGCCGACCTTGGTCACGTTGGCCTGGCGGTAGAGCCCGATCCGGACCTGCTCGGCCTGCGGCAGCGACTGGTACCACTCGGTGCGGCCCAGCACGTCGGCCTTCGGCAGGATCCAGCGCGGGTCCGTCGGGTCGATGGCGTAGGCCGGGTCGTCCCAGGCGATGTCCTTGAAGGCGTCGAAGTGTTGGTGCACGGAGGCCTCGGACAGGGTCTGCAGGCGCTGCTCGTAGGTCGGCGCGGCGGTGGGCAGCTGGATGGGGATCTGCATCGCGGTCATCGTCGGGTCACCTCGTGGCTCGGGACGTCGTCGTCTGGGCTGGGGTGGAGCGTTGACAGCACGTTACTGCGACACGACGTCCGGAAACAAGGGTATGCGCGACATCGTGTCGCATTTAGTGTTACCCGTCAGTAACCCCGAACCACCGCCCGAGGTCCCGCGAGATGCCCGGACAGGTCAGGTTGAGGTCGCGGTCGTCCTCCAGCCACTGGCCCATCACGGGCTCGCCGCCCTGGATCGACCACTCGGGGCCGCAGCGGGAGAGCGCCTCCTCGCGTCCGCTCTCCCCCGCCGCCCGCCACTCGGGCACGCCGAGCGAGAGGTCGCCCACGATCTGCTCCCAGAGGTACGGCGTGGAGTAGACGCCCACGCGGTAGCCGGCGTCCTCGTAGCCGCGCCGGCTCCCCTCGACCACCGCCGCGTTCGCCACCGGGTCGTCGGACCACTCGAAGAGCGCCACGGGCTCGACGTCCAGCCACACGAAGGGGGTCTCGAGGCCGGCCGCCCGCATCGAGCGGATGTTGTAGAGCGCCTGCTGGTAGCCGATGTTGCGCAGGGCTCCCAGCGGGGTGGCCCCGTCGAAGGGGCCGTCGTCGCCGAAGCGCTCCAGTGCCGCGCGGTCGGGGTAGCTCAGGACGGCGTACGCCGAGATCAGCAGGCCCCGCTCGCGCACCCACGCGACCTGGTCGGCCAGGCAGGGGTTGGGGTAGAAGCCGGGACCGTTGGTGAGCCCGACGACGACGTACTCCGCCGAGGGCAGGGGCATGGGCAGGCCCAGCGTGCGCCGCTGCGGGATGCCGAGGCCGGGCGGGCACTGCGGCCACGACACGTCCCCGCCGAGCACGGGGCTGCCGTCGCGTGCGGGCACGGCGGGCTGCTCGCCCGCCAGCCCCTCGGCCAGCGCGGCGAGGTCGCGCATCGCCTCGACGTCGGCCAGCGCGAGCCCGTCGGCGCCGACCCGGCCCTCGTCGGAGTCCTCCCCGATGGCGGGGAACGGCGCGGGCGCGCCCGAGGGGCGCTCGGTCGCGACCACCTCGGGGAGGGCCGCGTCCTCACTCCCGCCCCCGCACGCCGAGAGCGCCAGGACGAGCACCACCAGCAGGCTCGCTCGCCCGCCGGTCGAGGTGCGAGCAGAGCGAGCCACGAGACCCGCCGCGTCAGACCTGCTCGCGCGAGGCCACCGCCGCGGCGACCCGGGCGATCGCCTCCTCGACCGGGACGCCGTTGTCCTGGCGGCCGTCGCGGTAGCGGAAGGACACCGCGCCCGCCTCGACGTCGTCGTCGCCGGCGATCATCATGAACGGCACCTTCTGCAGCTGCGCGTTGCGGATCTTCTTCTGCATCCGGTCGTCGGAGTCGTCGACCTCGACCCGCAGGCCCTGCACCTTCATGCGGCGCGCGATGTCGTGGAGGTAGTCGTGGTGCCGCTCGGCGATCGGGATCGCCTCCACCTGCACCGGGGCCAGCCACGGGGGGAAGGCCCCGGCGTAGTGCTCGACGAGCACGCCGAAGAACCGCTCCAGGGAGCCGAACTTGGCCGAGTGGATCATCACCGGCTGGTGCTTGGCGCCATCGGCCCCGTTGTACTCCAGCTCGAAGCGGGCCGGCTGGTTGAAGTCGTACTGGATGGTCGACATCTGCCAGGTGCGCCCGATGGCGTCGCGTGCCTGGACGGAGATCTTGGGTCCGTAGAAGGCCGCGCCTCCGGGGTCGGGCACGAGCTCCAGGCCCGAGGCGACCGCCACGTCCTCGAGCACCTTCGTGGCGACCGCCCAGTCCTCCTCGGAGCCGACGAACTTGTCGGGCTTGGAGTCGTCGCGGGTCGAGAGCTCGAGGTAGAAGTCGTCGATCCCGAAGTCGCGCAGCAGGCCGAGCACGAAGTCGAGCAGGTGCTTGATCTCGCCCGGCGCCTGCTCGGCGGTGACGTAGGAGTGCGAGTCGTCCTGGGTCAGGCCACGCACGCGGGTCAGGCCGTGCACGACGCCGGACTTCTCGTAGCGGTAGACCGAGCCGAACTCGAAGAGCCGCAGCGGCAGCTCGCGGTAGGACCGGCCGCGCGAGCGGTAGATGAGGTTGTGCATGGGGCAGTTCATCGGCTTGACCATGTAGTTGCTGCCCTCGAACTCCATGGGCGGGAACATGGTGTCCGCGTAGTACGGCAGGTGGCCCGAGGTGTAGAAGAGCTGGTCCTTGGTCAGGTGCGGGGTGCCGACGTACTCGAAGCCCTCCTCGATGTGGCGCTGGCGGACGTAGTCCTCCATGACCCGCTTGATCACCCCGCCCTTGGGGTGGAAGACCGCGAGGCCGGAGCCGATCTCGTCGGGGAAGGAGAAGAGGTCCAGGTCGCGCCCGAGCTTGCGGTGGTCGCGCCGCTCGGCCTCCTCGATCCGGTGCAGGTGCGCCTCGAGCGCCTCCTTGGACTCCCACGCGGTGCCGTAGATGCGCTGGAGCTGCTTGTTCTTCTCGTTGCCGCGCCAGTACGCCGCCGCGGACCGCATCAGCTTGAAGGCGGGGATCCGCTTGGTGGTCGGCAGGTGCGGACCGCGGCACAGGTCGGACCAGGCCACCTCGCCGTTGCGGCGCACGTTGTCGTAGATCGTCAGCTCTCCGGCGCCCACCTCGGCGCTCGCCCCCTCGGCGGCGTCCTCGGCGTTGCCGGAGCCCTTGAGCCCGATCAGCTCGATCTTGTACGGCTCGTCCTGCAGCTCGTCGATCGCGTCGGCATCGGTGGTGACCCGGCGCTCGAAGCGCTGGCCCTCCTTGATGATCTTGCGCATCGCGGTCTCGATCTTGGCGAGGTCCTCCGGCACGAAGGGGGTCTCGACGTCGAAGTCGTAGTAGAAGCCGTCGGTGATCGGCGGGCCGATGCCGAGCTTGGCCTCGGGGTAGAGCTGCTGGACGGCCTGGGCCATCACGTGCGCGCAGGAGTGGCGCAGGATGTCGTGGCCGTCCTTGCTGTCGATCGGGACCGACTCGACCTCGTCGCCGTCCACGAGCACGTAGGAGAGGTCCTTCAGGCTCTTCTCCTGACCGGGGGCGCCCACCCGCGCGGCGACGACCTCGGTGTCGTCGGCGAACAGCTCCCACGCCTTCGTGCCCGTGGTGACCGTCCGGTCCTGACGCTCCCCGGCGTGGACGCGGACGATGCTCATCTCGGACACGGTGGTGCTCCTCTGCTGCGGGGGTCCCCGTGGTCGGGGCGTCCGAGCAGGGTATCGAGCGGCCGCAGCGCCACCCCACCCGATATCGGGTCGCTCTCGCCGCGCCTCGGGAGCGGTGCGGGTCAGCCGCGCTCGACAGCCTCGGTGACGGCGTACGCCGACTGCTCCGTCGCGTAGCGGTCCTTCGGACCCAGCCCGGTCGCCGACACCTCGGCCCGGTCGCCGTTGAGTCGCTCGCGCAGGGTGATCGTCACGGTGCCGCCCGCGAGGTCCCAGTCGGCCTCGACGTCCTGGACCTTGCCGCTCATCTCGGCGCTGCCGTCGCTCCACACCCCGCGCACGACCGGCTCGTCCCCGACGAGGGTGGTCTCGACCGCCACCCGCACGTCGCGGGTCTGCCAGCGGTAGAGCACCAGCAGCCGGTCGCTGGCGACCAGCTCCGGCACCTCCAGCGTCATCGTGAGCGCATCGGCGTCGAAGGCCAGGTCCAGCCCCTCGACCACCGCGGGGTCCGGGTCCACGGACGGCTCGGCGCTGGGCTCGCTGCTGGGCTCGGGCTGCTCCGAGGGCTCCTCTGACGCCGTGGGCGAGGCGCCGGCGGAGTCGGTCGCGACCTCGGTGCCGGGGTCCGCACTCTCGGAGCCGCACGCGGTCAGGGTCACGGCGAGGGCGAACGGGAGGACGGCGGACGCGAGGAGTCGGCGGCGCATGTCCTCACCATGGCAGCAAAGGAACAGAGCCGCACGCGTCTGCGTACGGCTCCGTGTCGGTGGGGGATACCGGATTCGAACCAGTGACCTCTTCGATGCGATCGGCAGAGCCGCGCTACCACTCAGGTGCCAAGCAAGGGTGGGCGATACTGGGTTCGAACCAGTGACCTCTTCGGTGTGAACGAAGCGCGCTACCACTGCGCCAATCGCCCGTGCGGTGGCCGACTGTAGCGCATGGCGCACCCCTGCTCCGCATCGGCGTCGAGCACCTGGAGAAACTCCGCAGGATTCCGCGTCATGGGCCGATCGGAAGCACGTCTCCCCGCCAGAGACGACAGCCAGGAGGACCGATGCACAACCACCCCGACCCCACCCACGGCCACGTGACCGGCCCGGTGACGGTGCTGGTCAGCGAGGTGCGCATGGTGTCCCTGGAGGTCCCCGGCGAGCGCGGCGGCGAGGTGCCGGTCTCGCTGACCTACGACCCCCAGGACCCGTACGCCGTCGCGCTGGTCTTCCACACCGCCGAGGGCGACGTGACCTGGATGGTCGCCCGCGAGCTGCTGGTCGTGGGGGCCGGCAGCCCGACCGGCGACGGCGACGTCATGGTCTGGCCGGCCCTGACCCCTGACCTGGACGACGCGGTGGTCATCCGACTCCAGGCGCCGGGCGGGCGGCTGGTGCTGCGGCTGGACATGGCCGAGCTCGACGACTTCCTGGCCCGCACGCTCGCGCTGGTGCCGCTCGGCACCGAGTCCGACCACCTGGACCTCGACGCGCTGGTGGCCGACCTGCTCCAGGGCGCCTGAGCCCCGGCAGCCCTCACCCTCAGAAGTCCTCAGAAGCCCTCGGGCTTCCTCAGCGCCCACGTGCGCGCGACCTCGAGGGTGAGCGGCCCCGGGTGGTCCCACGTCCGACCGTCCCAGCGCAGCACGGGCTGCACGTCACGGGTGGTCGAGACCAGGAAGACCTCCGAAGCACCCGCCGCCACCTCGGCCAGGGGCGCGTCGACCTCGACTCCCCCGCACCACTCGAGCACGAGCGCACGGGTCACCCCGGCCAGGCAGCCGCTGGCCAGCGTGGGGGTCCGCAGCTCGCCGTCGGTCACGTAGAAGACGTTGGAGCCGGTGCCCTCGCACAGGTCGCCGACGGTGTTGGCCAGCAACGCCTCGTCGGCTCCCTGTCGCTGGGCGTGGGCGAGGGCGATGACGTTCTCGGCGTACGACGTCGTCTTGAGCCCGGCGGTCGCGCCGCGCTCGTTGCGGGGCCAGGGCACGGTGACGACTGCCGCCGAGGCGGCGGCGGGCGCCATGGGGACGGCCACCACCACCACGGTCTGGCCCTCGTCCCCCCGGCCGGAGCCCAGGGGCGCGGGCCCTCCGGTGACGGTGATGCGCAACCGCCCGAGCGGCAGGTGCTCGGCGTCCAGCACGGCCCGCACGCCCTCCTCCACCAGCGGGCGGTCCGGTGCCTCGAGACCGAGGCCGAGGGCGCTGCGCTCGAGCCGGTCCAGGTGCGGGCCGAGGGCGAACGGCCGGCCGTCGACGACCTTGACCGACTCGAAGACCCCGTCGCCGACGGTGAGGCCGTGGTCGGTGACGCGGACCGCTGCGGCGGTCGGGTCGAGGAGCAGGGAACCGTCCACCCAGGCGTGCATGGCGGTCACTGTAAGCCGCTGGTCAGCGGGCTGTTCACGGTCCTGTCAGGGGGCCGAAACGCCGTGGTGACCCGGATTTGGCGCGGTCTGGGCCATGGGCTACTGTTTCCGTCGTTCGCCAGGGGCAACCCTGGGGAAGCAAGCGGACGTAGCTCAGTTGGTAGAGCGCAACCTTGCCAAGGTTGAGGTCGCGAGTTCGAGCCTCGTCGTCCGCTCGGAGAGGTCTCTCCATTGTTTGGCCTCCGCGGTGGGTTGGCCGAGAGGCGAGGCAACGGACTGCAAATCCGTGTACACGGGTTCAAATCCCGTACCCACCTCCAGCCCCACCACAACTCAAGACCCGGGCGATTGGCGCAGCGGTAGCGCGCTTCCTTGACACGGAAGAGGTCACTGGTTCAAACCCAGTATCGCCCACCAGCACGAGAGCCCCCGACCTCCTGGTCGGGGGCTCTCGCCGTGCACGGCCCTCGTGGGCCGCTGCTCAGAACGTGTCGTTGATGGTGATCCTGTCGTAGCTGGCCGGCAGGTCGTCGAAGGACGAGCAGTCCACGGTGACCTTGGTGCCGACGGCGACCTCGTCGGTGTAGCAGTCGACGGTGGCCAGCATCTCGTTGCCGGACCAGAGCTTGATCTCGACGAAGGCGCTGTCGGGGGGTGTCCCGGTTGTTGGTGAGCTTGAGCCCCTCGATGTCGGCGTCGTCGACGAAGTCACCGACCACCGACCACCCGGGGTCGTAGTCGAAGCCGGAGACCTCGAAGGCCTCTCCCTCGGTGATCTCCAGCGGGTTGTCGGGGCCCCCGGGCTGGTCGTCCTCGCGCTCGATCGTCTCCACGGCCTCGTTGACGGCACCACCGACGAGGGCGACCACGGCCAGGCAGCCGCCACCGAGGACCAGGATCAGCACGCCGATGACGATGAGCACGATCTTCGTGGTGTTGGAGGACCCCGACGAGGGCGTGCCCTGGTAGCCGGGCGCGTAGCCCTGCTGGGGGTACGCCGGGCCGTAGCCCTGCTGCGGGTAGCCCTGCTGGTAGCCGGCGTACCCCTGCGGGTAGCCCTGCTGGGCCGGGTCGGCCTGGGCGGCCTGCGCGGCTTGGGCGGTGGGGTCGGGGTAGTACGTCGGCTGGCCCTCGGGGGCCTGCTGGGCGGGGCCGGGGCGGAAGTGGGCGGTCCACTGCGTGCCGTCCCAGTAGCGCTCGCGACCGTCCGGCTGCAGGTGCCACCCTGCGGGTGCTTGACTCATGGGGCCAACCTAGGGCCGACGCGGCACCGTCGTCCGCACTTCCCGTTCCGCAGCCGCGGGCAGCCGCGGTGCCGCACGGTGCCGCGGTGCGCCGCGGTGTCGGCGGGACGTGGGAGGCTCCGCCCGTGCCCTGCTCCCCCGCCCTCCGCCGCGCGGCTGCCCGGGCGTCCCTGGGGGCGGCGGTCGCCGTGCTGGCGTCGGGCTGCACCCTCCCGGCGACCGACCGTACGCCGTCGGCGGACCCGGCCCCCGTGCGCGAGCTGTCCCCTGCCGACGCGCTCGACGCCCTGGGCCGGCTGCCGCGGACCGACCGGGACCCGGGCGGACCGGCGTACGACCGCGACGCCTTCGGGCCGCCGTGGTCCGACGTGGACGGCAACGGCTGCAACCAGCGCGACGACGTGCTCGTGCGCGACGCCGAGCCCGGCAGCACCACGACGACCCGCCAGGACGGCTGCGACCACGACGTGCTAGCCGGCACGTGGGTCGACCCCTACACCGGGGCGCGGCTGGTCATGACCGACATGAAGGACCCCGCCCAGGCGCAGGCCGTGCAGATCGACCACGTCGTCCCGCTCGCCGAGGCCTGGCGCTCGGGCGCGAGCGGCTGGAGCGCAGCGCGGCGCGAGGCCTTCGCCAACGACCTCGGCGTGCTGGTGGCCTCCGACGGGCCGACCAACGCCGCCAAGGGTGACGACGACCCGGCCGCCTGGCTCCCCCGGGCCCGCTTCCAGTGCGCCTACGTGCTGCGCTGGGTGGCGGTCAAGGACGCCTGGGACCTCGCCGTCGACGACTCCGAGGACGCCGCGCTCAGGCGGGTGCTGGCGCAGTGCCCCTGACCGCGGGCGACGCGTCCGGAGCAGCAGCGGGCGCCGCCGTCGGCTGACCCACCCGCAGGAACGACCCGGTGCGCTGCCGGCCGACGATGTCGGTCGGCTCGCCGTCGCGGACCACCACCTGACCACCGACCATCACCAGCGGCACCGCGGCGTCGTTGCGGTTGACCATCCGGCGCAGCCCGCCGTAGATCTCCACCGGCGCCTCGTGGTACTCCTCCAGCGAGGCGTCCAGGTGGGCCGGGTCGACCACGAGCACGTCGGCACGGTCGCCGACGCGCAGGTGCCCGGCGTCGATGCCGTAGAAGTCCGCGAGCTCGCCGGTGAGCCGGTGCACGGCCTGGGCGACCGTGAGGAACGGCCGACCGGCGACCTCGGCGTCGCGCACGTGCTTGAGCAGCCGCAGCCCGAAGTTGTAGAAGGCCATGTTGCGCAGGTGCGCACCGGCGTCGGAGAAGCCCATCTGCACGTGCGGGCTCTGCGCCATCCGCTGCAGGACCTTCGGGCGGTGGTTGGAGATGGTGGTGCGCCAGCGCACGGCGGTGCCGTGCTCGAGGACGAGGTCGAGGAAGGCGTCGACCGGGTGGAGTCCGCCGCGCTCGAGGCCGACCTGGCCGAAGGACTTGCCGATGACCGAGGCGTCGGGACAGGCCACGATCTCGGCGTCGAAGAAGTCGCGGTGCCACACCCGCGGGCCGTACTTCGACTCGTAGTCCTTGCGGAAGGCCCGGCGGTACTCCTCGGAGCGGAAGAGCTCCTCGCGCGCGGCCTGCTCCTGCAGGTGCAGCGCGGTCGCCCCCGAGCCGAACTCCTCGAAGATCACCAGGTCGATGCCGTCGGCGTACACCTCGAACGGCACGGGCAGGTGCTGCCAGCGGAAGTCGGCGCCGAGGCGGTTGACCACGCCGCCGAGCAGGTTCATCAGGTGGATGACGAAGGGGATGGCCTTGATGTCGGCGGCCGAGAGCAGGCTGGTGCGCAGCGCCGGCTGCTTGCCCCAGCCGATCGAGCCGAGCGCCTGGGTGACGATCGTGTGCGGGTGGCTGGCGTCGGGGCCGGCCTGCAGCACCCGGCCGCGGCGACGCAGCAGCGAGCGCAGGGGGCGCATCTCGCGGCGCTTGGCGTAGGTCGAGGGCAGCGTGCGCGAGCGGCACAGGTCGCCGTCGAGCTTGTCGAAGAGCAGCTGCTGGGCCGACATGCCCACGAAGCCGGCGTCGAGGGCGTCGCCGAGCATCCGCTCCATGCGCGCGACCTCCGAGCGGCTGGGTCGCACCTCCTTGCGGGTCGCGCGGTCCAGGCCCATGACCGCGGCGCGCAGGTCGGAGTGGCCGACGAAGGCCGCGAGGTTGGGGCCGAGCGCACGGCGCTCGAGCGCCTCGACGTACTCCGCCGGGCCGTCCCAGCCCTCGCCGGCGTCGCGCAGCCGCTGCAGCGCCCCGATGACGTGCTCGCGCGGGATCGCCTCGACCCGGCCGAAGAGGTCACCGGCGTCGACCGGGTCGACGTGGACGGTGGAGAGCGAGCAGGAGCCGAGCAGCAGCGTCGTGATGCCGTGCCGCAGGGACTCCGAGAGCCCCGGGCCCTCGAGCACCTCCACGTCGTAGTGCGTGTGGATGTCGACCATCCCCGGCATCACCCAGCGGCCCGTCGCGTCGACGACCTCGGTGCCGGGGCCTGCCTCGAGCGGGTCCACGGACACCTCGACGACGCGGCCGTCGCGGATGCCGAGGTCGCGGATCGAGGGTGCGGCGCCGGTCCCGTCGAACCAGAGGCCGCGGCGGATGACGGTGTCGTAGCTCACAGGAGGATTCAAGAGGGGTCCTAGGGGTCGGTCAAGAGCTCTGGCACAGATTCTGACAGGAGGGCCTGCCCGACTGGACCGGTCAGTTCCCGGCCTGGTCCCGGGCGCGCTCGGCCTTGCCGATGGCGTCCTCGACGACGGCGTTGAGCTTCGCGCCATCGGGCCAGCCGGCGTAGTGGCAGACCATGATCACGACCTCCCGGAGGGCCGCGTCGTCGAGCTCGCCGTTGGCGAGGGCGGCCGGCACCTGGATGCCGAGCACGTCGGCGTACCCCTTGCCGGCGAGCAGGCCGATGAGCAGCAGTCGGCGGTCCCGGTCGGAGAGCCCGGGGCGCTGCCAGACGTCACCGAAGAGGTGGTCGGCGGTGTAGCGGAAGAAGTCGCCCTCGCCGTCGGACATCTCGAAGCCGTAGACCTGCTCCATCTTCTCCAGACCGCGGCGGCGGGTCTCGGGCAGGTGATCGAACTTGCCGGGACGGTCGGTCACGGGTGCTCCTCGGTCGCGGTGTCGTCGGCGGCGGGGTCGGCCAGGAGGGGAGAGTGCGGCATGCCCAGCCCGGGGGCGAGGCGCTCGAGCGCGAGGCGGGCCAGCGGCACGTCGACACCGAGCTCGTCGGCCAGCGCCGTGGCGAAGGTGAGGTCCTTCTCCCCCAGCGCGACGACGTGCTCGAAGACCCCGAACCAGAAGTCGTCCTCGGCGATGGGGGCGGTCGTCTCGCGGTGCATGATCGCGCCCGGGCCGCCGGTGACGGCGTCGGTGTGGCGCACCACGTCGCCGAGCGCGCGCAGGTCCAGGCCGGCGGCCTCCGCCAGCCGCTGGGCTTCGGTCGCGGCGGTGAACGCCACGAAGTGCATGAGGTTGCGGGCGAGCTTGAAGCGCGTGCCGGCCCCGATCGGCCCGGCGTGCACGACCTTGCTGCTCATCGCCGCGAGCACCGGGTGGGCGGCGGCGAAGGCGTCGTCGCTGCCCCCGACCAGGATCGCCAGGGTGCCGGCCGCCGCGCCCATGCCGCCGCCGGAGACGGGGGCGTCGAGCACGCGCACCCCGTGCCGGGCGGCGGTCACCTCGAGGGCGCGCGGGGTGTCCGGCGCGACCGTGGAGTGCACCACGACGGTCAGCCGGTCCCCCGCGACACCGAGGACCTGGCCCATGACGTCGCGCACCTGCTCGTCGTCGCGCACCATCACGCACAGCACGTCGCAGTCGGCAGCCAGCTCGGGCACCGACGAGGCGACGGTGGCGCCGGCGGCGGCCAGCTCCTCGAGGGGGCCGGGCGCGACGTCGTGCACCCCGAGGGAGATCCCGTCGGCCGCCGCGAGCCGCAGCGCCATCGGCTTGCCGATGTTGCCGAGGCCGACGAAGCCGACCTGGAGACCCGCGCTCACAGGCGGAAGGTCTGGCCGCCGTCGACGGCCAGGATCTGCCCGGTCACCCACGAGGCCTCGTCGGAGAGCAGGTAGAGGCAGGCGCCGACCATGTCCTCGACCCGGCCCATCCGCTTGAGCGCGAGGCTGGTGCGGACGATGTCCTTGGCGGCGTCGCCGGCCTGGACCCGCGTGGCCTCGGTGTCGGTGGGCCCGGGAGCGATGGCGTTGACCCGGATGCGCATGCCGCCGAGCTCGTGGGCCAGCTGCTGGGTCAGGCCGTTCACGCCGACCTTGGCCAGGCCGT
This sequence comes from Nocardioides ginkgobilobae, assembly GCF_054781275.1. Taxonomy (NCBI): domain Bacteria; kingdom Bacillati; phylum Actinomycetota; class Actinomycetes; order Propionibacteriales; family Nocardioidaceae; genus Nocardioides; species Nocardioides ginkgobilobae. The sequence continues at coordinate 127,107 of NZ_BAAGUS010000004.1, read as the reverse complement.
AGAACCCGGAGTAGAGGTAGGCCGCGGTCGAGGACTGGTTGACGATCGCGCCCCCGCCCCGCTTCTGCATCTCCGGGTAGACCGCCCGTGTCATCACCAGCGCGCCGTCCATGTTCACCGACATGAACTTCTTGTAGTAGTCCCAGTCGACGCTGATGAGCAGGTCGAAGGCCATCTCGCCGTAGATCGCGGCGTTGTTGACCAGCAGGTCGATCCCGCCGTACGCCGCGGTGACGGCCTCGACCATGGCCGCGGCGGACTCGTGGCTGCTGACGTCGGTGCGCACGAACATCGCCGTGCCGCCGTCGGCCTCGACCTGCTTGGCCACCTGCTCGCCGGCCTCGGCGTTGAGGTCGGCGACGACCACCTTCGCGCCCTCGGCGGCGAGCGCCCTGGCGTAGGCCTCGCCGATGCCCTGGGCCGCGCCGGTGACGACGGCGACCTTGTCGTGGAATCTCATGCTCGTCTTCTCTCTCATCTGCCTGTTGTCGCCGTTCCTAGGTACGTCACGCGGTCTCGACACGCCGTCGCGACCTCGTGCCTCGGTCGCGGGCTTGCTCGACCCGCTCGCCTGTTTCCCGCTTGAGCAAGCTCAAGCGGGAAACGCGAGCGTCTTCGTCTCGAGGTACTCCTCGAAGCCGGCCACGCCCATCTCGCGGCCCAGGCCGGACTGCTTGTAGCCGCCGAACGGGGCATCCGGGCTGAACCAGACCCCGCCGTTGACGGAGACGGTGCCGGTGCGGATGCGGCGGGCCACGGCGGCGGCCCGCTCGGGGTCGCCGGCGGTGACCGAGCCGGAGAGGCCGAAGTCGGACTCGTTGGCGATCCGCACCGCGTCGTCGTCGCCGTCGTGCGGGATCACGACCAGGACCGGCCCGAAGATCTCCTCCTGGGCCAGCCGGCTGCTGTTGTCCAGGCCCGCGACCACGGTCGGCTCGACCCACCAGCCGCCGGCGAGCTCGCCGTCCTTCTCCTGCACGTGGCCACCGGTGGCGAACCTGCCGCCCTCCTCCTCGGCGAGACGCAGGTAGGCCTCGACCCGGTCGCGCTGCACGCGGGAGATCACCGGGCCGCAGATCGCTCCCTCGTCGGCCGGGTCGGCGGTGCCGATCGCCGCCATCGTGTCCGCGGCCGCCTGCACGGCGACGTCGTACTGCTCGCGGGGCACCACGAGCCGGGTCGTGAGCGCGCAGCCCTGGCCGGCGTGGATGCAGACGGTGAAGGCGGTGCCGGCTGCGGCGGAGGCCACGTCGGCGTCGTCCAGGACGACCGCGGCCGACTTGCCGCCGAGCTCGAGGAAGACCTTCTTCAGCGTGGGTGCGGCCGCGGCCATGATCGCGCGCCCGGTCGCGGTGGACCCGGTGAAGGAGACCATGTCGACGCGGGGGTCGGAGGTCAGACGGGCGGCCACCTCGTTGGACCGCGGCGTGACGACGTTGAGCACCCCGGCGGGCATGTCGGTGCGCTCGGCCACCAGGCGCCCGAGCTCCGCGGCCACCCACGGGGTGTCCGGCGCGGGCTTGAGGACGACGGTGCAGCCCGCAGCCAGGGCCGGGCCGATCTTGGCCAGGTTGATCTGGGTCGGCACGTTCCACGGCGAGATCGCCGCGACCACCCCGACCGGCTCGCGCCGCACGGTGCGCCGCGTGGGGATCCCCATCGGGGCGGCCTCGCCCAGGTCGGTCTCGAACGCGTAGCCCTCGAGCAGGTCGGTGACCCACCTCAGCCCCTCGACCGGCACGTCGAAGCCGGCCGCCATCATCATGAAGCCGGGCATGCCGACCTCGGCGGTGGTGAGGGTCTTGAGCTCCTCCGCCTCCTCCAGCAGCGCCGCGTGCAGCTGGCGCAGGCAGCGCACGCGCAGGTCGCGGTCGGTGGCCCAGTCGGACTCGTCGAAGGCCCGCCGTGCGGCCGCGATCGCCGCGTCGACGTCGTCGGCGGTGCTGTCGGGGGCGACGCCGATCTGCTGGCCGGTGGCCGGGTCGAGGATCGGGTACGTCGCGCCGTCGGACGCGCCGGTCAGCTTGCCGTCCACGAGCTGCTGGGCAGGCGGCAGCGTGATGGTCAAGCGGCTCATGCCCCGGCCCCCTCGTCGAGCACACCCACGGGGGCGGGTGCCTGCGTGACGTACTTCCCCGCCTCGACCGGCGGCGGCCAGACCGTCGAGGGCAGGTCGGCCAGGTGGTAGTGGCCGGGCACGTCGTGGCCGAAGACCTTGACCCGCTCCTGGAGAGTCGCCGGCGCCTTGCCCGAGGAGAGGATCTCCATCATGGTGTGCGCCATCGACCCGAAGTCGAACCAGTCGCGCTGCCAGTCGATCTTCACCTGGCCGGCGTCCGCGCCCTCGGCGACCCGCTTCAGGCCGAACCACGAGCCGCCGAGACCGGTGACCTCGAACTCCTTGCCGGTGCGGTCGTCGATGATCCCCGACATCTGCTTCCACAAGCCGATGACCATGGCCTTCTGCTCGTCCACGACGGTGCACATGTAGTCGTAGTGCCAGCCGTCGAAGCCGTCCATCTCGATGCCGATGGCCCAGTCGCGGACCTGGTCGCGGCCCACCGCCATGAAGTGCTCGTCGGGGGTGAGCATCCAGCCGTAGGTGCAGTCCTCGGCGTACCACTCGGCCATCGGCCGCCAGTCGCCGGAGCGCTCGCAGTCGCGGTTGACCTGCAGCCAGGTCTCCCAGAACTCGTCGATCTCGGCGCGGGTCAGGTCACTCATGGGTCTCCTCCTGGTCAGCGATGCCCAGCGCGAAGGCGGGGCAGTACCTCACGGCCGCCTCGACCTGCGGTCGCAGCGACTCGTCGGGGTGGGCGTCGAGGACCTCGACGACGTCGGCGGCCTCGTCGAAGCCGAAGACGGTCGGCGCCTCGGCCTGGCACATCTGGTGGCCCTGGCAGATGTCCAGGTCGGCCAGGACGTGGAGGCTCATCGCTGCTGCCCCTTCTGCCGCCTCCGGTAGCGGGCGCGGCAGGGGCGCTGGAGCTGGATGACCATCTTGGAGTAGTCGTCGCGGTAGGTCTCGCTCGGCTGCACCAGCTCGAACTCGAAGTCGCGCAGCAGCACCGAGAAGATCGCCTTGATCTGCATCATCGCGAACGCGTTGCCCACGCAGCGGTGCTTGCCGGCTCCGAAGGGGATCCAGGTCCAGCGGTTCTGGAGGTCCTCCTGGCGGCCGTCGAGGTAGCGGCTCGGGTCGAACCTCTCGGGGTCGGGGAAGTCCTCGGCCAACCGGTTCGAGACCCGCGGCGAGGAGGCGACGATCGTCCCGGGCGGGATGGCGTGTCCGGCCAGCTCGATCTCCTCCTGCACCAGGCGCATGAGGATGATCAGCGGCGGGTGCAGGCGCAGCGTCTCCTTGATGACCGACTCCAGCCGCGGGATCGAGCGCAGCGCCTGGAAGGAGACCTCCACCGTCGTGCCGTCGCCCGGGTCGGCGTACAGCTCGTCGAGCTCGGCGACGACCTCGGCCATCCGGTCCGGGTGCCGCATCAGCTCGATCAGGGTCCACGCGGAGGTGCCGGACGAGGTGTGGTGGCCGGCGAAGAGCATCGAGATGAAGACGCCGGTGATGTAGTCGGCGCTCATGTCCAGCGAGATCAGGACGTCGAGCAGGTCACGCTCCTCGCGCGGGACCGTGCCGCGAGCGCGGCGTCGGTCGATGATCCCCTGCACGAGGTCGACGAGGACGGCCCGCGAGCGGTCGCGGATCTCGAAGGACTCCACGCCCTCCATGTAGGCGTCGACGTAGGCCAGCGCGTCGGTGCCCCGCTCCAGTCCGTGGTAGGCCTCGGCGAACCGGGCGTCGATCTCGTCGCGGAACGGCAGCCCGACCAGGCAGGCAGCCGTGTTGTAGATCGTGAGCTCGGCGAAGAAGTCGAGCAGGTCGACCTCGCCCTCGTCACCCCACTGCGCGACCATCCGGTTGATCTCGTTCTCGATGGTGCGGGCGTGCCCGCGCATCTGGTCACCGCGCAGCGCCTGGTTCTTCAGCGCCTGCTGGCGCTCCTCGGGCGAGGCGTCGAAGACCACGCCCTCCCCGAAGATCGGCGTCATGAAGGGGTACGCCGCCGCCTGGTCCAGCGTGGTGTCCGGCGCCTTGAAGAACTGCTCGTTGACCTCGGCGCCGGTGACCAGGACGACGTCCTTGTCGACCAGCCGGAATCGGCCGATCTCGCCGCACTCGGCGTGCACGCGCTCCAGCAGCGCGACCGGGTCGGTGCGCAGCTCGGCCAGGTGCCCCCAGCCGTCCTCGTCGGGGATCGCGAAGGAGACCTCCGGGATCGCCTCGATGGCGGCCGGCCGCTGGTGCGGCGGACGCTCGTGGGTGGTCGTCACATGTCCTCCACTGGGGCTTCGGGCGAGACCTCGACGAGGTTGAGGTGGACCCCGCGAGGGGCGTCGAGGATGGCGCGGATGGCATCGGCGTGCGGCTGGGGCTGCAGGAAGTGCGGGTGCCGGGCGTGGCCGAAGCGGCCCCAGGCGTCGAGGACCTTGGCGGCCTCGGCGGGGTCCCAGTCCATGCCCATCTCGCTCCACGTGGGGCCTGGCCGCACGATCGAGACGCGGACGCCGGTGCCCTCGAGCTCCATCTGCATGGCGTGGGCCAGGCCCTCCAGGCCCCACTTGCCGGCGGTGTAGGCACCCATGAAGGGGCGGGCGCGCACGGCGACGTCGCTGGAGAGGACCACGAGGTCCCCGCGGCGGCGCTCGACCATGCCGGGCACGAAGGCCCGCACCAGCCGGTGGGTGCCGACGACGTTGACCTCGAGCTCACGGGAGATCCGGTCGCTGTCGACCTCGTGGATCGTGCCCGGGGCCAGCTGGGCAGCGCCGGAGACGACCGCCTCGACCTCGCCGAGGTCGGCCACGACCTTGGCCGCGAACTCCTCCACCGACTCCGTGGAGGCGACGTCGAGCCGGTGCCCGACCGCCTCACCACCGGCGTCGCGGACCTCCTGGACCAGCTCGACCAGCCGCTCCTCGCGCCGTGCGCCCAGCGCCACGGGGTAGCCCGCGGCCGCCAGGGTGCGGGCCGTGGCGGCACCGATGCCCGAGGAGGCACCGGTCACGACGACCGGCCGCCGCTCGGGGCGGGCGTACTTCTCGCGACCCACCTCAGCGCGCCCCGGCCCGAGGGGTGACGGTGATCGGCAGCCGCGCGAAGCCGCGCACGTTGGCGGAGTAGAAGCGCACCGACCGGTCGTGGTGGACCTCGAGGTCGCACACGCGGTCGACCAGGGCCCGCAGGACCAGGCGCGCCTCGAGCCGGGCGAGGTTGGCGCCGAGGCAGAAGTGCCGGCCGCCGCCGAAGCTGACGTGCTCGGCGAGCTCGGCCGGGCTGCGGTGGACGTCGAAGCGGTCGGGGTCGGTGAAGACCCGGTCGTCGTGGTTGGCCGCGCCCAGGGCCAGCAGGAGCTTGCTGCCGGCCGGTGCGGTCACCCCGTGCAGGGACAGGTCGCGGGTCACCAGCCGGGCGACGTACTGGGTCGAGGCGTCGTAGCGCAGCGTCTCCTCCACCCACGGGTCGACGAGCGGACCGGTCGGGTCGGCGAGCACCTCGCGCAGCTGCGCGGGCTCCCCCGAGAGGTGGTGGAGCGCGTTGCCCAGCAGCTTGGTGGTGGTCTCGTTGCCGGCCACGACCATGAGGAAGAGGAAGGCGGTGATCTCGGCGTCGGTCATGCGGCCCGACTCGTCCTCGGCGTTGAGCAGCGCGCTGGTGAGGTCGTCGGAGGGGCGGCGGCGCCGCTCGGCGAGCATGTCGGCGTAGTAGGCGAAGAGCGTCATGCTGGCCTCGATGCCGGCGGGAGGCACGTCGCGCAGGCCGTCCTCGCGGTGCACCAGCAGGTCGGAGAGACGCCGCACCTCGGCGCGGTCGGACTCCGGCACACCCATCATGTCGCTGATGACGTCCATCGGGATCCGCCCGGCCACGTCGGTGATCCAGTCCAGGGAGGGGCCGCGCTCCAGCGCCGCGTCGAGGTACGCCGCCGTCAGCCGCTCCACGGTCGGCGCGAGCTCGCGCACCCGTCGGGGGGTGAAGGCGCGCGAGACCAACCGACGCAGCCGGGTCGCCTCGGGGGCGTCCATCGCCAGGAACGACATCACCAGGTGCGCGTGCTCGTTCCACGCGCTCGCGTCGAGGGTGACCCCCATCCGGTTGGAGAAGCCCTCGTCGTCACGGGTCGCGCGGTGCACGTCGGCGTGCCTGCTGAGCACCCAGTAGTCGTGCTCGACGTTGTGGAAGAGCGGCGCCTCGTCGCGCAGCAGGCGGTACCACGGCAGCGGGTCGTCCTGCACGGCGTGCTCGTAGATGTCGAAGCCGGCGACGTCGCGCGTGGCCGGCTCGTGGGTCAGCGTCACAGGTGGCCCTCCATGATGGCGGCGACGACGGGGTCGAGGCGGTCGGCGAGGTCGGTGTAGGCGATCAGGCCCATGCCGCTCTGGAGCAGCGCGCCCGAGAAGGCCATGACCAGCGCCTCCAGGACCGCGTCGACGCGGTCCCGCGGCACGTCGTCGCCGATGGCTACGGCGAAGCGGGCCAGGAACTCCCCGCCGATGCGCAGCCGCAGCCGCTCCACGTCGGGGTCCGAGCTCAGCAGCGCCGGGGTGACGGCGGCGGCGAGCTCGGGTGCCGCGGCCATGTGCTCGCACAGCGCGCGCGTGGTCGAGCGCAGGCGGGCCAGCGCGTCCGTGCCGGTCGGCTCGGGCCGCTCGGCGTCGAGGTAGCGCCAGAAGAGCTCGGCGAAGAGGTGGTTCTTGCTCGCGACGTAGGTGTAGGCCGTGGCGGGCGACACGCCCGCCCGCGCGGCCACCGTCCGCACGGTGAGGGCCTCGTGACCGACCGCCCGCAGCTCCTCGGCCCCGGCCTCGAGCAGCCGCTCGAGGGTCTCGGCGCGGCGACCGTCGACGACCTGCCGCGCGACGATGGACACTTGACTGGACACGTGTCCAAGTTAGAACCTGTTCCAGCAGGAACGCAAGCACCCCGGGACCACGCCCCAGATGTGACCCAGGTCTCAACGTCTCGTTGACCCCGTGAACCCGCCCCCCTCGGAGGCCCCATGCACCGCCCCTCCCGTCGGCCCAAGGCACCACGTCTGGTGCTGGCCTGCTCGGCCGCGCTCGTCCTCGCCCTCACCGCCTGCGGGTCCCGGATCGACGCGGGGACGATGGCCCGGATGAACGGCCAGGGCGTGCTCATCGGGGCCGACGGCCAACCCGTCGTGGCCGAGGACGGCGCCGTCCCCGGGGCCGCGCCCGGCGACCAAGGCTCCGGGGCGGTCGGCTCCGGCGCCAGCGGCGGGGGCACGACCACCGGCGGCACCAGTGGCGGCTCCGGAGGTGGGCCCGCTGCCGGCGGCGACGCTCCGACGGGCAAGGGCGCCACCGCCGCCGACGGCGGTGTCGAGGCGGGGTCGTGCGAGGGCTTCGAGAACTCGACCGGCATCACCGACTCCGAGATCACGATCGCGAACGTCGCCGACATCTCCGGTCCGGTGCCGGGGCTGTTCCAGGCCGCCCAGGACGCCACCAAGGCCTTCGTGACCTACTACAACGCGACCAACAGCAAGGGCATCTGCGGCCGCTCGCTGCGTCTGTCGGCCCTCGACACCCGCTCGGACTCCGCCGGGGACCAGCAGGCCTACACCCGGGCGTGCGCGGAGACCTTCGCCGCGGTCGGCTCGGTCTCGAGCCAGGACCAGGGTGGCGCAGCCACCGCCGAGTCGTGCGGGCTGCCGGACCTCCGCGCGTTCACCGTCACGCCGCAGCGCGCCGAGTGCCCCAGCTGCTTCTCGGCGTACTCCCTCTCCCCCAACCTGCACGCCCGCTCGATCAGCGACTACCTCAAGCAGGCCGAGCGCGAGGGGACACAGGCCCTGTCGATCTACTACGTCGACGTGCCGGCAGCGAAGGTCAACGCCGAGAGCTTCGCCGCGGCCTTCGAGAAGCAGGGGATCACGGTCGTGCGCGTGCAGGGCATCGCCACCTCGGAGTTCAACTACGCGCCCTACGCCCAGCAGATGAAGGACGACGGGGCGAGGATGGTGCAGTACTTCGGGCCCTTCCAGTTCACGATCCGGCTGCAGGAGGCGATGCAGCAGCAGGGCGTGGACGCGCAGTTCGTCACCGACCCCACGGTCTACGACGAGAGGTACGTCGAGCAGGGCGGCGAGGCCGTGGACGGCACGCTGGTCTACTCCGTCACCCAGCTCTTCGACGACACCCGGATCCCCGAGATGGTGCTCTACCGCCAGTGGCTCGAGCGGACCGCGCCCGGCTCCATCCCCAACTACTACGGCCTCTTCGCCTGGTCCGCGGCCCGGCTCTTCGTGCAGAAGGCGACCGAGCTCGGCGGCAAGCTGACCGGGCCTGCCCTCGTCGAGGCCGTGCGCGGCGTCCGCGGGTGGGACTCCAACGGCATCCACGCCCCCATGCAGATCGGGGCCAAGGAGACCCCCGGGTGCATCAAGTTCATCCAGCTCGACGGGGGCACCTGGAAGCAGGTCTCCTCGGGCGACTTCCTCTGCGGACCCGTCTTCGACTCGGGGGTGGGTGGCTGATGGCCGCCGCCCGGTCTCGCTACGCCGACCTCGACCGTGACGAGCTGGCCCGGCTGGTCCCGGAGCTGCTGCTCGTCGGCCAGCTCATCGACCGCTCGGGCATGGCCTGGTGCATCCAGGCCTTCGGCCGCGAGGCCATGGCCGAGATCGCCATCGAGGAGTGGTCCGGCGCCTCGCCGATCTACACCCGGCGCATGCAGGACGCGCTCGGCTACGCACCGCCCGTGGCGGGCGAGGGCGACGTCGTGACGATCTTCAAGGGCCTCCAGCTCGACATCGGCGCTCCTCCCCAGTTCATGGACTTCCGCTACACCGTCCACGACCCGTGGCACGGCGAGTTCCGGCTCGACCACTGCGGGGCGCTCATGGACGTGGAGCCGATGGGTCCCGACTACGTGAGGGCGATGTGCCACGACATCGAGGACCCGACCTTCGACGCCACCGCGGTCGCCACCAACCCGCGCGCCCAGGTGCGCCCGGTCCACCGCCCCCCGCGGGTGCCGGCGGACCGCACCCCGCACTGCGCCTGGACCGTGATCATCGACGCCGCGCACCCGCCGGTCGAGCCGCTGCCGGCGTACTTCGACATCGCGCGGACGCGGGCGGCCTCGCTGGAGCTGGAGCCGATCGACACCAGCACCTCGGCGGACGAGGGTGCTGCCGACTACGCCGGCCCGCTGCTCTCCGACCTCGACTTCTCCGCCTTCTCGCACTCGGCGCTGGTGCGGATCGCCGACGAGGTCTGCCTGCAGATGCACCTGCTCAACCTGTCCTTCGTGCGCGCGGTCCAGGCCCGCGCCGCGAGCGAGGAGCAGGCGCGCGAGATCTGCCGCAAGCAGCTGGTCGGGCTGGCCGGCATCGCCGCGGAACGGTTGCACCGGGTGCTCGACCTCCCCCACGACCGCGCGGGTGCGTTGCGCCTGCTGGCGCTGCACCCGCTGCTCAACCCGGCGGCGTACGTCGACGCGACGGTGGACGGCGGGGGCCTGCACGTGCGCCTCTCACCGGCCCACGAGGACGGCTCCTGGATCGACCTGGTCGGCCCCGGGGAGACCTCGGCGCTGCAGGCGGTGGTGCGCGCGGTCGACCCCCGGTACGACGTCGACCTGGTCGGGTCCGCGCAGGACTGGACCGCGGCGTTGGTCGAGGGCGACCCGGCGTCGGAGGCCGACGAGGTGGCGGTGACCCGGTTCAGCACCGGCTCCTCGTTCGTCTTCGAGCCGCGCCGCTCGCTGCCGATCACCCCGGTCTGAGCCCGGCCCCCGGTCCCCCTCCCGCTCCCCGTCTAGGCTCCCGACGTGCTCACCGACGCTCCCGTCCTCGTCACCGGCGCCTGCGGCCTGGTCGGCCGCGCGACGGTCGCGGCCCTGCGGTCACGCGGCTACCCGGTGGTCGCCACCGACCTCGGGACCCGCGCCAACCGCGACCACGCCGCCTCGCTCCCCCGCGAGCGCGACCTCTACTGGCGCTGGGCCGACCTGACCTCCCCGGAGCAGGCGCGCGGCCTGGTGAAGGCGAGCGCCCCGCGGGCCGTCGTGCACCTCGCCGCGATCATCCCGCCGGCCTGCTACGACGCCCCCGACCTGGCCGAGCGGGTCAACGTCGGCGGCACCCGCAACGTCGTCGAGGCCGTCGCCGCGCACGCCCCGTCGGCGCGGATCCTGCACGCCTCGAGCGTGGCGGTGCACGGCTCGCGCAACCCGCACCGCGGCCTCGGGCTGCTGGGTGCCGACACGCCCCTGGCCCCCAGCGACCTGTACGGCCGGCACAAGGCCGCGGCCGAGGAGATCGTGCGCGCGGCCGCCACGCCCTGGGTCGTCCTGCGGCTGGGCGGGGTGATGACCACCGAGGTGTCCAGCGCCGGCAACGACCCGGCGACGGCGTACTTCTCCGCGGCGCTGCCGGACGACGGACGGATCCAGACCGTCGACGTGCGTGACGTCGCGCGGGCCTTCACGGCCGCGGTCGAGGCCGACGTCCTGGGCGAGGTGCTGATGATCGGCGGCGACGAGAGCCACCGGTTGCTCCAGCGGGAGATCGCCGTCGGCTACACCTCGGCGCTCGGCATGGAGGGTGCGGTGCCGCCCGGGCTGCCCGGCGACCCCGACGACGACACGACGTGGTTCGCCACGGACTGGATGGACACCGCGCGCGCCCAGGAGGCGCTGGACTTCCAGCGGGTCAGCTGGCCGCAGCTGCTCGAGGAGATCCGCCGGCAGGTCGGCTGGAAGCGCTACCTGCTGCGGTTGGCCGGACCGCCGCTGGCGGCGCTGGCGCAGCGGCGCTCGCCGTACGCCGGCACGGGGCAGGAGTACGCCGACCCGTGGGGTGCCGTGGAACGGCGCTGGCCCGCCGCCGCCTCCTGAGGGAGGCGCCGACGGGCCAGCGTGCGGTCCTGGCTGCGGCTCAGCGCAGGTCGAACCGGTCGTTGTCCATGACCTTGACCCAGGCGGCGACGAAGTCGCGGACGAACTTCTCCCGGGCGTCGTCGCTGGCGTAGACCTCGGCCAGCGCGCGCAGGCGCGAGTTGGAGCCGAAGATCAGGTCGACCTCGGTGGCGGTGAACTTCACCTCGTCCGTGGAGGCGTCGCGGATCTCGTAGACGTGCTCCTGGTCCTGCGAGGCCTTCCACACCGTGCCCGGCGAGAGCAGGTTGGTGAAGAAGTCGGTGCTCAGCACGCCGGGGCGCTCGGTGAGCACGCCGTGGTCGGTGCCGCCGACGTTGTTGCCCAGCGCCCGCAGGCCGCCGACCAGGACGGTCATCTCCGGCGCGGTCAGGCCGAGCATGTACGCGCGGTCGACCATGAGCACCTCGGGCTGCTGCTTCTCGCCGGACCGCAGGTAGTTGCGGAACGCGTCGGCGCGCGGCTCGAGGACCCGGAAGGAGTCCGTGTCGGTCATCTCCTGGGTCGCGTCCGTGCGGCCGGGGTGGAAGGGCACGGTGACCTCGACGCCGGCGTCCTTGGCGGCCTTCTCGACCGCGGCCGAGCCAGCCAGGACGATCAGGTCGGCCAGGGAGATGCGGGTGCCGGCGGACTCGAGCTCGGCCTTGATCTCCTCGAGCTTCTCGACCACGGGCACGACCGAGGCGTTGACCTCCCAGCTGCGCTGGGGCTCCAAGCGGATCCGGGCGCCGTTGGCACCGCCGCGCTTGTCGGTCTTGCGGAAGCTCGCGGCCGAGGCCCAGGCGGCCTGGACGAGCTCGGAGACGCTGAGCCCGGAGTCGAGGACCTTGGCCTTGATCGCGGCGACGTCGGACTCCGAGACCAGCTCGTGGTCGACGTCCGGCACCGGGTCCTGCCAGAGCTGGACCGGCGCGACGTCGGGGCCCAGGAAGCGGCTGACCGGACCCATGTCACGGTGCAGCAGCTTGTACCAGGCCTTCGCGAACTCGAGGCGGAACTCCTCGGGGTTGTCGCGGAAGCGGCGGCTGATCTTGTCGTACTCCGGGTCCATCCGCAGCGCGAGGTCGGTGGTGAGCATCGTGGGCTTGCGCTTCGGCGAGTCCGGCGTGGGACCGGGGATGACCGCCTCGGCGTCCTTGGCCACCCACTGCCAGGCGCCGGCGGGGCTCTTCTCGAGCTCCCACTCGTACTGGTACATCAGCTCGAAGTAGTCGTTGCTCCACTGCACCGGGGTGCGGGTCCAGGTGACCTCGAGGCCGGAGGTGATGGTGTCCTCGCCCTTGCCGGAGCCGTGGGCGCTGAACCAGCCCAGGCCCTGCGCCTCGAGCTCGGCGCCCTCGGGCTCGGGGCCGACCAGGTCGGCGTTGCCGGCACCGTGGGTCTTGCCCACCGTGTGGCCACCGGCGATGAGGGCGACGGTCTCGACGTCGTTCATCGCCATCCGGGCGAAGGTCTCGCGGATGTCGTGGGCAGCCTTGAGCGGGTCGGGCTCGCCGTTGGGGCCCTCGGGGTTGACGTAGATCAGGCCCATCTGGACCGCGCCGAGACCCTCGGCCAGCTCCCGCTCGCCGCTGTAGCGCTCGTCGCCGAGCCAGGTGTCCTCGGGACCCCAGAAGATCTCCTCGGGCTCCCAGACGTCCTCGCGGCCGAAGCCGAAGCCGAAGGTCTCCAGGCCCATCGACTCGTAGGCCACGGTGCCGGCGAGGACCAGCAGGTCGGCCCAGGAGATCTTCTGGCCGTACTTCTGCTTGACCGGCCACAGCAGGCGGCGGGCCTTGTCGAGGTTCGCGTTGTCGGGCCAGGAGTTGAGCGGCGCGAAGCGCTGGTCGCCGTCGCCGGCGCCACCGCGGCCGTCGTGGATGCGGTAGGTGCCCGCGGCGTGCCAGCTCAGGCGCACCATGAGGCCGCCGTAGTGACCGAAGTCGGCGGGCCACCAGTCCTGCGAGGTGGTCAGCACCTGCTCCACGTCGCGCTTGAGCGCCGCGACGTCCAGCTTCTTGAACTCCTCGCGGTAGTCGAACGACGGGCCGAGGGGGTCGATCTTGTTGTTGTGGACCGCCAGCGGCGAGAGGTCCAGGGAGTTGGGCCACCAGTCCTTCAGGGTGCGGGGGCGCCCGCCGGTCTTCGGCGTGGGCGAGTCGATGGCCGGGTTCTCGCTCTCCGAACCCTCGGCGGTCACACCGCCCGCGCCGTGGTCGACCGGGCACCGCAGCTCGTTGTCGCTCAATTCTCTGCCTTTCGAAGGGGTGTGCAGGACGGTTCTGTTCAGGAGCAGGTGGGGCAGGTGCCCCAGTAGACGACCTCGGCCTCGTCGATGGCGTAGCCGTGGTCGTCGGACGCGGTGAGGCACGGGGCCGCGCCGGTGGCGCAGTCGACATCGGCGATCGAGCCGCAGCCGCGGCACACCACGTGATGGTGGTTGTCGCCGACCCGCGCCTCGTAGCGCGCGACCGAGCCGCTGGGCTGGATCCGGCGCAGGAGACCGGCCTCGGTGAGCGCGCGGAGCACGTCGTACACCGCCTGGTGGCTGACCGAGCCCACCTCGGCGCGCACCGCCGCGATCACCGACTCGGTGTCGAGGTGGGGCTGCCTCCCCACGGCCTCCAGCACCGCGAGGCGCGGCCGCGTGACGCGCAGCTGCGCGCCTCGGAGCATGCTCTCGGGGTCCAGGTGGTGCATGACGGCGACCTTGCCACCTTTTCTTGAATCGATCAAGACTTCGTCAGGGTGTGTCCCGCGGTGACCACGGTGGTCGTCCAGGTCGCCCGGCGCACCACCCCGACGGCCCAGTACCCGACGAGGGGGCGGCGCTGTCGGTCGTCTCTGCGAGCATGGACGGGTGGAGGAGGTCGGAGGGAGTGCGGGCGGGTCTCCCCCGCGCATGCCGGAGTCCGTGCGTGCGGCGCTGCTCGAGGAGCGCGCACGGGTGGTGCGGCGACTCGACGGGCTGGCAGCCGACTTCGAGGAGACGGTCGCTGCCTCCCGCGACAGCAACGCCGACGACGAGCACGACCCGGAGGGCCACACCATCGCGTTCGAGCGCTCTCAGGTCACCTCGTTGTCGCGCCGGCTCGAGCAGCACCTGGCCGAGGTCGACGCGGCCCTCGCGCGCCTGGCGGTCGGGACGTACGGCGTGTGCCAGGGCTGCGGCGAGCCGATCGACCCCGCCCGGTTGGAGGCCCGGCCTGCGGCCCGCGAGTGCATCGCGTGCGCCTCACGCAGGCGGTGACGGCCCTCGCTGTCGTACGCCGTCGGTCGGTCAGGCCGAGGCGGTCCACCACAACAGCGCGTTGGACACCGTCGTCCAGACCTTGCCCAGGCAGACGAGGAGCCCGACCGCGGCGGCCGTCCATGCATAGGTGCCGCGCGGGCGGCTCAGCGTCAGGGACGCGATCGCGACGCAGACCAGCGACGACAGCGCGACCCAGCCGGTCACCCCGAAGACCCTCATGAGGGAGGCGGCCGCGACGTTGGCCTCCTCGAAGCGACCGGTCCCCATCATCAGCATCGTCGTGGCGGCGTCGCCCAGGATCCCCACCGCCCACAGCACGAGCAGCAACAGCACGCCCGCACTCGGACGCCGCAGCGCCTCCCCCGACGCCCGCGCCTGGTCCGCCACCTGGCGCGCCGCCAGCACGAGCTCGTCGACGAGACGGCCGCCGGCGTCGAGGAGCGCGCCCGGGACTCCGGCGGTCTGCGCCGGCCGCGCGTCGCTGCTCGGGACTGGCATGGCACCCCCTCGGTGGGCGACCGGCACGACGGGCTCGTGCTGCCTCGGTCCACCCAGTAAGGCACGTCCCCCCAACCCGGGGGCCCGAACCCACCCCCGAGGGCCGGCCTCGGACCACCCCGCAGGGACTCCCACTCCGGCCCCCGGGACGGCAGGCTGGTCCCATGGAGCCCGGACAGGTGGTGGAGACGCTCATCCCGACGGCGGCGGTGAGCTCGCCGCTCTTCCTCGGGGTGCGCCTGGCCCTGGACCTGGCGTACGGGATCTTCCTGATCGCGGGGCTGCGGCGGCGCTCCGCCGTACGCGGGACGAGGCCGAGGTACGCCTGGGCGACGATCCAGCGCGCCGCGTGCTGGCCGGCGCTGGTGTTCATCGTGATGACGACGATGCGCTCGATCTCGCTCACCCAGCCGCTGGCGCTGCTGCTGGTGCCGCTCGCGCTGGCCGGGTGGGCCTACACCTTCCGGCAGATGCGCGCCGACGGCGACGACGACTGGTTCACGCGGGCAGGACGACGCGTGCGCCGGTGGGCCTCCTCGCTCGGCCGCTCCCCCGCGCCGGCCCCGTCCTCCTGCAGGCTGGCTAGGGTCTCGTCATGGGCGACAGCACCGGTGACGCGGCAGGCCTCGCACGCACGGCCCGGCTCGACGTGCTGGTCGAGGGGTACGCGCGGCTCCCCCACGTCGCCGGCACCGTCTGCCTCGTGCGCGACGGGGACAGGGTCATCGTCGTGGACCCCGGCATGGTCGCGGCCCGCGCGCAGATCCTCGACCCGCTGCGCGAGCTCGGCGTGGCGCCCGAGGACGTCACCGACATCGTGGTCAGCCACCACCACCTCGACCACACCGTCAACATCGCGCTCTTCCCCGAGGTGCCGGTGCACGACTTCCGCTGGCTGGTGCAGCGCGACACCGTCGAGATCCGCGAGGCCGACGGCCTCGCACTGACTCCTGGCGTGCGGCTGCTCGAGACGCCAGGCCACACGCCGCAGGACCTCACCACCCTCGTCGGCACGCCCGACGGCGTCGTCGCCCTGACCCACCTGTGGTGGACCGGCGACGGCCCGGCCGACGACCCCTACGCCCCCGACCGCGACCAGCTGCGCGAGCAGCGCGAGCGGGTCCTCGCCGTCGCCGACCTGGTCGTCCCCGGGCACGGCCCGGCGTTCGTGCCGTCGGCATCGACGCCGCGCTGATCCCGCTCGGCACGGCCGGTCGGCGAGCCGGGCTCGGTCACAGCGCCCGGAGCCCGGCGGTCACCAGCACCGCCACCGAGACACAGAGGATGAGCGAGCAGCGCCGCCAGAGCATCACGCCGGCCACGGCGACGCCGACCGTGTGCGCCCCCACCGACCAGGACCGCCCCTCTGCCAGGACCGCGGTGACGACCAGCGCGCTGAGCAGCGCCGGCGCCATGAGGACGATGACGCGCGAGGACCACGGCGGCAGCGTCCGCCCACCGAGGAGCACAGGCCCGGCAGCCTTGATGAGCGCGGTCAGGGCTGCGAGGCCGAGGATCAGCCACCACACCTCTGCGTAGGTCAGCGTCACCCCGACCTCCGCACGACACCGACGAGGGCCACGGCGCTCGCCGCGAGGATCGGCACGCCGGGCGGGGTGACGGGCACCAGCGCCAGCGCGACCAGTGCGCCGGCGAGGGCGACGCGTCGCGAGGTGGGGCCCCGCAGCTCGGCGAACAGCAGCGACAGGAAGAAGACGGGGTAGATCGCGTCGAGGCCGAGCCGCTCGGTGTCACCCAGTGCGTCGCCGAAGACGGCACCGACCACCGAGCCGAGCGTCCACGCGGCGTACTGCGGGACCGTCGTCCCGAAGAGCAGCCACCGGTCGAAGGTCCCGTCGCCGCGGTTGGCCAGCGCCCACGAGGAGTCGACGACCGTCTGTCCCTGGGCAGCGCGCTTGAGCGGGCCTCCGGGCAGCGACGGCGCGAGGGCGATGCCCATGGCCAGGAACCGTGCGTTCATCAGGCTGCCCGCCGTCAGCGCGGCCGGGATGCCACCGCCGACGCCCACGACCGACAGCGCTGCGAACTGCGCCGACCCCGCGAAGACGATCATCGCGGTCACGCTCGCCTGCGCGACGCTGAAGCCGGCCTGGCGCGCCAGCACCCCGAAGGAGACGCTGAGGAAGAACCCCACCACCGCGAACGGAACACCCAGCCGCAGGCCGCGCCGGAAGGAGCCGCGCGCTCCCTCGTCCGCCTGCTCCGTCACCGGCGCAGGTTAGCGCCGCCAGTGGGCCCGGCCCGCATCCCGTCGGTCGAAGCGGAGGTCGACACTAGGCACCCGGCGCGGGGGCTTGCGCTCCCGACCCAGCGACGAGCAAGGATGCCTGCCATGCCTGCCATGCCTCCGTCGGTCCGCACGAAATTCGGACTTCCGGCGGACAGTCACGTTCACAGCGAGTGGTCGTGGGACGCGCCGGACGGTTCGATGGAACGCACCTGCGAACGCGCCGCAGCGCTCGGCTTGCCTTCAGTGACCTTCACCGAGCACGCGGACATGACCGGATGGACGCTGCCCCCGGAGATGCCCGTCCCTGAGGAGTGGCAAGACCGTGTGGACGAGGGCGTGTTCCTGCCGCCACCGTTCGACCTCGAGGGATATGCCCAGCGCCTCGACGAATGCAGAGACCGCTACCCGGGTCTTCGCATCTACTCGGGAATCGAACTGAGCGAGCCGCATTGGCATGTTGATGAGGCGTCGTGGCTTCTGGAGGCAGGGGCGTTCGACCACGTGCTCGCGGGGGTCCACTCCGCTCGCCTCGACACGGGGCCAGGATTCGTCGAGTTCTCCGCGAGATACGCCGACGACGACCCGGGCCAGGCCGTTCGCGACTACCTCATCGAGTCGGCACTCATGATCGAGCACTTCGACGACTTCGAGACACTCGCGCACATCGATTATCCCGTTCGGCAGTGGCCGGCGGACGGCGACGCGTACAGACCCACTGACTTCGAAGACGAGTATCGACACGTCCTTCGGCTCTTGGCCGGCGCCGGCAAGGCGCTCGAGTTCAACACGAAGGTCCCTCTACATCTAGAGGTGCTGAAGTGGTGGCACGAGGAAGGCGGCGACTCGATCACCTTCGCCAGTGACGCTCATGATTCTGCGTCAGTTGCCCGAGGCTTCGCCGACGCCGTCCGACGCGCCGAGGCAGCGGGGTTCAGGCCGGGTCCGGACCCCCTCGGCTGCTGGCGTCGCAGCTGACCACTCGTCAGATCGCTGAAGACCGCTGCGGCAGCGTTGCGCTGAGCTGAATGTCGGTGGTCACGGCTTGGATGGAGTCATGTCCACCACCTCCGTCGTCGCTCCGGGTCCGCCCGCGAGCGAGCTGTGCGAGGAGGAGGTCCTGGTGCGGGCCGGGGCGTGGGCGCGGTTGGCGCAGCGGGCGGGGGCGCAGCTGCTGGTGCTGGCCTACGAGTGGGCGGTGGCGCACCCGGCCGACCGGCTCGACCCGCAGCAAGCAGGCAAGCCCGGACGGGAGCGGGCAACTCTGATCGGGGGGCCGGGGACGCCGGTGGTGACTGAGTTCGCCGCGGCAGAGTTCGGGGCTCGGATCGGTCGCACCACCCATGGCGGGCGGAAGGTGATGGCCGCGGCACTGGACCTGAAGCTGCGGCTGCCGCTGCTGTGGGCGCGGGTGCAGGCGCTGGAGGTGCGTGACTCCTACGCCATCCACGTCGCCGAGCGCACCCGCGACCTGACCGTCGAGCAGGCCGGGTGGGTCGACGCCGAGGTCGTCGAGGCAGCCGACGGCCGGATCCCGTGGACCCACTTCGAGGACCTCGTGGCCGGCAAGGTCGCCGCCGCCGCACCCGAGGTCGCGAAGGAGAAGGAACGCCGCGCCGCGGAGGCCACCTTCGCGCGGGCGTTGAAGCGCCGCGCCGGGGAGGAGACCTCAGGGATGGCGACCTTCATGATCCGCGGCCCCGTGCCGGTCATCGACGCCCTCGACCACGCCGTGACCACCCTGGCCCACCGCCTCCAGGCCCACCTCAGTGACCGCTCGCCCGCGCCGAGCGGACCCGAGGACACCGGTCCCACGATGGACCAGCTCCGCGTCCAGGCCGTCGCGATCCTGGCCGCTGGCCATGCAGGCCAAGCGACCGGGCACGACGACCCGGACGACCGAGGCAGCCACGCGGGCAGTCACGCAGGCAGTGGCGCAACCGGTGGGGAGAGCGTTGGAACGCCCGGTGACGGACCCGGCGCGGACCTCGGGACGCTGGACCTGCGGGACCTGCTGCCGGCGGTGTCGCTGGTCGTCCACGTCTATGGCGGGCCCCGTGAAGTCACCGCCGAGGGCGAGGAGCTCGACCGGATCGCCCGGGTCGAGGGCCACGGCCCCGTGAGCGAGACCTGGCTGCGCGAGGTGCTCGGCCGCTACGCCCGCTTCGACGTCAGACCGGTCCTCCACCCCGAGGGCTTGGCGCCGGTGGAGTCCTACGAGGTGCCCGCCCGCCACCGCCGCGCCGTCCAGCTCCTCGCCCCCACGGAGACCTTCCCCTGGGGCACCACCGCCTCCACCGGGCCCACCGTCCAGCTCGACCACGTCGTCCCCTGGGACCCCGACGGACCACCCGACTCCGATCCACGCCCGCAGACCGGGCTGCACAACCTCGCACCGCTCTCCACGCTCCACCACCGGCTCAAGACCCACGGCGGTTGGCAGAGCGCCATGCCCTGGCCCGGCATCCAGCTCTGGCGCGACCCCCACGGCCAGGTCTACCTCCGCGACACCACCGGCACCCGCCAAGTCACCGAGGCGAGCGCCGCACCCCTCCAGGAGGAGCCCCGGCACCGTGTCATCGCCATCGACTTCTACGAACCGCCCTTCCGGCTCGAGTACGACGCAGCCTGACCGAGCCAAGGGAACCCGTGATGACCGGACCGCGTCCCAGCAGCATGCACCCCCAGCTCCGCCGGATCGCCGCGGCGACCCTGGCCGTACCCCTGCTCGCCGTCGTGGCCGCGTGCGGCGACTCCGAGCCTGGAATCGGCACGGACCCGGGCGGGGGCAGCGGCACTGACCTGGCCCTGCTGGACGAGCGTGGACCCTGCCCCCGCCAGCTGCCCGAACCCACCGACGACCGCGGCTACGGTTTCGGCACCGACTCCGCAGCCGATGACTCACCCGCCCTGCCCGAGGTCGACCGCGCCTGGGTGTGCCGGTACGAGGCCGTCGACCAGCCCGAGCGCAACGAGAACGGGGCGTACTTCCTCTGGGAGCGAGCCACGCGCCCGGCGCTGCTCGCTCCCGATGACCTGCCGCGGCTCGTCGAGCGCGTCGAGGCCCTGACCCCGCCCGCAGGCGACCAGGCGTGCACCGCCGACCTCGGCCCGCGCTACCTGCTGGTCCTCGCGACACCCGAGGACCGGCTGGTGGCCGCCTCCGTGGACGACTACGGCTGCCGCGAGGTCCGGCTCACGGCCGACCCGTGGGGCGGCGCCCCGGGCGAGACGCCGGCCATCGGCGTACCCGAGGGCGTGCTCGTCGGTGGCGAGGACCTGCTCTCGCTGCTGCCCGAGCGCTGAGCACCAGTCGACCGGTCAGAGGTCGAGCGTCCCGACCCAGCGCTTGCCCTCGTCGCCACCCCAGGCGTCCCAGGCCACCCGGCCCGGTGACGGGAACCCCTCGGTCCCCCGCTTGAACCCCTTCGCGTCCTTGTCGACCTCGTGCCGGGCGAAGTAGGCACGCATCTTCTTGGCCTCCTCATCACTGAGGGCTTCGCCGTTCGCCAACTGGTGTGCCCGCCGCCGTCCGGTGTCGGTGAAGTTCTTGCCGGCCTTGCCGTCCTCGATCCACCGGACCGCTCGCTTCCCGACCTTCTGCACGCCCTGCGGCGGCGTGTGCCCCTTCTCAGCCATCGGCTCAGGCTGCGCGCGACCAGGCCAGACGAAACCACCCCGCGGTGTGGCCGGGCGGGCGCCAGCGCAGGGGCGCGACCGTGGCGCACGCCACATAGAACGTGTTCTACTGCGAGTCGTGAAGCCGACGCTCCCGATGAACCCCACCGGCTGGTTCCAGGTCGCCTGGTCCGACGAGGTCCCCGTCGGCCGGGTGCACCGGATGCGCTACTTCGGTCGCGACCTCGTGGTCTGGCGCGGCGCCTCGGGCCGGGTCACCGTGATGGACGCCTACTGCGAGCACCTGGGCGCCCACCTCGGGTACGGCGGCACGGTGGTGGAGGACCGGATCCGCTGCCCCTTCCACGGCTGGGAGTGGAACGAGCAGGGGCGCAACACCTGCATCCCCTACGAGGACCACCCCAACCTCGGCCGCCGGATCAACACGATGCCGGTCGTGGAACGCAACGAGTCGATATACGTCTGGCACGACGTGGACCGCAGGCCACCGCACTTCGACGTGCCCGACGTCTTCACAGGCTTCGCCAGCGACACCGAGGACGGGCAGGCCGAGCGCGGGGCGGAGGCCTACTACCCCGGCTGCGAGCACAACCGGCTGCTCGACACCGGGCTCGAGCTGCACCCGCAGTACGTCCTGGAGAACGGTGTGGACTTCGCCCACTTCAAGTACGTCCACCAGGTGCCGATCGTCCCGCGCTTCACGCGCCAGGAGTTCCAGGACCCGATCTCCTACGTCGACTTCACCATCACCTTCGACCAGCGCGACGCCGGCGGCTCGATCGAGGACATCGACTCCGGGGTCGAGGCGATCAACTGCGGCATCGGCATGTCGGTCACCAAGTCCTGGGGCATGGTCGACAACCGCACCGTCCTGGCCACCACGCCGGTCGACGACGCGACGTGCGACGTGCGGTTCAGCGTGTGGATCGGCCGTCGCGAGTCAGACACGAGCGAGCACTCCGAGCGCGCCGACAAGCACGCCCGCGGCGTCATCGAGCAGGTCGAGGCCGACCTGGTGATCTGGTCGCACCAGAAGTACGCCTCCCCCGCCGCCCTCTCGCGCGGGGAGTACGCCGGGTTCACGGCGCTCCGCACGTGGGCGCAGCAGTTCTACCCCGCCGCCACCCCCTCGACCCCGCAGGAGCAGGCATGAGCCCCACCACCCCGATCCGCCTCTTCCAGGTCGCCACGGGCAACCTCGGCTCGGAGATGATCGGCCGCATCCAGCGCCACCCGGACCTCGAGCTGGTCGGCCTGCACTGCTACACCGCCGACAAGATCGGCCGCGACGCCGGCGAGATCGTCGGCCTCGACCCGGTCGGTGTGCTCGCCACCGGCACCGTGGAGGAGATCCTCGCGGCGCGGCCGGACGTGCTCACCTTCCACGGTGTCTTCCCCGACGAGGACCTCTACGTGGCGGTCCTCGAGGCCGGGATCGACGTCGTCACCACCGCGGACTGGATCACCGGCTTCCACCGCGACGCCAACCACCCGCACCCCAGCGGCCGCAAGGTCAGCGAGGTCATCGAGGAGGCCTGCCAGCGCGGAGGGTCGACGTTCTACGGCACCGGCATGAACCCCGGCGTGAACCAGGTCCTCGGCATCGTCTGCACCTCCGACGTCGCCGACATCACCAATGTCACGACCATCGAGTCCGTCGACGTCTCCTGCCACCACTCCGCCGACACCTGGCGCGAGGTCGGCTACGGCCGCCCGGTCGACGACCCGGCACTGCCCGGCATGCTGCGCAAGTACACCGAGGTCTTCGCCGACTCCGTCCAGCTCCAGGCCGACGCGTTCGGGCTCCAGCTCGACGAGATCCGGTTCGAGCACGAGCTCGGCGCCTGCACCAAGGACGTCGACCTCGGGTGGTACCACCTGCCCGAGGGCTCGCTGGGCGGGTCCTACATCAAGTACGTCGGCGTGGTGGACGGCGTGGCGCGGGTGGAGACCCACCTGGAGTGGCAGATGACGCCCTTCACCAACCCCAGCTGGGACGTCAAGGGCTGCTACGTCACGCAGGTCACCGGTGACCCGCAGGTCTACAACAAGCACATGATCTTCCCCGGCCCCGGGAACGACCTGTCCCGCCCGGAGGACTTCGCCAGCCTGGCCATGACGGTCACCGGCATGCCGGCACTGCACGCGGTCCGCGCCGTCCACGAGGCCCGCCCCGGCATCGTCACCAGCGCCGACCTGCCGCTGCGCGCCTTCGCCGGCCGGTTCGCCCCCGAGGTCCGCCAGCGGGCCTGACGGCCCACCGCCAGGGCCCGGTCACACCAGGTCCAGCGTCCCCAGGTCCCGGATCGCGGCGGCCGAGCGCCGCACCATCGCGGCGAACATCCGGTCCCCGCGTGGGGTGCGGGCGCCGTACGCGCAGCCGAAGGTGGCCACCAGCGGGACCTGCAGCTGACCGAACCGGTAGTCCTCCCAGCAGGTCCCCAGGTCGTAGTCCTCGACCCCGAGCCCGACCAGCCGCCTGTGGTAGGCCGCGACGACGTCGCGCTCCACCTCCCGGCGCACGTCGGGCTCCAGCGAGGTCGCGACGAGGTAGGCCAGGTCGCGCGCCGGCAGCGCCAGCGAGAGGGTCTGCCAGTCGAGCGCGGCCACCTCACCGGGCCCTCCACCGGGCGTGAACATGAGGTTGTCGAGGCGGTAGTCGCCGTGCACGAGGCCGAAACGCTCGGGGCGTCCCAGCAGCCACGACCGGGTGAGCGGCACGCAGTCGCGCAGCGTCGCCACCGTCTCGGCGTCGAGCAGGTCGCCGAGGCCCTCGACGAACAGGTCGAGCGTCGAGGGGTACATCTCCTCGAGCAGGGCGACGCTGTCCTCGTCGTTGAGGGTGAGCCCGGGCAGCTCCAGCAGCGAGGGATCGCACCAGCGCGGGCCGTGCAGGCCGGCGAGGTTGACCGCGGCGTCGAGCACCTGGGCCGGGGTCGCACCCTCGACCTGGTCACCCTGGACCAGCGGAGCGAGGTCCTCCAGCAGCAGCACGAACCAGCCGGTGCCGGGCTCGATCCGCGCGCCGTGCACCTCCGGGACGCGGCACGACAGCGTGGGGGCGATGCGGTCGTAGAACATCAGCTCCATGGCGTACGCCCCGGCCAGCAGCTCGCGGGACCCGGGGTCGGGCAGCTTGAGCAGCAGGCTTGCGGGCAGCTCTCGCGCGCCGGTCGGCCGCAGCCGGTAGCAGGTGCCGATCTGGCCGGTGCCGACCTGGGTGACCTCGACGTCGTCCACCCGGAGCCCGAGCAGGTCGGAGAGCCAGGCAGGCGTGACGTCCTCGCGGGCGGAGACCGCCCAGCCGGGCGCGCTCACGCCGTCCACCCCGGGTTGGCGGGCAACACGTCGAGCCCGTCGGGGCGCACCTGCGCCCACGCGTCGAGCACCGGCGCCAGCTCGGTCGGCGTCGCGCCGTGGAGGACGACCGAGTCCGCGCCGGCGTCGAGCTGGTCCCGGACCCGGGCGGCGCACTGGGCGGCCGAGCCGGTCGCCGAGGCGGCGAGCCACTCCGCCGGGAGCAGCCGGTCGGCGAGCTGCTGAAGGTCTTCGGTGGTCCCGATCGCGTCGAAGGCGCCGCCGTACCCGGTGACGAAGGGGTCGGTGCGGAACCGCTCGAGCACCGCGGGGTCCCACCCGTTGGCCTGCACGAGCACCTGCCCGTAGCCCTGGAGGTACGTCGCCAGCCGCCCGACCAGCTTGCGCAGGCGGGCCTCCTCGGGGATCGAGTCCTCGACCGTCGCCAGCACCGACCAGACCCGCACCGAGGCGGGGTCGCGGCCCGCGCGCTCGGCGGACCCGCGCACGACCCGCACCATCCGGGCCAGCGACTCGTCGGTGAGGAAGGTGTGCAGGACTACGCCGTCGGCCACTCGGCCGGCGAGCTCCAGGGACCGGTCGCCGATGGCCATCATCAGCACCGGGATCCGCTCATCGAAGGAGCTGTCCTGGTTGAGGTAGGGGTAGGTGCCCGCCGGACCCTCGTGGCCCACGACCGCCTCGCCGCGCCAGAGCCGGCGGTAGATGCCGATGGCGTCCTCCATCTGCGCGCCGGTGATCCGCGGCAGCCCCATCAGGTCGAAGAGCACGTCGAAGCCGCGGCCCAGGCCCAGGGCGTAGCGACCGCCGCTCATCCGGTGTGCGGTCGCGGCCATCGTGGCGGTGACCAGGGGGTGACGGGTGACGTGGTTGGTCGCCGCGGTGGCGATGCCGATCCGCTCGGTCACCCCCGCGACCGCGCCGGCCATGACCCCGGCGTCCTTGACGTTGAAGCGCTCGGAGAGGAACAGCGAGCCGAGGCCGATCTCCTCGGCCAGCCGGGCCTCCGCGACGACGTCGCGCGGGGAGTCGGTGTGGCCGGCCAGGCCGTAGCCGGCCAGCTCGGGGAACCAGCGGGTGGCGCCGGGGCCGCTCACGACATGGCCTCCATCTGCTGCCGGACGAAGCGGGCCGTCAGGCGCCGGGTCAGGCCGGGGGCGAACCGCCCGACGGCGTACGTGATCTTGGAGCGGGCGGGAGCGATGACCAGCGCGTCGTCGCGCTGCACGCCGCGCAGCACCGCGCGCGCGAGGTCGTCGGGGTCGAGCGGACGGCTCATCCCCTGGCCGGTGAGGTAGAACCGGCGACCGTCGAAGCCGCCCTGGCCCCCGGTGTCCAGCAGCCGGGTCTCGACCGCGGACGGGCAGACCGCCGTGACCCCGACGCCGTGGTGGACGGCCTCGCTGCGCAGGCTCAGGCTGAGCCCGACGACCGCGTGCTTGGTCATGCAGTAGCTCGTGATCAGCCCCGACGGCATCAGCCCGCCCATCGAGGCGGTGTTGACGATGTGGCCGCTGCGCTGCCGCACCATGACCGGGTACGCCGCTGCGACACCGTGCGCGACACCGCGGATGTTGATGTCGATGATCGTGTCCCACTGCGCGACGCTGAGGTCCTCGGTCCGCGAGCCCCAGCTGATGCCCGCGTTGTTCACCATCAGGTCGAGCCGGCCGTGCGCGGCGACCACGTCGTCGACCGCAGCCTGCACCGCGGCCGCGTCGGTCACGTCGAGGTGTCGGGCCGTCGCCAGACCGTCCGGGCAGCTCGCGGCGACCGCCTCGGCGCCGGGGAGGTCGACGTCGCCGACGACGACCGTGGCCCCAGCGGCTGTCAGCGCCCGGCACAGCGCCGCCCCGATCCCCGAGGCGCCCCCGGTGACGATCGCGTGCTGCCCCGCGAACCCCTCCACGCCACTTCCCGCCGGTGCGCTCATCCCTCGAGCCCCGCGCGCATCCGGTCCACGTGCCCGAGCAGGTCCGGGTAGCGCATCGTGTGCGCCCCGCCGTTGAGGTCCATGACCTCGCCGGTCATCCACGCGGACTCCTCCGAGACCAGCCACGACACCGCGGCCGCGACCTCCTCGGGCGTGCCCGGGCGACCGAGCGGGGTGTTGGCGACGTAGTCGTCGCGGACCCCCGGGATGTCCATCGCCGGGGCGGTCAGCGGGGTGACGACCAGCCCCGGGGAGACGGCGTTGACGCGGATGCCGGCAGGTCCGAGCTCGAGCGCGGCGACCTCGGTGAGCATCGCGAGCCCGGCCTTGGCGGCGCAGTAGGCGCCCATCCCGCCGCCGGGCTGCCGGGCGTTGAGCGAGGTCAGGCTGACCACCGCTCCCCCGCGCACGACGTGCCGGGCGGCCTGCTGGAGGACCAGGAACCCGCCGGTCAGGTTGACGTCGACCACTGAACGGAACTCCGCGACCGGCAGGTCTCGGACCGTGCCGAGCGTGCTCGTGCCGGCGCTGTTGACCACCGCCCACAGCTCGCCGTCGCCGATGGCCGGGTCCTCGAACAGCGCCGCGACCGAGGCCTCGTCGGTGACCTCCACGCCGCGCGCCTCGTGGGCGCCGCCGGCGCCGGGCACGGGCGGCAGCGCCGCGGCCACCGCACGGGCCGCCTCGGCGTCCCGGTCGGCCACGACGACGGCGTACCCGTCGGTGGCGAGGCGGTGCGCGACCGCCGCCCCGATGCCGGAGGCACCGCCGACGACGATCGCCCGCCGCGGACCGGCTGGGGTCTCCCCGGTGGCGCTCACGTGGCGATGAAGAGGATCTCGTCCCGGCCGTAGCTCATGCCGGGGTGCTCGGCGGCGAGGTGCGCCTGGGTCTGCTCCACGAGGGTGTCCTCGTCCTCGGCCTTGATGACGGTGCCGCACGGGCAGCTGACTCGGGTCTTCATGGCCTCCACCTCGGTTCGTTGACGCGTGTCAAAACAGGTTCTAGTGTGCGCTGCGTCACCCCGTCAAGGTGCGGGGTCGAGAGGAGCAGACGTGCGGACAGCGATCATCGGCGCGGGCATCAGCGGCCTGACCGCCGGCAAGATGCTCGGTGACTACGGCGTGGACTACACCTGCTACGAGTCCTCGGACCGGATCGGCGGCAACTGGGCCTTCGGCAACCCCAACGGCCACTCCAGCGCCTACCGCTCGCTGCACATCGACACCTCCAAGCACCGGCTGTCCTTCAAGGACTTCCCGATGCCCGAGGAGTACCCCGACTTCCCGCACCACACCCAGATCAAGGCCTACCTCGACTCCTACGCCGAGGCCTTCGGGCTGCTCGAGCGGATCCGCTTCCAGAACGGGGTGGAGAGGGCGACCCCGCTACCTGGCGGTGGGTGGAGCCTGCGGCTGCAGGACGGCAGCACCGACGTGGTCGAGCTCCTCGTCGTGGCCAATGGGCACCACTGGGACCCCCGGACGGCCGAGTTCCCCGGCGAGTTCACCGGCGAGTCGATCCACTCCCACCACTACATCGACCCCGAGACGCCCCTGCACCTCAAGGGCAAGCGGATCCTGGTGGTCGGCCTGGGCAACTCCGCGGCCGACATCTCCGTGGAGCTCTCCAGCCGCTCGCTGGAGAACACCGTCTACCTCTCGACCCGCTCCAGCGCCTGGATCGTGCCGAAGTACGCCTACGGCCTGCCCGCCGACAAGTACTACGTCACCAGCCCGCACCTGCCCCTGAAGTGGCAGCGCTGGATGGTGCAGAAGATGCAGTTCATGACCGGGTCCAACCCCGAGCTCTACGGCCTGCCCAAGCCCAACCACAAGTTCTTCGAGGCCCACCCGACCCAGTCGGTCGAGCTGCCGCTGCGCCTGGGCTCCGGCGACATCACGCCGAAGGGCAACGTCGCGCGCCTCGACGGCGAGACCGTGCACTTCGAGGACGGCACCAGCGCCGACTTCGACGTGATCGTCTACGCCACGGGCTACAACATCACCTTCCCGTTCTTCGACCCCGAGGTCATCTCCGCCCCCGGCAACCACATCCGGCTCTTCAAGCGGATGTTCCTGCCCGACCGCCGCGACACGGTCTTCATCGGCTTCGCCCAGGCCACCCCGACCCTCTTCCCCTTCGTCGAGGCCCAGGCGCGCCTGCTGGCGGCGTACGCCGTCGGGGCCTACGCCCCACCGAGCGCGGCCGAGATGGAGCGGGTCATCGACGAGGACAACGCGAGGTACATGGGCCACGTCCTGGACCGCCCCCGGCACACCCAGCAGCTGGACTACTTCGTCTACGAGCACGACCTGCGGGCCAAGGAGATCCCGGCAGGTCTCGCGCGTGCCCGCTCGCTGGCCGGTGCGCGGTGACGGCGGGGTGAGGGGGTGGTGAAGGTCCGCGACCAGCGCCGCGCGGCCCTGCTGGAGTCGCTCGGCGAGCTGCTGCAGGAGTCGGACCTGGACTCCATCAACATCGCCGACATCTCCCGGCGCGCGGGCGTGACCCGCTCGGCGTTCTACTTCTACTTCGAGTCCAAGCACCTGGCGGTCGCCGCCCTCATGGAGCAGGTGTACGACGGGGCGATGCTCGCCACCGAGCGCTTCGCCGACCCGGACCTCTCGCCGGCGGAGCGCGTGCACGGCATGGTCACCACGCTCTTCGACACCGCCGAGGAGCACACCCACCTCTTCCGCGCCATGCTCGACGCCCGGGGCCAGAGCCCGGCCGTGCGGGAGATGTGGGACTCCGACCGCCAGTCCTTCGTGGGCCTGGTGGCCGACCTGGTGCGCACCGAG
Source organism: Nocardioides ginkgobilobae (assembly GCF_054781275.1). Classification (NCBI taxonomy): domain Bacteria; kingdom Bacillati; phylum Actinomycetota; class Actinomycetes; order Propionibacteriales; family Nocardioidaceae; genus Nocardioides; species Nocardioides ginkgobilobae. Next base: position 98,463 of record NZ_BAAGUS010000004.1, on the reverse strand, counting down.
CGCGCCGCCGGCCGGGCGCCCGACGGACCCGACCCGGACGCCCTGGCCGCGATGCTCCTGGAGCTCAACGACCGCGCCCTGGAGCGCCTCACGCTCGGCGCCCTGGACCGCGACGCCCTCACCGAGGCCGTCGTGTCGATCTGGGTGCGCTCGATCTTCGCCACTGACCCGGCCACTGACCCGGCCACTGACCTGGAGACCGCATGAGCACGACCCCGTCGACCAAGCACGACGAGCTGACCTTCGACTCCCACGGCACCACCTGCGCCGCGTGGCACTGGACCGGGGTCGGCTCCGCCCTGGAGACCGACGCCGGTCGTCCGGTGGTGGTGATGGCGCACGGCCTGGCCGGCACCGTCGACTCCGGCCTCGAGCCGTTCGCCGCGACGCTCGCCGGCGCCGGCATGGACGTGCTGGCCTTCGACTACCGCGGCTTCGGCGCCTCCGGCGGCACCCGCCGCCAGCGGGTCCGGGTCGCCGACCAGGTCGAGGACTACCGCGCCGCCGTGGCTGCCGCCCAGCGGCTTCCCGGCGTCGACGCCTCCCGGGTCGTGCTGTGGGGTGTCTCCCTCTCCGGCGGGCACGTCCTCCAGGTCGCCGTCGGCCGCGACGACGTCGCCGCAGTCGTGTCGCTCACGCCCTTGGTGGACGGGCTCGCCGCCGCCCGGCTCGCGATGGGCCAGCACAAGCCCTCGACCCTGCTGCGCTCGAGCATCTCGGGCGTGCGCAGCCGCGCGACCGGGGGCGGCCTCACCATGCCGGTCGTCGCACGGCCCGGCGAGGTCGGCGCCCTCACGCTCGAGGGCTGCCTGGAGGACTACCTCTCCATCGCCGGACCCACCTGGCGCAACGAGGTCGACGCCGACGTCGCCCTCGAGCTCGGCACGCGGGCCCCGATGAAGGCCGCCAAGCAGCTGCGCGTCCCGACGCTGGTGCAGATCGCCGACTTCGACCGCAGCGCTCCCCCGCAGGCCGCGGCCAAGGCCGCGTTCAAGGCGCGCGCCGAGGTCCGGCACTACCCCTGCGACCACTTCGACGTCTGGCCGGGCAAGGCGTGGTTCGACGCCGCCTCCGCCCACCAGGTGGCGTTCCTGACCCGCGTCCTGGGGTGAGGCGTCAGGCTCCCGGCAGCGCCTCGGCCTGCTCCTTGGCCCACCGGTAGTCCGCCTTGCCGCTGGGCGAGCGGACGACGTGGTCGACGCGCAGGATCGCCTTGGGCAGCTTGTAGCGGGCGACGTGCTCGGAGGCGGTGGCGAGCAAGTCCTCGTCGGACACCGGTGAGGACACCGAGACGATCGCGACCGGCTCGCTGCCCCACCGCTCGGAGGGGCGGCCCACGACGATGACGTCGCGCACCGCCGGGTGCGCGCCGACGGCCCGCTCGACCTCCTCGGCGAAGATCTTCTCCCCGCCGGAGTTGATGGTGACGCCGTCGCGACCCAGCAGCCGGATCCGGCCGTCGGGCAGCATCTCGGCCCGGTCGCCGGGCACCGAGAAGCGCTCGCCGGCGATCGTCGGGAAGGTCCGCGCGGTCTTCTCCGCATCCCCGAGGTAGCCCAGCGGCACCCGTCCGCGCTGGGCGAGCCAGCCGCCGCCCGACCCCTGCTCCTCCCCCGGGACGACGACGCGTGACAGGTCCTCGGAGACGACCGTCGTGGTCGGGACCGGCGTGAAGGTCGCGGCCTCGGCCTCCATGCCCTTGAGGCTCATCGAGCTCATCTGCAGCCCGGTCTCCGACGACCCGGCCGCGTCCATGACGAGGATGTGCGGCAGCAGCTCCATCAGCCGCGACCGGACCGTCGGCGACAGCGGGGCCGCCCCGTTGTTGACCGCGGCGAGACCGGACAGGTCGTAGGAGCGGGCCTCCAGCTCTGCGACGAGCGGGCGCACCATGGCGTCGCCCACCACCGGCAGGCTCACGCACCCCTCGCGCACGACCGTCTCCAGCACCGCGCGCGGGTCGAAGGTGCGCGGGTCCGGCGGCAGCACGATCTTCCCGCCGCTCGTGATCATGTGGAAGGTCGACCACTGCGCCGCGCCGTGCATGAACGGCAGCGCCATGAGCAGCGTCATCCCGCCCGCGGCGTTGCGGGCGTTCTCGGCGATCGCCTCGTAGGAGGTGTACGGCTCGGTGGTCCCGAACGGGGTGCCGCCCATCGAGGTGACGTACATGTCGTCCTGGCGCCACAGCACGCCCTTGGGCATCCCCGTCGTGCCGCCGGTGTAGACGACGTACAGGTCGTCGCCGGTCGGCCGCGACAGCTCGACGCCCGCGGCCTCGCCGTCGCGACCCGAGGCAAGGGCGTCCGCCCACCACACCGCGCCGGGCAGGAGTGCCTCGCCGGAGTCGTCGGGCACCTGGACGAGGTGGTCGAGGGTCGGCACCAGGTCGCGCACCTGGGCGACCTGCGGGGCGAAGCAGGAGTGGTAGACCAGCGCCCGCGTGCCGGCATCGACCAGGACGTAGACGAGCTCCTCGGCGACGTAGCGGTAGTTGACGTTCACCGGCACGGCGCGGGCGCGGTAGGAGGCGATCATCGCCTCGAGGTACTCCGGCCCGTTGTGGAGGTAGAGGCCGACGTGGTCCTGCCCCGACTCGTGGCCGGCCAGCGCCTGGCGCTCGGTGTGGCAGCCCAGGCCGCGCCCGGCCAGGAACCGGGCCAGCGCGTCGACGTCGGCGTCGACCGCGCCGTACGTCAGCCGCAGGTCACCGGCGACCAGGAGCTCCTGCTCCGGCACCGTCGTGGCCACCGTGCGGAAGACCGAGGAGAGGTCGAAGCCGTGGACCTGCTCAGGCAGGGCGGAGGAGGACGTCGAGGGGGCGGCACCGGGCATTGGAACACGTTATAGATCGTGTGCGGCGCGTCACAAGCAGGTGCTCAGGCCTCGAGCGCCCACTCGCCTGCGACCCACGCCCGCGGCGGACGTCCCGCCGCTTGGCGGGCGACCTCGGCGCAGAGCCAGGACCCCACGAGGTCGCCGGTCGGGCGCTCAGAGGCCAGCATCCGACCGGCCCCCGCCGCCTCCCGCGCGCTGCACAGGGCGCGGTCCAGCTCGTCCATGCTCTGCACCGACCGCGCCGAGAGCTGCAGCAGCACGTCGGCGACCGCATCCGGCTCGTCGGGGCGGGCCTCGGGCACGACCTCCCGCAGCTGGTCCAGCGCGTCGCTGGCCGCCGCGTGCCGCTCCATCGCCCCCGGGTCCTCCTCGAGCGTCAGGAGCAGGTGCTCGCGCAGCAACCCGGCGGCCTGCTCCTGCCACGCCCAGTGCGCGGCGAGGGGTACGCCGAGGAGCGCGACGTGCACGGTGCGCACCTCCTCGGGCGCGACGTCGGTGTCGTCGGTCGACGCGGCTCCGGGCGGGCGGCCCACCTCGAACCAGACCGTCTTGCCGTCCCGGTGGCGGGCGACGTCCCAGCGGTCGACGCTGGCGTCGACGAGCCGCAGCCCCCGCCCGGTGGCGGCGGTCACGGAGTGCCGCCGCGGCACGGGCGAGTGCGCGGACCCGTCGCGCACCTCCACCCGCACCCCGGTCTGGCAGGCGGTGACGCAGACCCGGATGTCGGTGCCGGCGTGGACCAGGGCGTTGGTCGCGAGCTCGGAGACCGCCAGGATCGCGGCGTCGCGGCACTCGGGCGCCAGGCCGTCGGCGTGGGCGTCGATCTCCTGCGCGACGAGGCGACGGGCCGCCGAGACGCTCGTGGGGTGGGCCGGCAGGACGGCACGCAGCCCCTCCGCCGGGGAGCCGGGGCCGCTGGCCGCCGGCTGCTCGCCGGCGACCAGCGGCCGCACGGCCACGAGCGCCACGTCGTCCTCGCGGCGCTCCGGGACCATGCGCTCCACGACCTCGTCGCAGAGCAGGGTCAGGTCGGTGCGCGGGCCACCACCGCGGCCGGGTCCGGCGACCAGCAAGCCGAGCTCCTCGCGCAGCCGCTCGAGCCCGACGTCGAGGTGCTCGCCGCGTCGCTCGACCAGGCCGTCGGTGTAGAGCAGCAGCGTGGCGCCCGGCGCCAGGTCGAGGACCCCCTCGGCCCGGGGGGAGTCGGCGTCCCACCCGAGCAGCAGGTCGGACTCGTGCGCGTCGAGCAGGGTCGTCGTGCCGTCACCGTCGACCAGGACGGGCGGCGGGTGGCCGGCCGTGGACCAGCGCGCTCGCACCGGCGTGCCCGGCTCGACCACCGGGTCGAGGCGGACCACCAGCACCGTCGCCGTGGTCTCCACGCCCAGCGAGCGCAGCACGCGGTCCGTCGCCCGCAGCACCTCGGCCGGGCCGCCGCCGTCGTGCACGGCCACGGCCCGCAGCAGGCTGCGGACCTGGCCCATCGCAGCGGCCGCCGCGGCGTCGTGACCCACGACGTCGCCGACCACCAGGACGGTGCCCCCGTCGTCCTGGACGAACGCGTCGTACCAGTCCCCGCCGACCTGGGCGGCCTGGGCCGCGGCGGCGTACCGCACCGCCACCTGCAGCCCGGGCGGCGAGGGCGGGTCGGTGAGCAGGCTGCGCTGCAGGCCCTCGGCCAGGTCGCGCTGCTCGGCGAAGAGGCGCGCGTTGTCGAGGGCGAGTCCGGCCCGGACGGCCAGGTCGCCCAGCGTCAGCAGGTCGTCCTCGTCGAAGGTCCCGGCGCGCCGCACCACGGTCACGAGCCCGACCAACCGGTCACGTCCGCGCAGCGCGAGCACGGCGACGGACGTGTCCGCAGGGAGCTCCTCCGGCAGCGGCACCGGCAGGGACTCCGCGTCCTCCGCAGCCAGCACCAGGGGGCGGTCGGTGGCGATCAGCGGCGTCATCGCCTCCCCGCCCACGAGACGGGGTCCCGAGAGATCGGCGCGCGCCGCACCGGCTCCCCACTGGCCGACGTCGCGCAGCACGGCGTACCTCGTCTCCGAGATCCGCTCCTCGACCAGGGTCGCCGCGACCCAGTCGCCGAGGTCCGGCACGAGCGCGGTGCCCAGACGGCGCAACGCCTCCGCCCCGTCCAGGGTCCCGACGAGCTGCTGGGTCACGCCGTCGACCAGTGCCCCGCGCGCAGCCACCCGGGCTATCCGCTCCTGGGTGCGGTAGCGCTCGGTGACCTCGTTGAAGTAGACCGCGAGCCCGTCGGGGCTGGGCCAGGCCCGCACCTCGTACCAACCGTCGAGCGGAGCCGGGTAGTAGGCGTCGAAGCTGACCGGCTCGCCGCTCGCAACCGCTCCGCGGTAGCTGGTCTCGAAGATCGAGCCCACGGTGGCGGGGAAGGCCTCCCACACGACCCGGCCGACGAGCTGGTCACCGTCGGCGCCGAGCAGCCGCTCGGCCTCGTTGTTGAGGTAGGCGAAGCGCCACTGGGGGTCGAGCTGGTAGAAGGCGCTCGGCATCGCCTCGAGCACCCGCGCCACCCGGGCATCGGTGTCCCGCGCGTCGGTCGTGTCGAACGCCGCACCGACGACCCGGGCGGCCTTCCCGTCGGCACCCGCGAGCGCCCGCCCACGGGCAGCCACCCAGCGCAGCCCCTCAGGACCGAGGACGCGGTACTCCGCGGCGTACTCCCCGCACGTCTCGACCGCGCGCTCCAGGGCGGCGGCCACCCGCGGCACGTCGTCGGGGTGCACGAGGGCGTTGAAGGCCTCGATCGTGCCGGCCCACGACTCGCGGGAGACACCGAAGACCCGCAGCAGCCGGTCGTCCCACCGCAGCTCGCGGGTGGCCAGGTCCCAGTCCCAGGCGCCGACCCCGGCGGCGTCGACGGCCAGCCCCCACGCCACCTGCTCGATGTCGAGGTCGGGCAGCCTGAGCGGCACGTCCACGGGGACGAGCGAGTCCGTCACGTCGTCCCCCCTCACGTCCACGGTCGGGACATGATGCACCGCGCCAGGGCCGCCGCGACCCACCCTCCAGGACCGACCCCCGCCCCGGGGCCGGGTGGTCGAGACCGGTCGCGCGGGCGGGGCCGCTCAGACGGGGGCGAGCAGCTCGGCGGGCAGCCACTCCTGCACCAGCCCCCACGAGCCGGTGCGCACCCGGGCGGCGTAGACGACCAGCCCCTCCCACCGGCGGTCGCGCTGGCGCCACTCCAGCAGCAGGCCGGGCCGCTTCTCCCCGTCGCCGTCCACGGCGTCGGCGACCCAGCAGTGCCGCGCGGGACAGACCGGACCGGGCAGGGACCCGGGCCTCACCCCGGGACGGACGCCGGGGCGCTGCTCGAGGCCGGACGAGTCCCCGGTCGGGGGCCGGCCCGGCGTGCCGCCGACGCGCACGCGGTCGCGCAGGGGGATGCCGCTCCCCTGCCTCGCCATGCCGCCCGCCACCGGGTCATCGTGCCACAGGTTCGAACACCTGTTCGATGCCGGCCGGAGGTGGACCGGACCGGATCCGACCGGGAGCAGGGCCCTCAGTCGTCGTCGGCGATCTCCTCACCGTGCGTGCCGGGCCGCGGGGCCCAGGGCAGCTCGCGCGAGGGCCGCACCACGATCAGCCGGTCCCCACGCGCCAGCTGGGTCACGACCGGGTCGAAGTAGCGGTAGACCTTCTCGTCGCGCACGACCGCGATCACCTGGTCGGGCAGGCGCTGCGGCTGCTGGCCCACCTCGGAGAGCAGCAGGTCGCGCTCGGCCACCTCCAGACCGTCGCCGTAGGTGAGCAGGTCCTCCATCACCGACCCCAGGGACGGCGAGACGGTGGAGAGGCCCAGCAGGCGACCGACCGCGTCGGAGGAGGTGATGACCGAGTCCGCGCCGGACTGGCGCATGAGCGGGGCGTTCTCCTGCTCGCGGACCGCGGCCACGATCCAGGCGTCCGGGTTGAGCTGGCGCACGGTGAGGGTCGCGAGCACGTTGGAGTCGTCGCGGTCCGTGGTGATGATGACCTGCTCGGCGTCCGCGACCCCTGCACGCCGCAGCACCTCGCGGCGGGTGGCGTCGCCGGTGATCACGGCCAGCCCGTCGGCGTGGGCGTCCTCGAGCGCCACCGGGCTGGGGTCGACGATGACGACGTCCTCGCGGCGGGTCCCGTTGTTGACCAGGGTGTCCACCGCGCTGCGGCCCTTGGTGCCGTAGCCGATGACGACGACGTGCTTGCCCATGCGCTTCCTCCAGCGTGCGACCCGGAACATCTCCCGGCCCTGGGAGGCCAGCACCTCCAGGGTGGTGCCGATCAGCAGCACCAGGAAGGCGATGCGGGCCGGGGTGACGACGAAGGCGTTGATCATCCGTGCGTGCGGCTCGACCGGAGCGATGTCGCCGTAGCCGGTCGTGCTCAGCGTGACGGTCGTGTAGTAGATCGCGTCCCCGAGGCTGACGTAGCCGGTCGGGTCGTTGTTGTCGCGGTAGGCCGCCCGGTCGAACCAGACCAGCAGCACCGTGCCGACGAGGATCGACAGCGCCAGCAGGACCCGGCGTCCCAGCTCCCACCACGGCGAGCGGACCCGCTCGGGCAGGGAGACCAGGCCGGGACCCCGCAGCGGGGCCGGCTCGGATCCGCTCACGTGCTCACCACGGGGCAGAACCTACTCCTGACCGGCCGCGGTCCCCGGCTCCGGCACGGCCTCGGTCGTGGTCGCGGGCGCGGGGGCGGGTCCACCGGCCCGCTCCCGCCCGCCCAGCAGCGGCAGCCCCAGGGCCCGACGGGCCCGGGCCCGGGTGGTCGCGGCCTGGGGGTAGACGTGGTCGAAGGCGGCGTTGACCGCGGCCCCGATCAGCACCGCGATCGCGACCAGGTAGAGCCACAGCAGCACCGCGATCGGTGCGGCCAGCGGACCGTAGATCGAGCGCGAGTCGGCGGCGGTCACGGTCAGCACCCAGCGCAGGGCGTAGGAGCCCAGCACCCAGGCCACGAGCGAGAAGGTGGCCCCCGGGAGGTTGAAGGACCAGTTCGTCCGCACCGGCACCGACACGTGGTAGAGCGTGGCCAGGAAGCAGATGCACAGCACCACCACGACCGGCCAGTAGAAGGTCATGAGGAAGTCGGCGCGGTTGGGCAGCAGCTGGCGGACCATCGTGGGCCCGGCCACGACCAGGGGCAGCGTGACGACGCCGGTGATGATCGCCATGACGTAGAGCACGAAGGACAGCGCCCGGGTGCGGACGATCGAGCGCTCCCCGCCCAGGCCGTGCATCACGGTGATGGTGTCGACGAAGACGTTGAGCGCCCGGGAGCCCGACCAGAGCGCCAGCACGAAGCCGAGGGAGACCACGTCGAAGCGCCCGGCCTCCAGCACGTCGGTGACGGTCGGCTCGATGACGTTGTCGACCGCGCGGTCGGTGAGGGCCTGGCGCGAGAGGTCGATGATCGCGGCCCGGACGTCCTCGACCTGCGCGGGGGTGAACTGGTCGGCGACGTACCCGATGCCGCCGGCGAGCGCGAAGAGCAGCGGCGGCACGGAGACCACCGCGAAGAAGGCCGCCTCGGCAGCCAGACCGGTGACGCGGTAGCGCAGGCACGAGGCCACGGTGGTCACCAGCAGCCGCCAGGCCTGGTGGCCCGCGCGCCGTGCGGTGGCCCTGAGACGGTCGGCCGGGACGGCACGACCCGGGACCGACGGCATGGACCTACGGTATCCACATGGAGCTTCCCGTCCCCGGTCGCGCCGACCTGCGCGTCGTCACCAACCAGGCCCCGCCGCTGGTCGGCCACAACGTCGTCACCTCCGACGCCGCGCTGGTCGAGGCGGTCCTGCGCCACGGGTCCCAGGAGGTCCTCGACTCCCTGGTCGACCTCGGCGCCGAGGCCGGCTCCGAGGAGGCCCGCGAGCACGGGGTGCTCGCCAACGAGCACCACCCCGAGCTGACGCCGTACGACCGCTACGGCCACCGCGTCGACGAGGTCCGCTTCCACCCCTCCTGGCACTGGCTGATGGAGCGCGCGATCGGCCACGGCCTGGCCGCAGCGCCCTGGGAGGAGCAGGCCGACGGGGCACCGCACGCGCACCTGCGCCGGGCCGCGGGCTTCATGGCCTGGGGCCACACCGAGCCCGGGCACGGCTGCCCCGTCTCCATGACGTACGCCGCGGTGCCGGCGCTGCGGGCCGACGACGCGCTCGCCAAGGAGTGGACCCCCCTGCTGGCCTCGCGCCGCTACGACCCGGGGGTGCGGCCGGTGACCGAGAAGGTCGGTGCGCTCGCCGGCATGGGGATGACCGAGAAGCAGGGTGGCTCCGACGTCCGGGCCAACACCACCCGCGCCGTGCCGGTCGGGACCGCAGGCGGCGACGGCACCTACACGCTGCACGGTCACAAGTGGTTCACCAGTGCCCCCATGAACGACGTCTTCCTCGTGCTGGCCCAGGCCGAGGCGGGCGTGACCTGCTTCGTGGTGCCCCGCGTGCTGCCCGACGGCAGCCGCAACCAGCTCGACGTCGTCCGCCTCAAGGACAAGCTGGGCAACCGCTCCAACGCCTCCTCGGAGCTGGAGATGGACGGCACCGTCGGGTTCCGCCTCGGCGACGAGGGCCGCGGGGTCCGCACCATCATCGAGATGGTCGCCGCGACCCGGCTCGACTGCGTCCTGGGCTCCACCGCCCTGATGCGCCGCGCGGTCTCCGAGGCCAGCTGGCACGTCACCCACCGCTCGGCCTTCGGCGGCCGGCTGGTCGACAAGCCGCTCATGCAGAACGTCGTGGCCGACCTGCACGTCGAGACGGAGGCCGCGACCGCGCTAGCGATGCGGCTGGCCGTGGCGGTCGACGCGCCGCACGACCCGCACGAGGTGGCGCTGCGCCGGATCGCGCTGCCGCTGGCGAAGTTCTGGGTCTGCAAGCGGACGCCGATGATGGTCGCCGAGGCCCTGGAGTGCCTGGGCGGCAACGGCTACGTCGAGGAGTCGGGCATGCCGCTGCTCTACCGCGAGGCCCCGCTCAACTCGGTGTGGGAGGGCTCGGGCAACGTCAACGCCCTCGACGTCCTGCGCGCGCTCGGCCGCGAGCCCGAGGTGCTGGACGCCTGGATCACCGAGGTCGGCCGGGCCCGTGGGGGCGACGCCCGCCTGGACCGCGCGGTCGACGACACCCTGGCGATGATCGGCGCCCTGCTGGGCGAGCCGGACCGGCTCGAGCAGCAGGCGCGCCGCCTGGCCAGCCGGATGGCCGCGGTGCTCCAGGGCTCCCTGCTGGTGCGCTTCGCCCCGGCCGAGGTGGCCGACGTGTTCTGCGCCTCCCGCCTCGGCGCGGTGCACGAGGGCGTCTTCGGGGCCCTGGACAGCGGCGACCTGGCCGCGATCGTGGAGCGCACGACGCCGACGACGGCCTGAGACGAGCGCGACGGGCACGACGGGCGCGACGGGCGCGACCGGCTCGGCGGGCGTCGGCGCTCGCCGCGCAGAGGGACGCTGAGCGCTCCGGCGGACGAAGGGACCTTGGTCCCGTCACATCGGGCGGCCACCTGCCGATCCTCGGTCGCACCGAGATCATCGGCCTCGACCCGGCGGTCCGGGCCAACCCCGAGACCGCCGACAGCCTGGCCGCCGTAGAGCGGCAGACCCTGCGAATGTCGGAGATGATCGACGGGGTGCTGGCGTACAGCACCGCCGCGACGAGCGAGCTGCACGTCGAGCCGCTGGACCTCTCATCGCTGGTCGAGGAGGTGCTGCAGGACGTGTCGGGCATCGTCGAGCGTGCGGGCGCCGAGGTCGTCGTGGGCGACCTGCCCCGCGCGGACGGCTCCCGCGCCCTCCTGGAGCGGGTCGTGCAGAACCTCGTCGGCAACGCCATCGCCTATGGCGACCGCATCTCGCCGCGGGTCACGATCGCCGGTGGGCTCGCCGACGGGCGCTCGGTGCTGACGATCAGCGACAACGGCCGCGGCGTGCCAGAAGCGGAGCGCGACTCCATCTTCGAGATGTTCCGCCGCGGTACGGCGAGCACGGGGCTGGCGGGATCCGGGATCGGTTTGGCCTTCTCGCGGCGCGTGGTCGAGCGGCACGGCGGCACCCTCGAGGTCGACGACGCCCCCGGTGGAGGGGCGCGATTCACCGTCCGATTGCCGCTGCACTCCTCCGAGGACTAGGCACACCGTGGGGGCGCCGACCGGATCACCGGTCGGCGTCCCGTGCCGTCGTGCCGAGGCTCAGGACAGCTCGAGGCCGGGATAGAGCGGGTGCTTGTCCAGCATCTCGGCCGAGGCGGCGCGGACCTTGTCGGCCACACCGTCGCCGAGGACGTAGGAGGCCTTGGACGGGCCGCCCGCCTTGGTGGTGCCGGGCTGGGTGTTCTCCAGGACGTGGACGATGAGGTCGGCGACGGTGTCGAACTCGTCGTGGCCGAAGCCCCGGGTCGTCAGCGCCGAGGTGCCGAGCCGGACGCCGGAGGTGTACCAGGCGCCGTTGGGGTCCGCGGGCACCGAGTTGCGGTTGGTGACCACACCGGCGTCGAGCAGCGCGGACTCCGCCTGGCGGCCCGTGAGGCCGTAGCCGGAGACGTCGAGCAGGACCAGGTGGTTGTCGGTGCCACCGGTGACCAGCGTCGCCCCGCGGGACAGGAAGCCCTGGGCCAGCGACTGGGCGTTGTCGGCGACCTGCTGGGCGTAGGTGCGGAAGGAGTCCTGGCGCGCCTCGGCGAAGGCCACGGCCTTGGCAGCCATGACGTGCGAGAGCGGCCCGCCGAGCACCATCGGGCAGCCGCGGTCGACCGAGGGGGCGTACTCCTCGGTGGCCAGCACCATGCCGCCGCGCGGGCCGCGCAGGGACTTGTGGGTGGTGGTGGTGACGATGTGCGCGTGCGGCACCGGGTCCTCGTCACCGGTGAAGACCTTGCCGGCCACCAGCCCGGCGAAGTGCGCCATGTCGACCATGAGGGTCGCGCCCACCTCGTCGGCGATCTCGCGCATCGTCGCGAAGTTCACGCGACGGGGGTACGCCGAGTAGCCGGCGACCAGGACCAGCGGCTTGAACTCGCGGGCCTTCGCGGCCACGGCGTCGTAGTCCAGCAGCCCGGTCGTCGGGTCGGTGCCGTACTGCTGCTGGTGGAACATCTTCCCGGAGATGTTGGGGCGGAAGCCGTGCGTGAGGTGACCGCCGGCGTCCAGGCTCATGCCGAGCAGCCGCTGGTTGCCGAGCTCCTTGCGCAGGGCCTCCCAGTCCTCCTCGGTGAGCTCGTTGACGTTCTTCTTCTCCGCCTTCTCCAGCCAGGGGCCCTCGATGCGGTGGGCCAGGATCGACCAGAACGCGACCAGGTTGGCGTCGATGCCGGAGTGCGGCTGCACGTAGGCGTACTCGGCACCGAAGAGCTCGCGGGCGTGCTCGGCGGCCAGCGACTCGACGGTGTCGACGTTCTGGCAACCGGCGTAGAAGCGGTGACCGACGGTGCCCTCGGCGTACTTGTCGCTGAACCAGGTGCCCATGGTCATGAGCACCGCGGGCGAGGCGTAGTTCTCGCTGGCGATGAGCTTCAGCGACGAGCGCTGGTCGGCCAGCTCGGCGCGGGTCGCCTCGGCGATCCGGGGCTCCACCGAGGCGATGACCTCAAGGGCCTGGCTGTAGACGCTGCTGGTGAGGCGGGAGACGTCGGTCATGGCCCACAGCCTACGGCCGGGAGGCACGCCGCGCCGGGCTGGACCACCACGCGTCAGCGGTGTGACGTGCGCCGCACGGTGCACGGGTGTACGCGGGGCCGGGCCAGTGTCGTCCCACATGTCGGGATCGGCATCTCACATCACGAGATTCACTCTTGGTCGGGGCCCGTCCGCAGGCTGAGACTCCTTGACATGTCCCTCGCCGACACGCACGCCTGGCTCGTGGTACGCCGCCACGTGGACCTCGGGCGCACGCGCAGCGCGATCTGTCGTCCTCGCTGAGCACCCCCGCCCATCCCCTCCAGGCCCCGGCCGCCCCCAGCGAAGGACAACCCCGACACCATGCCCGACCTGCGCTTCCACGGCACCCGCCCCCAGCACACCGAGATCCCCCGCCCCAAGCGTGGCGAGGGCCAGTGGGCCCTGGGCTTCAACGAGCCGCTGAACAAGAACGAGCAGGCCAAGAAGGACGACGACCCGCTGAACGTGCGGGACCGGATCCTCTACACCTACTCCCAGCGCGGCTTCGACTCCATCGACCCCGCCGACCTGCGCGGCCGATTCCGCTGGATGGGGCTCTACACCCAGCGCAAGCCCGGCATCGACGGCGGCCGCACCGGCTCGATGGAGGAGGAGGAGCTGGACGACCGCTTCTTCATGATGCGCGTCCGCACAGACGGCCAGGTGCTGGACGCCGAGGCGCTGCGGACCCTGGGCTCGATCAGCACGGAGAAGGCCCGAGGCACTGCTGACATCACCGACCGCAACAACATTCAGTACCACTGGATCGACATCGTGGACGTGCCATCGATCTGGGAGCGCCTGGACGCCGTGGGCCTCACCAGCCTGGAGGCATGCGGCGACGGGCCGCGCCCCTTCCTGGGCTCTCCCGTGGCCGGCATCGCCAAGGACGAGCTCATCGACGGATCCTCCGCGCTGGCCGAGATCAAGCGGCGCGCCCTCGACAACCCGGAGTACTCCAACCTCCCGCGCAAGTACAAGACCGCCCTCACCGGTCACCCGAGCCATGACGTGGCTCCGGAGATCAACGACGTCTCGTTCGTCGCGACCGTCCATCCCGAGCACGGCGTCGGATTCGACGTCTGGGTCGGCGGCGGTCTGTCCACCAACCCGATGCTCGCGCAGAAGCTCGGCGTCTGGGTGTCCCTCGACGAGGTGCCGGACGTGTGGGAGGGCGTGACCGCGATCTTCCGCGACTACGGCTACCGCCGGCTGCGCTCGCGGGCTCGCCTGAAGTTCCTGGTCGCCGACTGGGGTGTGGAGAAGTTCCGCGAGGTCCTGGAGAAGGAGTACCTCGGGCACCCGCTCGTCGACTGCCCCTCCCCCGAGGTGCCGGAGCGACAGGGCGACCACATCGGTGTGCACGAGCAGAAGGACGGGCGGTTCTACGTCGGCGCCGCTCCGGTGGTCGGCCGAATCGACGGCGCAACGCTGAGCGGCTTGGGCGACCTGGTCGAGCGGCACGGCACGGACGGGGTCCGGCTCACGGCCTACCAGAAGCTGGTAGTGCTCGGCGTGCCCGGGGATCGCACCGACGCCCTGGTCGCCGACCTCGAGACCATCGGCCTCACCGCCACGCCCAGCAACTGGCGGCGCAACACCCTCGCTTGCACCGGCATCGAGTTCTGCAAGCTGGCCATCGTGGACACCAAGCAGCGCGCGATGGACCTCATCGGCGTGCTCGAGCAGCGCTTCCCCACCCTCGACACCCCCATCTCCGTCAACGTCAACGGCTGCCCCAACGCCTGCGCCCGCACCCAGGTCGCCGACATCGGCCTCAAGGGTCAACTGGTCACGCACGAGGGCGAGCAGGTCGAGGGCTTCCAGGTCCACCTGGGCGGCGCGCTGGCGATGGGCGCCAACTTCGGGCGCAAGCTGCGCGCGCACAAGGTCACCAGCGCCGGGCTCGACGACTACATCACCGCTGTGGTCACCAACTACCTGGCCGACCGCACCGACGGAGAGTCCTTCGCGACCTGGGTGCACCGCGCCGACGAGGAGCTGCTCAAGGGCGACAAGGTCCTCTCCGCGGCGGACGGCACCGGGGTCGCCTGATGTCCGAGCGCGCCGTCCCCTTCCACTGCCCCTACTGCGGCGACGAGGAACTGCGTCCGCACGCCGCGGAGCACGGCACCTGGGAATGCCACTCCTGCCGGCGCGCCTTCTCCCTGCGGCTGATCGGGCACCTCGCCCCTCCGCCGTCCGCACCGGGAGGAACCTCATGACATCTGCCACCACCCGCGCCGCACGTGCCCAGCGCGGCATCGAGACCGAGGGGCGCTCCCCCGAGGAGCTGCGCGAGCTGGTGTCCCACTGGGGCGCCGAGCTCGAGCTGGCGCCCGCCGAGGACATCATCGAGTGGGCCGCGGCCACCTTCGGCGAGCGCTTCTGCATCACCTCCTCCATGGGGGACGCCGTGCTGGCCCACCTGGCCGCCAAGGTCGTGCCGGGCATCGACGTGGTCTTCCTCGACACCGGCTACCACTTCGTGGAGACCCTCGGCACCCGGGACGCGGTCGAGGCCACGATGGACGTCAACCTGATCACGATCACGCCGCGGCAGAGCGTGGCCGAGCAGGACGCGACCGAGGGCAAGGACCTCTTCCGCACCGACCCCGACCGCTGCTGCTTCCTGCGCAAGGTGCAGCCGCTCCAGGAGTCGCTGGCCGGCTACGACGCCTGGGCCACTGGCCTGCGGCGGGCCGAGACCCACCACCGGATCATCGCGCCGGTGATCGGGTGGGACGCCAAGAAGCAGAAGGTCAAGGTCTCCCCCATCGCCCGCTGGTCCGACGAGCAGGTCGACCGGTACGTCGCCGAGAACGGCGTGCTGGTGAACCCGCTGGTCTACGACGGCTACCCCTCCATCGGCTGCTTCCCGTGCACCCGTCGGGTCGCGCCGGGCGAGGACGCCCGCAGCGGCCGCTGGGCCGGCACCGGCAAGACCGAGTGCGGGATCCACGCCTGACCCGACCCCGGACCACCTCTCCCCACCGACCACCAGCAACAACGAGCACCATCCGCCGACAGCGCCGTCGCACCGCAGGACACCGATCACAGCAGATCCACACAGAAGGAGGAACCCGATGGCAGCCCCCGCCCTCGTGGCCCTCGCCCACGGCAGCCGTGACCCCCGCGCGGCCGCAACGATCAAGGCCCTCGTCGACGAGGTCCGCGCCGTGCGACCCGACCTCAAGGTGGAGGCGGCCTTCCTGGAGAAGTCGCGCCCCGGCCTGCAGACGGTCGTGGACCGCCTGGTGCGCTCCGGTCACGACGAGATCGTCGTGGTCCCGCTGCTGCTGACCCACGCCCAGCACGCCTCCGTCGACGTCCCGGCGGCGCTGGCCGAGGCCTCCGAGCGCCACCCCGGCCTGCAGATCCACGCCACCGACATCCTCGGGCTGGAGGCTTGCTTCCTCCAGGTCCTCGACGTCCGCATGCGCGAGGCCCTCGCCCGGGCCCGGGTCCGCGAGCTCGACGCCCTCGTCCTGGCCGCCTCCGGCTCCAGCGACCCGCTGGCCAACCAGGCCGTCGCTCGGCTCGCGCGGCTGTGGGGCTCGCACCACAAGCTCCCCGTGACCGCGGCCTTCGCCGCGGCCGCCCCGCCGGCCACCGGCGAGGCCGTGCGCGCCTTCCGCGCCGAGGGACGCCGCCACATCGCGGTCGCCTCGCTCTTCCTCGCGCCCGGTGCCACGCCGGACCGGGCCGCCGAGCTGGCCCTCGAGGCCGGTGCCATCGCGGTGTCCGAGCCCCTGGGCGCGCACCCCGAGGTCGCGCGGGTCGTGCTGGCGCGCTACGCCGTCGGCGCCGTCGAGCTCGTCCCGGTCTGACTCAGCGCACGAGGCGGTCGAGCAGCCGCTGCAGCTCCGCCCCCGGGTCGGTGGTCATCCCGCCGTGCACGGGGCCTGGCTGCAGCACGGTGCTGCGTGGCGCCTTGAGGAAGCCGAAGCGGGTGCCGAGCGGCTGCGAGGCCGCCGCTCCCCCGCGCTCGTCGCCGGCACACACGCCGTCGACGAACGCCAGCCCCTCGCAGAGCCGGCTCACGTCGAGGTCGGGGAAGACATGCTGCACGCGGTCGGTGTCGACGTGCCAGGCCGCCTCGAGCAGGTCGCGGGCCTGGCAGTAGAGCACCACGCCGACGTTGAGGAACTCCTCGCGCTCCACGCGCGGCACGCAGCGCAGCACGACGTACTGGTAGGGCAGCAGCTCGCTCACCGCCGACCTCCCGCCGTGCCGGCCCCGGGAAGCCAGGCGCGCGAGCCCAGCCGCGCGGTGAGGAAGGCGACGTACGCCGCGCGCAGCTCCTGCGGGGACTCCGCGCCCGGCACCGGCTCGAGCCACGCGTCGGGCACCAGCGCCAGCACCTCGGCCAGCACCTCAGGGCCCAGGAGCGCGCGCAGCTGCTCGTCGAGGCCCTCGAGGTCGCCGACACCGTCGCGCAGGACGTGGTCGGAGCCGTCCCAGGGCTGGTCGGCGAAGCGCTGCGCGGCACCCTCGCGCTCCAGCGAGCCGCCAGGCCAGCCGTGGTGGAAGTAGAGCGAGGCACCGTGGTCGATGACCCACAGGTCGCCGTGCCACACCAGCAGGTTGGGGTTGCGCCAGGAGCGGTCGACGTTGGCGCAGAAGGCGTCGAGCCACAGCACCCGCGCCGCCTCCTCCGGCACGGCCGTGCGCTGCTCGTCGGTCCACCCGAAGGCGCCGGGCAGGAAGTCGATGCCCAGGTTGTCCCCCGCGCTGGCGTTGAGCAGGTCCTGGACCTCCTCGTCGGCCTCGTAGCGGGCGATGGCCGGGTCCAGGTCGAGCACCACCAGGCGCGGGGTGCGCAGCCCGATGCGGCGGGCGATCTCGCCGACCACGACCTCGGCCACCAGCACGCGCAGGCCCTGCCCCGCGCCGCGGAACTTGCAGACGTAGGTGCCGAGGTCCTCGCCCTCCACCACGCCCGGCAAGGAGCCGCCCTCGCGCAGGGGCGTGACGTAGCGGGTGACCCGGACGCCTTCGAGGGCGGCCGGGTGGTCGTCTGGGAGGTCCGGTGGGGCAGTCACGCGGTGGAGTCTGGCAGGTCCTCGCGACCGGCCTGCGCCAGCTCGTCGCGGACCACGGCGAAGGCCATGGCGGAGCCGTAGCCCTTGCGCGCCAGCATCCCGACCAGGCGCCGGGTCGCGGTGACGTCGTCGACCCGGCTCAGCGTGCGCAGCTTCTTGCGCACGAGCGCTCGTGCCGCCTGCTCCTCGGTCTCGGGGTCCAGCTCGTCGAGGGCCCCGCGGGCCACCTCGTCGTCGACGCCCTTGCGCCGCAGCTCCTGCGCCAGGGCCCGACGGGCCAGGCCCTTGGTCGACTGGCGCCCCGAGACCCAGGCGCGGGCGAAGGCCTCGTCGTCGACCAGCCCGACCTCCTCGAACCGGTCCAGCAGCCGCTGGGCGAGGTCCTCGGGGACCTCCTTGGAGCGCAGCTTGTCGCTGAGCTCCTTGCGGCTGCGGGCCCGGCCCGTGAGCTGGTCGAGCAGGATCGTGCGGGCGACCGACTCGGGGTCGGCGTCCGGGCCGGCCGCCACCGGGTCCTCCGGTGGCGGCGCGGCACGGTCGTCGGTCCGAGGTGCTGCCCGTCGGGTCCAGACGTCGACGCCCAGGCTGACGTCGCCGGCCCAGTCAGGGGCGGGACGGGTCTCGGGGTCCATCCTCAGAAGTCGTCCACACCGATCGGGTCGGCGGGCGCCTCGGCGTCGACCGTCGGGCCGACACCGAGCTTCTCGAGGATCTTCTTCTCCAGCTCGTTGGCCAGGTCGGGGTTGTCGCGCAGGAAGGTCCGTGCGTTCTCCTTGCCCTGGCCCAGCTGGTCGCCCTCGTAGGTGTACCAGGCACCGGCCTTGCGCACGAGGCCCGCCTCGACGCCGACGTCGATGAGGCCGCCCTCGCGGGAGATGCCCTTGCCGTACATGATGTCGAACTCGGCCTGCTTGAACGGCGGGGCCACCTTGTTCTTCACGACCTTGACGCGGGTCCGGTTGCCGACCATCTCCTGGCCGTCCTTGAGCGTCTCGATGCGGCGCACGTCGAGGCGGACCGAGGAGTAGAACTTCAGCGCCCGACCACCGGTCGTGGTCTCGGGCGAGCCGAACATGACGCCGATCTTCTCGCGCAGCTGGTTGATGAAGATCGCGGTGGTCTGGGAGTTGTTGAGCGCACCGGTCATCTTCCGCAGGGCCTGGCTCATGAGCCGCGCCTGGAGACCGACGTGGCTGTCGCCCATCTCGCCCTCGATCTCGGCCCGCGGCACGAGTGCGGCCACGGAGTCGATGACGATGAGGGAGAGCGCACCGGAGCGGATCAGCATGTCGGCGATCTCCAGGGCCTGCTCACCGGAGTCGGGCTGGGAGACCAGCAGGGCGTCGGTGTCGACGCCGAGGTTCTTGGCGTACTCCGGGTCCAGCGCGTGCTCGGCGTCGATGAAGGCCACGATGCCGCCCTGGCGCTGGGCGTTGGCCACCGCGTGCAGCGCGACCGTGGTCTTTCCGGAGGACTCCGGGCCGTAGATCTCCACGACGCGCCCGCGGGGCAGGCCGCCGAGGCCGAGGGCCACGTCGAGGGCGATGGCCCCGGTGGGGATCACCTCCAGGGGCGCGCGGGTCTCGTCGCCCAGGCGCATGACCGAGCCCTTGCCGAACTGCCGCTCGATGTTGGCGAGCGCTGCATCCAGCGCCTTGTCGCGATCTCCACCAGCCATGGTGTTCTTCCTCGTCTCTCGTCGTGGGCCAGGCACATCGACGACGCTAGGGCGAGCCACCGACAACGCCTGATCAGCGTGTCGTGGGGTGTGGACGACCTCGTCCCGCGCCGTGCCTGTGGACAGCACGCTAGCCGAACACCTGTTCGACACGGGCGCACGACACGCTGCGCGCCGGCCTCCCTCAACCCTGCCCGTCCGACCGCCTCCGCAGCACGGTGACGACCAGGACCGGCAGGACCACGCCGAGGAGCACGAGCGCCACCAGCACGAGGTACCCGGCGGTGTAGTCGCGGTCCAGCAGCGTGGCGTTGTCGGGGGCGTTGTCGCGACCGAAGCCGCCGAGGAAGGGAACGGCGAGCAGCGTGAGGCTCCCGAGCACCACGAGCCCCGCGGCCGCGGCGGGCCGGGCCAGCGGCGGCAGCAGCCGCGCGCCGACCCAGCACAGGGCCAGCACCGCCGGGGCGAGCAGCAGGTCGTGCACCACGACCCCTCCCGCCAGCCAGAGCACCGCGTCGAGGTTCCCGGCGGAGTCCTGCCGGGACAGCAGCAGCCACCCGCCGTACGCCGCGAGCAGGACGCCGAGGGCGCCGAGGCCTGCGCGCCCGCGGCTCACGCGAGGACCTCCAGCCGCGACAGCCACTTGGTCTGCAGTACGCCCGGCCGGTTGGGGGCGATCAGCCGGGCGGGGTAGCCGTGGTCGAGGTCGAGTGGCTCCCCGGCCAGCGCGAGGGCCACGAGCGTGCGGTCGTCGTCGGCGAAGTTCCCCTGCAGCAGCGTGCGGGCGAAGGCACCCCGCTGCTGCAGCGAGGTGACCTCGACCTCGGACCCGGCGGGCGCGTCCACGAGGTCGA
The DNA here is from genome assembly GCF_054781275.1 of Nocardioides ginkgobilobae. Classification (NCBI taxonomy): domain Bacteria; kingdom Bacillati; phylum Actinomycetota; class Actinomycetes; order Propionibacteriales; family Nocardioidaceae; genus Nocardioides; species Nocardioides ginkgobilobae. The sequence continues at coordinate 78,389 of NZ_BAAGUS010000004.1, read as the reverse complement.
GCAGGTCGCGCAGGCGCACCCCGGTCCACGCGGCCGAGGCGCTCCAGCCCTCGACGCAGGCGATCGGCAGCCCCTCGGTGCGCTGCGGCATCGCCAGCAGGTCCTCACGGGCCAGCGAGACGCGGCGGGTGCCCCTCACCACCTCCAGCCGGTACGCCGGGTCGACGGCGGTCTCCGTGACCCCGGCCGCGCGCGCGGTGCGGTTCACGGGCACCCCGCCGGGACCCTCGCCCGAGCGGACCCCGAGCACCGAGACCTGGCGCAGCCACGGGACGGTCGAGCCGGCCGTGGCCAGCACCGCCAGCGCGCTGGCGGTCCAGGTGGCCCGCAGCAGGCCGCGACGTCCCAGGGCCCCCTGCTCGGTCGCCGTCGGCCGGTCCAGCGCGGGGTCGTCGACATCACGGCGCAGCGCCTCGCGGATGGTCGGTGCCTTGATCGCCAGGTGGAGCAGCAGGGCCCCGATGGCCACCCACGCCAGGGCGTAGTGCGTGCGGCGGAAGGAGAACTCCCAGGGGTACCACTGGGTGGAGTTGAGCAGCCCCGTGGTGAGCAGGAAGACCGAGGAGGCGACGAGCACCGCGTTGGAGGCGCGCTCGCCAGCAGCCCGCAGCCGGGCGCCGGTCCCGGCCGGGAGGGACTGCAGCAGCAGCGGGAAGACGGTCCAGAGCTTCACCAGCAGCAGCGGGACCGAGGCGATGCCGGTGGTGACGTGCAGCCCCTGGGTGACCCGGTAGCCCCACGCCGGGCTGGTCGGGAAGGGCACCGGCTGGGAGGGGTCCTGCGCGTAGTGGCTGACCAGGCCGGTCAGGAAGCAGATGCCGAAGCTGATGCCCAGCCACCGCCCGACCCGCGCCGACACGGCAGGTGAGCGCAGTCGCGACGTGAAGCCGTGCTCGCCGGGCAACCTCGGCCGGGGGCTCACGTCGGCGACTGTAGTACCGCCACCCAGCGGCCGTGCCCGAACGGCGCACGGACCGCGACCCGGAGCCCCGCCGAGGCGGCGAGGTCCGCGACGCCGTCGAGCCCGACCACCGACCACCGGAACGGCCGGCTGAGGGAGCCCGCGGCCTCCAGCCGTGCCCACCGGGTAGAGGTCGGGACGCCCGGTCCGGCCAGCTCGACGACGATCCTGCCGCCGGGGGCGACCACGTCGCGGAGGCGGCGCACCAGCGCCGCGGGGTCACCACCGATGCCGATGTTGCCGTCGGCCAGCAGCGCGGTGGTCCACAGCCCTTCCTCGGGCACCGGGTCGAAGACGCTGGCGTGCACGGCCGGCACACCGCGGGCCCGGGTCTGCTCGACGGCCTCGTGGACCACGTCGAGCCCCAGCACCCGCTCCCCGCGCTCGGCCAGCCGGGCCGCGAGCCGCCCGGGGCCGCAGCCCACGTCGAGGGTCGGCCCGTGGCAGTGGGACAGCAGGGCGTCGTCGGCGGGGTCGGCGCGCCGCGTCCACTCGTGGACCGGCAGGTCGGTCGGTCCGCCGTCGAGCCCCAGGACCCGGCACGGGGCCCCGCGCAGGGCATGGGCGAACAGGCTGCTGAAGGAGCGGTCCGCACCACCACGTCGCAGGTCCGGGGCTGTCTCCTCGGCCAGGCTCATGCGCCCACCCCCCACAAGGCGTGCCAGCGTCGGGCGAAACGTGTGCCCGGCACCGCGCGGGCGACCGCGTCGGCGTCGGAGACCTCGTCGACGTCGCGCAGCACCGTCGTCGTGCCGACCGACAGCCCGCGCGCGGCCAGGGCGGCAGCGGTGTCGCGGTGCGTGTGCGCGGTCGACATGGGGACTCCCGCCAGGGCCGCGGCGTCGCGCGGGTCGCGCAGCCCCAGGACCCACCAGCCGCCGTCCTCGGCAGGCCCGAGGACGGCGTCGTGCTCCTGCAGCACCTCGGCGGTCGCCTCGAGCAGCGCCGGGGTCAGCTGGGGGGTGTCCATGCCGACCTGGACGACCGGGCCGGGACCGCTCGCGGCGACGTCGGCGTGCGCGGCCACCAGCCGCTCGGCGAAGTCCTCGCCGCGCTGCTCGTGCACCGTCCAGCCGGCCACGGCCGCGAGCAGGTCGGTGGACGCGACGGCACCGGCCAGGTCGCCGGCCAGCGCCAGGTGGCAGTGCTCGGCGCCGTACGCCGTCGTGCAGGCCTCGAGGGTGTCCAGCAGTGCGGCCGCGGCGAGCCCCGCGGCCTGCTCGAGACCGACGTCGGCGCCGAGGCGGGTCTTGACCTGGCCGGCCACGGGGGCCTTGGCCACGACCAGGGCGCGCACCGCCGCGCCGGAGCGGCCGCTCACCGCAACACCCGGGCGAAGTCGCGGGCGGTGCGCAGCGTGCCCCGGACGGATCCCGACACCTTGGAGCGGGTGCCCTCGGCACGCGGGTGGTAGTCGACGTCGCGCTCGCTGACCCGCCACCCGGCCACGGTGAGCTTCTGCAGCAGCTCCACGGGGTAGCCGAAGCGTCGGTCGCGCACGTCGAGGTCCAGCAGCGCCTGGCGCCCCATGACGCGCATCGGCGCGATGTCGTGGGCGGCCATCTGCAGCCGCCGGCGCAGCCACCACACGATGAGGGCGTTGCCGAGCCGGGCGTGCCAGGGCCACACCCGCCTGTCGACCGGCCGTCGTCGGCCGAGCGCGGCGTCCGCGCGCCCGGACCGCACGTCGTCGAGCAGCGGCAGCAGCTGGTCGGGGTCGAAGCTGCCGTCACCGTCCATGAAGGCCACGTGCTCGCGGGTCGCGGCGAGCAGGCCGGCGTGGACGGCCGCGCCGTAGCCCGGCACCGACTCGTGGACCACGGTCGCCCCGAGCCGCTCGGCCACCGTTGCCGTGCCGTCGCGCGAGCCGTTGTCGACCACGATCACCGAGAACTCCGCCGGGATCCGCGGGAGCAGCGCCTCCAGCGCGGGCGCCTCGTCCTTGCAGGGCAGCACCAGGTCGGCCACCGGGCCGTCCGGGTGGCGGTGCGCGGGCGGGACCTCGGGCATGCGCACGACCGTAGACCGCGGTCCCTGGCCGGAAGGGTGGGCCGGGACCCTCCGGAGGGGTGTCGGCCGTGGATACAGTCGCCGCCATGACGACCTCGCGGGCCGCCTGGACCGGGGTCGTGCTGACCGCCCTGCTGGTCGTCGCGGCGTTCACGCTCCCGCACCTGCTCGACTGGGAGGTCAACACCCGGGCGCCGCGCTCGCAGGTCGACGAGGTGCTCTCGCCGCCGTTCCACGGCTGGTGGGCGCCGCAGTGGTTCGGTCCCGGGACGCTCCCGGCGCTGGCACTGGGCCTCGGCGGCTGGTGGTGGGTGGCGCGGTGGGCTCCGGGCGCCGGCTGGCGGCCGCTGCTGCTCGCGACGTACCTCCTGGCGGTGGGCTGGTGCCTGTCCCTGGCGCTGGTCGACGGCCCCGACGGGCTGTCGCGGGTGCTGGGCAACCCGGTGGAGTACCTCCCGACCGCGCGCGAGGTCGACGACGTCGGGCTGCTGCTGCGGGAGTACGTCGAGCGGATCTCCTACGACGCGGCGCCGCGCAACTGGCCCACGCACGTGGCCGGCCACCCCCCGCTGATGCTGCTCTTCTTCGTCGGGCTCGTGCAGGTGGGCCTCGGTGGCGACCTCGCCGCCGGGGTCGTGGTGACGGTCGTGGGGGCCTCGATGCCGGTCGCCGTCCTGATCACACTGCGGGCCTTGGGGGTCGAGGGCGTCGCCCGCCGGGTGGCGGTGCCGCTGGCCCTCTCCCCCGCCGCCGTCTTCGTCGCGGTCTCCGCGGACGCCGTGATCGGCGCGGTGGTGGCCTGGGGCCTGGCCTGCCTCGCGCTCGCCACCCGCAGCACCCCACGAGCGCGGCTGTGGTCAGTCCCTGCCGGGCTCGTCCTCGGCTGCGCGGTGCTGATGTCCTACGGCATGCCGCTGGTCGGGCTGGTCGCGCTCGCGGTCATCACGGTCGGCGGGGCCTGGCGCACCTCGGTGCTGCCGGTGGCCGTGGCCGCTGCCTGGGTGCCGGTGCTCGGGTTCGCCGCGGCCGGCTTCGCGTGGTGGGAGGCCTACCCGGTGCTGCACGACCGCTACTGGGAGGGCATCGCGGCCGACCGTCCGGCGTGGTACTGGCTGTGGGGCAACCTCGCCGCCCTCGCGGTCGTGGTCGGACCGATGCTGTGGGCGGGGCTCGCGGTCCTGCTGACCCGTGTGAGGGCGCTGGCGCGCCGGACCCTCGACGCCGAGCAGCGCGCCGTGGTCCTGCTGGCCGGCGCCATGCTGCTGGTGGTCCTGGCTGCCGACGCCTCGCGCATGAGCAAGTCGGAGGTGGAGCGGATCTGGATCCCGTTCGTGCCGTGGCTGACGCTGTCGGTCGCGCTGCTGCCGGCCCGCTGGCGCTCGCCGGCGCTGCTGGCCCAGGTCGTCACGGCGCTGCTGGTCCAGCACCTGCTCTACACGACCTGGTGAGCGGCCACCCGCGACCCGCTCAGGCGCGCAGCGGCGCCGTGGCGAAGGCGGGCAGCCCGTCCTCGGGCAGCACCTGCGCCCGGAACCCGAGCTCGTCGGCGGCCCGCTGCGGCGAGGCCACGACGTGCCGCACGTCGCCGAGCCGGTAGCCCCCGGTGACCTCGGGGGCGATGTCGCGACCGGTGCCGCGGGCCACCAGCTCGGCGACCTGCCGGATGCCCACCGGGTGCCCCGAGGCCACGTTGAAGGCCCTGTGGCTGCCGGGCTCCGCGGCGGTGACCGCGTCGAGGGCGGCGAGGTTGGCGCGGGCGACGTCCTCGACGTGCACGAAGTCGCGCACCTGCGCCCCGTCCTCGTAGACCTGCGGCGCCTCGCCGCGCTCGAGGGAGGAGCGGAACATGGCCGCGACCCCGGAGTACGGCGTGTCCCGCGGCATCCCCGGCCCGTAGACGTTGTGGTAGCGCAGCGAGATGCCCGCGGCGTCGGCCTGGCGCGCCCACGCGATCGCGTAGTGCTCCTGGGCGACCTTGCTCGCGGCGTAGCTGGAGCGCGGCTCGAGCCGGGCGTCCTCGTCGACCAGCGCCCAGCCGAGCGGCTCCGCGCAGACCGGGCAGGGGTTCTCGAACCGGCCGGCCTCGAGGTCGGCTCGCGAACGCACCCCGGGCGGCTGCTCGCCGTGCTCGGGGCACTCGTAGCGGCCCTCGCCGTAGACCACCATGCTCGAGGCCTGCACCAGCCGGTCCACGCCCGCCTCGTGCATGGCGGCGAGCAGCGCGGCGGTGCCGAGGTCGTTGTGGGCGGCGTACGCCGGCAGGTCGGCGACCCGCACGCCCGCGCCGACCACGGCGGCCTGGTGGCACACCACGTCGACCCCGGCCAGCAGACGCGCCCACTCCCCGCCGTCCGCGGCGTCGCGCACGTCGAGGTGGTGGGTGCCCTCGGGCGGCGCCGTGGACCCGTGCGCCATGTCGAGCATCAGGTCGACGCGCACGACCTCGTCCCCCCGCTCCTCCAGGGCGCGCGCCACGGCCGCGCCGATGAACCCGGCCGAGCCGGTCAGCAGCACCCGCATCAGCGCGCGCCGTCCGTGGCGGCCTCGGGCGTGGGGATCTCGTACGTCGGCTCGACGCCGTCCAGCCAGGACGAGCACGTGCAGCCGGCAGGGTCGGGCAGTGCCGCGATCGTGGCCGCCAGCAGGCCGGTGAGCCGCTCGAGGTTGGCGCGGAACAGCGCGAAGACCTCCTCCTGGCCCACGCCCGAGCCCTCCTCGGCCCCGGCGTCCATGTCGGTGACCAGCGCGATCGAGGCGTAGCACTGCCCCAGCTCGCGGGCCAGCGCCGCCTCGGGCAGCGCCGTCATGTTGATGAGCGTCCAGCCCTGCGCGGCGTAGGAGCGCGACTCCGCGCGGGTCGAGAAGCGCGGACCCTCGATCACCACCATCGTCCCGCCGTCGACCAGGTCGGGGCCGGCGGACAGCGCCGCGCGGCGCAGTCCCGGGCAGTAGGGGTCCCCGAAGGGCAGGTGCACCGCGCCGGACTCCACGTAGGACGGGACCCGGCGGTAGGTGCGGTCGACCAGCTGGTCGGGCACCACCACGTCGCCGGGGGCGACCTCCTCGCGTAACCCGCCGACCGCGCAGGGGGCCAGCACCTGGCGCACGCCCAGGGAGCGCAGCGCCCAGAGGTTGGCGCGCGCCGGGATCGCGTGCGGCGGGAAGTCGTGGTGGGCGCCGTGGCGGGGCAGGAAGGCGACCCGGCGCCCGGCGACGGTGCCGAGCGCGATCGGCGCCGATGTCTCGCCGTAGGGCGTGCTGACCACGACCTCCTCCGGGTCCTGGAGGAAGGAGTAGAAGCCGGTGCCGCCGATGACGGCGACGTCGGCACGGTGCTGCGGGGTGGTGGTCGGGCCGTTGCTGTCGGGCATGGCGGTCACTGTGCCAGCCGCTCGCGACCCGTCCGGGCGAGCACCGCCGCGACGACCACGAGCAGGGCGAGTGCCAGCGAGCCGTGGGAGAGGGTGCCGTACCCGAAGGCGCCCACGACCACGCCCGCCAGGCCGCCGGCGACCGCGGCGCCGAGGTTCATCACGAGGTCCGCGGCGCCCTGCACGTCGGCGCGGGCGTCCAGCGGGGCGTGGTCGGCGATCAGCGTGGAGGCGGCGACGGTGCCGAAGGACCAGCCCAGCCCGAGCAGGAAGAGCCCGCCGAAGATCTGCCAGGAGCTGCCCTCCGGCGCGGCGCCCGACAGCAGCAGCGAGAGGCCCAGCAGCCCACCGCCGATCCCGAGCACCGGGGCCCGGCCGATGCGGTCGGCCAGCCAGCCCACGACCGGGGAGAAGGCGAACATCCCCAGCACGTGCACGCTGATGACCACGCCGATGATCCGCAGCTCCGCACCCCCGTGCTCCATGTGCAGCGGGGTCATCACCATCACCGCGACCATCGCCGCGTGACTGCCGACCAGGCCGAGGACGGCCGCGACGAGGACGGGCCGCTCGACCAGGGCGGCCCGCACACGGCCCCAGGAGGTGCCCGCGGGCCCGCCGGCCTCGGCGCCGGCCAGCGCCCGGGCGGTGAGGAGCGGGTCGGGGCGCAGCAACGAGCCGACGACGAGGGCTGCCAGCAGCATCGCGACCGCTCCGAGGGCGAAGGGGCCGGTGAGCTCGGGCAGGTCCAGCGCCCGCGCGAGCGCCGCGGCGGGGCCGGTGAGGTTGGGGCCGGCGACGGCGCCGATGGTCGTGGCCCAGACCACGACCGACAGGGCCCGGCCGCGGTGGTGGGCCTCGGCGAGGTCCGTGGCGGCGTACCTCGCGCCGCTGTTGGCGGCCGTCGTGGAGCCGAGCAGCAGCGCGCCGAGGAGCAGCAGCGGCATCGAGCCGACGGCGCCCGCCAGGACCGCGAGCACCGCCCCGGCGGCGCCGAGGAGGTAGCCGGTCGCGAGGCCGACCCGGCGACCGCGTCGGGCCATGACCCGGGCCAGGAGGTACGCCGCGACGGCCGCCCCCAGCACCTGGGAGGTCTGGGCGAGCCCGGCCTGGCTCTCGCTGCCCGAGATGTCGCGCGCCAGCAGGGAGGCCGTGGCGATGCCGATCGTGATGCCGATGGCTCCGACGGCCTGGGTCAGCACCAGCACGCGCACGGTGCGGCGCTGCAGCGCGGCCTGGTCGATCGCCGCACCGACCTGGTGCGGGCCGGTGCTCGTGCTCACGCGAGGGTCGCCGGCAGGCCGAGGAAGCGGTGGACCTCGGCCCACACCTGCTTGGGGGCGATGCCCGCGTCGAGCGCCTCCTGCGGCGTGCGGCCACCCAGGCCCGAGAGCACCGTCAGGGTCGCCCAGGACCGCGCCGACGCGCCCCCGAGCGCGATGTCCATCCGCTCCCAGAACTCCGTGTGCCGCACGGGGCCATCATGCACGGCGTCGCCCGACCGCGGGATGCTCAGGTGAGCAGCAGCGAGTCCAGGCGACGGCGGCACAGCAGCAGGCCGACCACCACCATCACGAGGAGGTAGACCACCGAGACCGCGGAGGCCCAGGTGACGGCACCGGTCGTGAGCTCGCGGCACAGCACGACTCCGCGGTAGAGCGGCGTGGCCTCCACGACCCAGCGGACGGCGCCGGGGTAGGCCGAGACCGGGAAGAAGGTGGCGGAGAAGAGGAACATCGGCAGCGTGGCGAGGGTGACCAGCTCGAAGTCCTGCCACGAGCGCATCCAGGTGGTCAGCGCCATGCACACCGCGCCGAAGGCGGCCCCGATCAGCAGGGCGGCCGGCACGACCAGCACCGCCCACCAGGAGGAGACGAGCCCCATCGCGAGCATCACCAGCAGGAAGCCCGCGGAGTAGGTGCCGCCGCGCAGCAGCGACCACGACAGCTCGCCGCGGGCGATGTCGAGGGTCGTCAGCGGCGTGGCCAGCATCTGGTCGAAGAGCTTGTTGTACTTCAGCTTGAAGAAGAAGTTGAACGTCGAGTCGAGCACCGAGCCGTTCATCGCCGAGGCCGCCAGCATGCCGGGCGCGACGAACTCGGCGTACGGCACCGACTGGCCGTTGAACGTGAAGTCACCGACCAGGGCGCCCACCCCGACGCCGATGCTGAAGAGGTAGAGCAGCGGCTCGAGGAAGCCGGTGGCGAAGATGTACCAGGCGCGGCGGTAGGCCAGGAAGTTGCGGTAGAGCAGCAGCCCGGCGGCCTCGCCGGCCGAGAGGCTGCGGGCGGTGGAGCGCTGGACCCCCGTCAGCGTGAGCGCCACTCAGACCACCATCCGTCGCTCGAGGCGGCGCAGCGCCCACCACCAGCCGAGCACCACCAGCCCACCGAGGTAGGCCACGTGCACCAGCGCGGGACCGGCCTCCAGGGTGCCGAGGGTGAGCATCCGGGTCAGGTCGACCCCGTGCCACAGCGGCGTCAGCACCGCGAGGGTCTCCAGCGGCTGGTCGAGGTTGGCGACGGGGAAGAAGGCGCCGGAGAAGAGGAAGAGCGGGATCATCCCGAGCCGGAAGACGAGCGCGAAGGCGCTCTCGTCCTTCAGCCCGGCGGAGAAGGCGTAGATCGGCGCGGCGAACGCCAGGCCGATGAGCACCTGCGCGGGGAACGCGAGCAGCACGCCCCACCACGACTCGTGGACCCCGAACGGCGCCACGACCGCCAGGAAGACCGCGGCCGTCACCGCCACCCGGAAGGCGACGAACCCCAGGTGCGCCAGCACCACGTGCGGCACGGCCAGCGGCCCGGCGGTCATCGCGTAGTAGGTCTTGTGCCACTTGACCATGCCCATGACGGGGTAGGTCACCTCGCCGAAGACCGTGGTCATCGACTGCGCGGCGACCATGCCCGGCACCACGAAGGCGAGGTAGCTGGTCGCGCCCTCCAGCGTCGCCGGATCGGCCTCGACGAAGCCCCCCAGCAGCACCCCCATCGCCAGGACGTAGAGCAGCGGCACCACGAAGGAGGAGACCGCGCTCCCCTTCCACGTGCGCCGGTAGGCGGTCGTCCAGTAGTCCAGCAGCCGCAGCGCCCCGTCGAGGGTGCTGCTGGGCGCGGTGCCCGGGCTGGGCCGCCCGGTCGGCTCGGTCGTCATCAGTCGACCAGCGTCCGGCCGGTGAGGCGCAGGAAGACGTCCTCGAGCGTGGAGCGGCGCACCAGCGTGGCGATCGGCTCGAGGCCGCGCTCGTGCACCTTGGCCATCGTCTCCTCGCCGTCGTGGGTGTAGAGCAGCAGCCGGTCGGGCAGCACCTCGACCCGCTCGGCGAGGTCGGCGACCTTCTCGGCGAGCGGCTCGTGCGTGCCACCCTCGGCCGCGACCGGGAACCGGAGCTCGGCGACCTCGCGGGTGGAGTGCACGGCGATCAGCGCCAGCGGCGAGCCCTCGGCGACGATCAGCCCCTTGTCCATCACCACGAGCCGGTCGGTGAGCTGCTCGGCCTCGTCCATGTAGTGCGTGGTCAGCACGAGCGTGACGCCCTGCTGCTTGAGCCGGAAGAGCCGGTCCCACACGACGTGCCGGGCCTGCGGGTCCAGGCCCGTGGTCGGCTCGTCGAGCAGCAGCAGCTCGGGCGAGTTCACCAACGAGCGGGCGATGGTCAGGCGCCGCTTCATGCCGCCCGACAGGTCGTCGACCATCGCCGTCGCCTTGTCGGTGAGCTGGACGAACTCCAGCAGCTCCTCGACCTTCTCGCGCACGTGGGCCTTGGGCAGCCCGAAGTAGCGGCCGTAGACGAAGAGGTTCTCCCAGACCGTCAGCTCGGTGTCGAGGGTGTCCTCCTGCGGGCACACCCCGATCCGGGCCCGGATGGCCGGCCCGTCGGTGGCGGGGTCCATCCCGAGGATGCGCAGCGTGCCGCCGCTGACCGGCGAGACCGCCGCGACCATCCGCATGGTCGAGGACTTGCCGGCGCCGTTGGGCCCGAGGAACCCGAAGGCCTCCCCGGGGCGCACGTCGACGTCGATGCCGCGCACCGCCTCGAAACCGCCGAAGGACTTGCGCAGGCCGGCTGCGTGGATCATCGAGCCGGGTTCCGAGAGCGTCACGGCGTCACCCTAGGTCCTCGCGCGGACAGCCTCCCGCCGGCGGGGTCCCGGGGCTAGGTTGACCGCCGTGGCCGCGCTGACCCCGACCGACGACGACGCCGCTGCCGTCCCCTCGTCCCGTGACCCTCGGCAGGGGCTGTGGCCGCTGCTCGTCGTCCACGCCGGCCTGTTCGCCGGCGGTGCCGTGGTGCTCTCGCTCGACCCGCCGGCGCAGGGCTGGGGCGTGCTGGTCGTCGTGGCGGCGTACGTCGTCGCGCTGCTGCTCACCACCCGCGCGACCGGCCGGGCGTCAGGTGGGGCAGACCTGCACGCGCTCGCCGGCTTCCTCGTGCTCGTCTCGCTCTTCCAGGTGCTGCCGGACTGGGTGCTGGCCGACGTGGTCGGGACGCTGGCCTTCCCCGACCGCGGAGGTCCCCGCTTCGACGACGTGATCCCGCTGGCGATGATGCTGATGTGGGTGGCGCCGCTCTTCATCGCGCTCTCCCTCAGCGGCGGCAGCGCGGCCCGCGCAGCGCTGCTGGCCGGACTGGTCTTCGCCGGCGCCGAGGTGCTCGCCCCGACCCTCGGGCTCTGGGAACCGGTGGGCGACACGACCCGGATCGTCGGGGTGGCGGTGTACGTCGTGCCGGCGGAGGTCGCCCTGGGCTGGGCCGCGGCGACCGCCTTCGCACTGGTGCGGCACCGGCCGCTCGCCGTGCGCGCCGGTGCGGCCCTGGCGGTGTCGACCTTCTACCTCGGCGCGCTGGTCCTGGCGCACTTCGTGATCGACGTGGCGGACTGGACCGTCACCACCTGAGGACACGTCCTACGCTCGCGCCCATGCCCCCGCTGCCGCCGTCCGTGAAGCGCGCCACCGCCACCGTCAGGACCCTCGCCCCCGTCCTCGGCCAGACGGCCAGGGTCGTCGCCGGGGACCTCGTCGGGAAGGTGCTGCCCGGCGCCCCCGGCAGCGCCCCGGCCTCCGACGTCGTGGTCCCCGAGCCCAACGGCGTGGCCGACTACTCCCGCCGCGTGCAGGGCCAGCGGCACCTGGCCGCCGCGCCCGCCGACGTGGTCGACCTGCTCGGCGACCTCGACCGGCTCCACGAGTGGCTGGTGCTCCACCTGTCCTGGCGCGGTGAGCGGCCCGCCCGGATGGAGGTCGGCGCGACGCTGGTCCAGCAGATCTCGCTCATGGACATCCCCGCCCAGGCGCGGTGGACCGTCGAGCGGGCCGACGGGTCCGGCTTCGCGCTGCGCGGCACCGGTCCGATGGGGATCACCGTGGGCCTGTGGGCCACCGTCGTGCCGGACGGCGCCGGGACGGTCGTGCGGATGGACGCCGCGCTCGACGGCCCGCCGGTCAAGGGCCCTGTCGGGCTCACCGCCGTGCGCAGCGTCGAGGTCGCCCTGCGCGACTCGCTGGCCCTGCTGGCCGGGCTGGTCGAGGGCGGCACGTCCGGGCGGCTGCGGGTCGCCGAGGAGCCGGTCCTGCACGAGCGCACCGGCACCCTGCTCGACCCGAGCACCCCGGTGGTCGTCGGCGTGGGCCAGGTCGTCCAGCGCACCCCCGACCTCGAGCACCCCGTCGAGCCGGTCGAGGCGATGGTGCGGGCGCTGCGCGCGGCGGAGCAGGACGCCGGTGTGGAGGTGCTGTCGCGGGCCGACCTGGTCAGCGCGGTGCCGAGCGCCTCGTGGACCTACGGCGACCAGGCCGGCCTGGTGGCCTCCCTGGTGGGCGCCGAGGACGCCGGGACCGTGCAGACCTCGCCGTACGGCGGCGACGGCGCGCAGCTGGCGATCAACGACGCCGCGGCCCAGGTGGCGGCCGGGGCGGCCCACGTCGTGCTGGTCTGCGGCGCGGAGGCCGGCGCCACCGTCGCCGCCCTCCAGGCGCAGGGCCGCGAGCCCGACTGGACCCGCCAGCCCGAGGACGCCACCCCGGACCGGGTGATCGGGGTCGACCGCCCGGCCAACAACGAGGCCGAGACCGGCGTGGGCCTCGGTGCCCCGATCTACGTCTACGCCCTGCTGGAGTCCGCGCTGCGCGGCGCCTCCGGCGAGCAGGCCGAGGAGCACCGGCACCGGATCGCCGACCTGTGGGCCCGGCACAGCGCCATCGCCGCCGACAACCCCTACGCCTGGGACCCCACCGTGCGCACCGCCGAGGAGGTCGCCACCCCGACCCCGGCCAACCGGGCGGTCTCCGGGGACTACACCAAGCTGATGTGCGCCAACCTCCAGGTCGACCTGGCGGCCGGCGTGGTCGTCACCAGCGTGGCGGCGGCCCGGGCGCTCGGGGTGCCGCAGGACACGTGGGTCTTCCTGCACGCCGGGGCCTCGGCCACCGACGAGTGGTTCGTCTCCGAGCGGGGCGACCTGGCCTCCTCCCCCGCCATCGCGGCGGCCGGTGCCGCGGTGCTCGAGCACGCGGGGATCACCGTCGACGAGCTCGGGCCGGTCGACCTCTACTCCTGCTTCCCCGCCGCCGTGCAGCTCGGCGCGGCCGCGATCGGCCTGCCGTGGGACGACCCGGCCCGGCCGCTGTCGGTGACCGGCGGACTCACCTCCGCCGGTGGGCCCGGCAACGGCTACGGCCTGCACGCGGTGGCCACGATGGTGCCGACCCTGCGCGAGCGGCCCGAGGAGTACGGCCTGTCCAGCTCGCTGGGGTGGTACGCCACCAAGCACGCCCTGGGCGTCTACTCCGCGACGCCGCCGCAGCAGCGCTTCGCGCACCTCAAGCCCGCCTTCGACCGGCCGGCCCCGCGCCCGGTGCGCACCGAGCTGGACGGTGAGGCGGTCGTCGAGGCCGTCACGGTCTCCCACGACCGGGAGGGTCGCAGCGAGGGGGCGATCGTCTCGGCGATCGCACCCGACGGTGCCCGCGTGCTGCTGCGCCGCGACTCGGCCGAGGACCTCGCCCTGCTCACGGGTACGGACCCGCTGCGTCGTACGGTCCGGGAGGAGGCGGGCCGGCTCGTCCTCGGTGACGAGCGGGTCGACCTGCCCCCGGCCCCGCCGGCACCACTGCGCACCCACCGCGAGGGCGACGGCGTCCTCGTGATCACCCTGGACCGGCCCGAGGTGCGCAACGCCATCGACCTGCGCACCGCGCGGCTGCTGGAGCGGGCCGTCGACGACGCCGAGGCCGACGACTCGGTCCGGGTGCTGGTGCTGACCGGCGCCGGCCGGTCCTTCTGCGCCGGCATGGACCTGGCCAGCGCGGCGAGGGGGCAGTTCCCCCTCACCGAGCGCCGCGGCCCGCTGGGCCTGACCGCCGAGCCCCCCAGCAAGCCCACGATCGCCGCCGTGGAGGGCGCCGCCCTGGCCGGCGGCTTCGAGCTGGCGCTGTGCGCCGACCTCGTCGTGGCCGCCGAGGACAGCACGTTCGGGCTGCCCGAGGTCAAGCGCGGCCTGCTCGCGGCCGCGGGCGGCCTGCTGCGCATCTCGACCCGTCTCCCCCGCGCCGTCGCGCTCGAGATCGCCCTGGTCGGTGACGCCCTGCCTGCCGCCCGGATGCACGAGCTGGGCCTGGTCAACCGGGTCGTCGCTCCCGGCGACGCGCTGACGGTCGCACTCGACCTCGCCGCGATCATCGCCGGCAACGCCCCGCTGTCGGTGCGCGTGGGCAAGCGGGTCGTCGAGGAGGCCCCGACCTGGCCGGTCGAGGACGCCTTCACCCGCCAGAGCGAGCTCGCCTCCCCCGTGATCCTCAGCGACGACGCCAAGGAGGGGGTCGCCGCCTTCGCCGAGAAGCGCGAGCCGCGCTGGGCGGGTCGCTAGCCCGTCACGGTCGGCACCGTCAGAGGTGGTCGGGGACGATCAGCGCGTCGGGGTCCTGCCGCGGCGGCATGTGGGAGAGCACCTCCTGCACGAGCCCGACCCGGTGGTCGAGGTAGGCCTCGCGGTCCTCCTCGGGCTGGGTGTCCCAGGAGCCGTCGCCCTGGGAGCGGTCCCACTCGGCGGCCAGCAGCGGGGCGGCGACCCGGGCGACGGTCTCGTCGTCGTACTCCGCCCGCGTGCCGGTCTCGACCACGACGTCGGGCAGCGCGACGAGCACCGGCAGCACCTGGTCGCCGACCAGGGTGAGGGTCTGGAACCGTGCGAACTTCTCCATCCCGTCCCACAGCGCCTGCGCCTGGTCGGGGTCCTCGGCCAGGGCTGCGCGCACGGCACCCTGCAGCGCCGCGGTCATCTCGTGCTCGGTGAACCTCACGCGGGCATCCTCCCCGGTCGCGTGCCGACGGCGAGCACCGCCTCGGTGCGGAACCGGAGCCGGTCGTCCTCGGCGAGCGCGCCCACCTCCACGTCGTACGCCGCCCGCAACCGCTCGCGGACCTCGACCGGCTGCCCGGCGACCGTCGCCCCGATCCCGCCGATCCCGGCGGCGGCGCCCTCCCACAGCTCGGCCAGCGGGCCGTCGTGGGTCCAGCCGACCTCGCGCGCCTCGGTCTCGAGGCCGGCACCGCGCAGCAGCCCGGCCAGGCCGTCGACCGTGCGCGGGAAGTCCAGGTGCTCCGGCAGCCGCACCCCCGGCGCGGCCACGACCCCCTCGGTGTCGAGCACCCGCTGCCACATCCGGGACTGTGCGGTGGCGCCGGAGGGCCAGGTCGTGGCGACGACCCGGCCGCCGGGTGCGGTCACCCGGGCCAGCTCGGCTGCCGACGCGCGGGGGTCGTCGACGTGGTTGAGCACGAAGCAGGCGACGACGACGTCGAACGCACCGTCCTCGAAGGGCAGGTCCGGGAGGCCGGCGGTGAAGCCGGCCATGTCGGGGTCGGGGTCCACCGCGACGACGTGCGCCCCGGCGCCGCGCAGGGCCCGGGCCAGACGACCGTCGCCCGCGCCGACGTCCAGCACCCGCCGCCCGGTCAGCGGCCGCACCGCTTCCAGCACCGCGGGGTGCGCCCCGGCGCACAGCCGCGCGCACGTGGCGGCGTACGCCGCTGCCTGGCCCGCCCCGCCCCATCCCCGAGAACTCATGGCTCCACCCTGTCAGGCGAGAGGACTGTCGGCGCCATCGGACAGGATGAGCCGGTGCCCGACACGCCCGACACCCTGGCCGCCCTGGAGCGGTTCAGCGAGCCCACGCGGACCTGGTTCCGCGCGGCGTTCGCCGAGCCGACCCCGGCCCAGGCCGGGGCGTGGGAGGCGATCGGTGCGGGCAAGCACGCGCTCGTCGTCGCACCGACCGGCTCGGGCAAGACCCTCAGCGCGTTCCTGTGGTCGCTCGACCGGCTGCTGAGCGAGCCGCCGCCGCAGGACCGGCAGGAGCGCTGCCGGGTGCTCTACGTCAGCCCGCTCAAGGCGCTGGCCGTCGACGTCGAGCGCAACCTGCGCGCCCCGCTCACCGGCATCCGGGTCACCGCCGACCGCCTCGGCACCGAGGTGCCGGAGGTCGAGGTGGGCGTGCGGTCCGGCGACACCAGCGCCGCCGACCGCCGCCGGCTCTCGACCAAGCCGCCCGACATCCTCATCACGACCCCCGAGTCGCTGTTCCTCATGCTCACCAGCCAGGCGCGCGAGTCCCTGCGCGGGGTGCGCACGGTCATCATCGACGAGGTCCACGCGGTGGCCGGCACCAAGCGCGGCGCCCACCTCGCGCTGAGCCTGGAGCGGCTCGACGCGCTGCTCGACTCCCCTGCCCAGCGGGTCGGGCTGTCGGCGACGGTGCGGCCGCTGGAGGAGGTGGCCCGCTTCCTCGGCGGCTCGGCGCCGGTCGAGATCGTCGCCCCGCCGTCGGAGAAGCAGTGGGAGCTCTCGGTCGTCGTCCCGGTCGAGGACATGACCAACCCCGGTGGTGTGGAGGGCTTCGACCCCGACGGGGGCCCCGACAGCAGCGAGCGCGGCTCGAGCCTCTGGCCGCACGTGGAGGAGCGGGTCGCGGACCTCATCGAGGCGCACCGCTCCACCATCGTCTTCGCCAACTCCCGGCGGCTCTCCGAGCGCCTCACGGCGCGGCTCAACGAGATCGCCGCCGAGCGCGCGGGCGTCGAGCCGGAGCCGGGCGACCTGGTCGCCCGCCGACCGGGCGACCTGGAGGGCATGCCCGCCGAGGTGATGGCGCAGTCCGGTCGGAGCGAGGGCGCCGCCCCGGTCCTCGCCCGGGCCCACCACGGCTCGGTGTCGAAGGAGCAGCGCGCCCTCATCGAGGACGACCTCAAGCGCGGGCGGCTGCCGGCTGTGGTGGCCACGAGCAGCCTGGAGCTCGGCATCGACATGGGCGCGGTCGACCTGGTCGTGCAGATCGAGTCCCCGCCCAGCGTCGCCAGCGCGCTGCAGCGCGTGGGGCGCGCCGGCCACCAGGTCGGCGAGGTCTCGCGCGGCGTGCTCTTCCCCAAGCACCGTGGCGACCTCGCCCAGACCGCCGTCTCCGTGCAGCGGATGCGCAGCGGTCTGATCGAGTCGATGAAGGTGCCGACCAACCCCCTCGACGTGCTCGCCCAGCAGCTGGTCGCCACGACCGCGATGGAGGCGTGGGACGTCGACGCCCTCTACGACCTCGTGCGCCGCGCAGCACCGTTCACGGGACTCCCGCGCTCGGCGTACGACGCCGTGCTGGACCTGCTCACCGGGCGCTACCCCTCCGACGAGTTCGCCGAGCTGCGCCCGCGGCTGGTCTGGGACCGCGTGACCGGGCAGGTCACGGCGCGACCGGGCGCCCAGCGGCTGGCCGTCACCAGCGGCGGCACCATCCCCGACCGCGGCCTGTTCGGCGTCTTCCTGGTCGGCGGCGACACGGGCAAGGGCGGGGCCCGGGTCGGCGAGCTCGACGAGGAGATGGTCTACGAGTCGCGGGTCGGCGACGTCTTCGCCCTCGGGGCGACGTCGTGGCGGATCGAGGACATCACCCACGACCGGGTCCTGGTGACGCCGGCGCCCGGCATCCCCGGGCGGTTGCCGTTCTGGAAGGGCGACGGCCTGGGTCGGCCCGCCGAGCTCGGCCAGGCGGTCGGGCAGCTGGTCCGCGAGCTCGGGTCGCAACCGCGCAAGCAGGCCGAGCAGCAGGCCCGCGACCAGGGGCTCGACGCATGGGCGGCCACCAACCTGGTCGACTACCTCCACGAGCAGCTCGAGGCCACCTCGGTCCTGCCCAGCGACACCACGCTGCTGGTCGAGCGGTTCCGCGACGAGCTCGGCGACTGGCGGCTGGTGCTCCACTCGCCGTACGGCACCCAGGTGCACGCGCCCTGGGCGTTGGCCATCAATGCGCGGCTGCGCGAGCGCTACGGCGTCGACGGGCAGGCGGTGGCCAGCGACGACGGCATCGTCATCCGCATCCCCGACACCGACGCCGAGCCGCCCGGTGCCGACGTCGTCGCGTTCGAGCCCGACGAGGTCGAGGACGTCGTGACCCAGGAGGTCGGTGGCTCCGCGCTCTTCGCCTCCCGCTTCCGCGAGTGCGCGGCGAGGGCCCTGCTCCTGCCGCGCCGCGACCCCGGCCGCCGCTCCCCGCTGTGGCAGCAGCGCCAGCGCGCGGCCGCCCTGCTCGACGTCGCGGTGAAGTACCCCTCCTTCCCCATCGTCCTCGAGGCCGTGCGCGAGTGCCTCCAGGACGTCTACGACCTGCCGAGCCTGGTCTCGCTGATGCGCAGGGTCGAGCGGCGCGAGGTGCAGGTCGTCGACGTGCCGACCCACGCCCCGTCGCCCTTCGCGCGCTCGCTGCTCTTCGGGTACGTCGCCCAGTTCGTCTACGAGGGCGACTCCCCCATCGCCGAGCGGCGCGCGGCGGCGCTCTCCCTCGACCAGGGCCTGCTCGCCGAGCTGCTCGGCCGCGCGGAGCTGCGCGAGCTGCTCGACCCCGACGTGCTGGCCGAGGTCGAGGCCGAGCTGCAGCGCACCGCCGAGGACCGGCGGGTGCGCGACGCCGAGGGCGTCGCCGACCTCCTGCGGCTGCTCGGCCCACTCAGCACCGAGGAGCTCGCCGCGCGAGCCACGGACGGCGCCGACGTCCTCGGCTGGGCCAAGCAGCTCGCCGACGCCCGCCGCGCCGTCGAGGTGCGGATGGGCGGGGAGGCCCGGTGGGCCGCGATCGAGGACGTCGGCCGGCTCCGCGACGGCCTCGGCGTCCCGGTCCCGCCCGGCACCCCCGACGTCTTCACCGACCCCGTCGACGATCCGCTGGCCGACCTCGTCGCCCGGCACGCCCGCACCCACGGCCCGTTCACGGCCGAGGAGGTCGCCACCCGGCTGGGGCTCGGCGTCTCGGTGGTGCGGCTGACCCTGCAGCGGCTGGCGGCCCAGGGGCGGGTCCTCGACGGCGAGTTCCGTCCCTCCGGCAGCGGCAGCGAGTGGTGCGACGCCGAGGTGCTGCGCAAGCTGCGCCGCCGCTCGCTGGCCCGGCTGCGCAAGGAGATCGAGCCGGTCGAGCCCGAGGCGCTGGGCCGGTTCGGCACGGCCTGGCAGCACGTCACCGGCCGACGCGGCCTGCGCGGCATCGACGGGCTGGTCGCGGCGATCGACCAGCTCGCCGGCTGCGCCGTGCCCGCGAGCGCGCTGGAGCCGCTGGTCCTCGCCGCTCGGGTCCGTGACTACGAGCCGGCCCTGCTCGACGAGCTCACGGCCTCCGGCGAGGTGCTGTGGGCCGGCCACGGAGCGCTCGGTGCCAACGACGGCTGGGTCTCGCTCCACCTGGCCGACCAGGCTCCGCTCACGCTCCCCGAACCGGTCCCCTTCGACCACACCGAGGCCGCCGAGGCGGTGCTGGGCGCGCTGTCCGGCGGCGGGGCCTGGTTCTTCCGCCAGCTCGCCACCCAGGTCGAGGCCGCCGGGGTCTCGGTCACCGACGACGTCCTCGCCAAGACGCTGTGGCAGCTGGTGTGGTCGGGGCGGGTCTCCGGCGACACCCTGGCGCCGCTGCGCGCGCTGGTCCGCTCCGGCGGCACCGCCCACCGCACCAAGCGCACCCCCGCGCGGCCGCGGCTGGCCTCCACCACCGGCACCGCCGGGCGGCTGCGCGCCGCAGGCGCGCGCACCGGGCCCCCGCAGACCGCGGGCCGGTGGGCGCTGCTCCCCGAGCTCGACACCGACCCCACCCGGCGCGCGCACGCCGCCGCCGAGCATCTGCTCGACCGGCACGGCGTGGTCACGCGCGGCGCGGTCGCCAGCGAGCGGGTGCCGGGCGGCTTCGCCGCGGTCTACAAGGTGCTCGCCGCCTTCGAGGACTCCGGCCGCTGCCGGAGGGGCTACTTCGTCTCCGGGCTCGGTGCCGCGCAGTTCGGCACGGTGGGCGCGATCGACCGGCTGCGCACCTTCACCGACCCCGCCACCGGTCCCGATGCCGCCGCCGACGCCGAGGTGGTCGCCGTCGCGCTGGCCGCCACCGACCCGGCCAACCCCTACGGCGCGGCGCTGCCGTGGCCCGAGCGGCCGACCGCCGAGGACGGTTCCGGGAGCGGCAGCGGCCACCGGCCCGGCCGCAAGGCCGGCGCCCTGGTCGTGCTGGTCGACGGCTCGCTGGTGCTCTACGTCGAGCGCGGCGGCAAGACCCTGCTGACGTTCACCGACGACCCCGAGCTGCTCGGCCTGGGCGCCCGGTCCCTGGCGGACGCCGCCGGCCGCGGCGCCCTGGGTCGGATGACGGTCGAGAAGGCCGACGGGGAGCCGCTCCTCGGCTCGGGGTCCACCCCGCTGCGCACCGCCCTCACCGAGGCCGGCTTCGTCTCGACCCCGCGCGGGCTGCGCCTGAGCCCGGCGCGGCACTGACGAGACCAGGGGGGACCACCGGTGCCTGAGGGCGACACCGTCTACCGCGCAGCCCGGCTGCTGGACCGCGAGCTGTCCGGGCGCACGCTGACCGCGACCGACTTCCGGGTCCCCCAGCACGCCACGGTCGACCTCAGCGGCGGTCTCGTGCTCACCACCGCATCGCGGGGCAAGCACCTGCTGACCCGGGTCGAGCACGAGGGTTCCGCCTGGACGCTGCACACGCACCTGAAGATGGAGGGCGCATGGCGGGTCCTCGAGCACGGGCGCCGCTGGCCGCGGCCGACGCACCAGGCCCGCGTCGTGCTGGAGACCGAGTCCCGGGTCGCCGTGGGCTTCAACCTCGGGATCGTCGAGCTGCTGCCGACCGACGCCGAGATCGGGGTGGTCGGCCACCTCGGCCCGGACCTGCTCGGTGCGGACTGGGACGAGACGGAGGCGCTGCGACGGCTCGGCGCGCAGCCGGACCGGGAGGTCGGCGACGCCCTGCGCGACCAGCGCAACCTCGCCGGGCTCGGCAACATGTACGTCGCCGAGCTCTGCTTCGTCTCCGGGGTCCACCCTCGGGTCCCGGTGGGCGAGCTGCCCGCCCTGCCGCGGATGCTGCGCCGCGGCAAGCAGATGCTCGAGCTGAACAAGCAGCGCGCGGTCCAGTCGACCACCGGGGACCTGCGCGAGCGGGAGCGGATGTGGGTCTACCGCCGCGACCGCTCCCCGTGCCGACGCTGCGGCACCCCGGTCCGGGTGGACATGCAGGGACCGTCCGGTCTGGAGCGGGCGATCTACTGGTGCCCGCGCTGCCAGCCCGAGCCGCAGGCCTAGCCCAGGGCGGCTGAGCGGCGGCTAGGCCGCCGAGGCCACCACGGGGGGCTTGATCGGGACCACCGGGATGGGCGTGGGCGCCATCGCGGCCTCCTCGAGCGCCACGGCGTCGGAGACCGAGCGCAGCACCGAGGAGAGCGGGACGTCGAGGGCGCTGCACAGCGAGGCGAGCAGCTCGGAGGAGGCTTCCTTCTGGCCGCGCTCGATCTCGGAGATGTAGCCGAGGCTGACGCGGGCCTCCGCGGAGACCTCGCGCAGGGTCATGCCGCGGTCCACGCGGTGGGCGCGGAGCACCTCACCCAGGAGACGACGGAACAGCACCATGGGTCAACGCTAGCGGACGCCGTGACCTTCCCGGGTGACTATCCCCGCTCACGAACCCGCGTTCGCGCTCAGCAGAACCTCGCGCAGCAGCGCCAGCGCCTCCCGCACGGTGCTGGCGCGCACGGCGGCCCGGTCCCCCGGGAGCTCCAGACGCCGCGCGACCACGGTCCCCTCCGGCCCGGCGAGGCCCACGTGGACCGTTCCAGCCGGGTGCCCCTCCTGCCGGTCCGGGCCCGCCACCCCGGTGGTGGCCAGCGCCCAGTCCGCGCCGGTGCGCTCCCGCGCCCCCACCGCCATCGCCCGCGCGCACTCCGCGGACACGACGCCGTGCTCGGCCACCAGCGACTCCGGCACGCCCAGCAGGCGCACCTTCAGCGGCGTCGCGTAGGTGACCAGCCCACCGGCGTACGCCGCGGAGGAGCCGGGGACGGACGTCACCGCCCCCGAGAGCAGTCCGCCGGTCAGCGACTCGGCGGTGCCGAGCACCTCCCCGCGCTCGCGCAGCAGGCCCACGACCTCGCGCGCCAGGTCGAGCACGCCCACAGCCGGCTCAACGTCCCTGCCGTCGTCCACCACGGGGGTGAGACTGGCACACGTACGTTCGACGCATGGCCCTGCGCATCGAGGACTACGCCCTCATCGGCGACCGGCGCGGTGCCGCCCTGGTGGGCAACAACGGCTCGATCGACTGGTTGTGCCTGCCCCGCTTCGACTCCCCCGCCTGCCTGGCGGCGCTGCTCGGCACCGAGGAGCACGGCTGCTGGCAGCTCGAGCCGGTCGACGACTACACGGTCGAGCGGAGGTACGTCGGCGACACCGCGGTACTGGAGACGACCTTCCGCACCGAGAGCGGCGAGGCCACCCTCACCGACCTGATGCCGCGCCTGGACGGTCGCGCCGACGTCGTGCGCGTGCTGTGGGGGGTGCGGGGCCGGGTGCGGTTCCGCCACGTGTGGCGGGTGCGGATGGACTACGGCAGCGTCCGTCCGTGGGTGCGTCGCGACGAGGTCGACGGTGAGCCCGTCATCACCGCTACTGCGGGACCCGACCTCCTGGTCCTGCGCGGCCCCGAGCTCCCGGTCGCCGTCGACCACGTGCACGAGGGAGAGGTCGAGGTGCGCGAGGGCGAGGAGAAGCGCTTCTCCATGGCCTGGCTGCCCTCCCACCGGACCCTGGACGACCTGGCCGCGCACGACGACGTCATCAACCGCACCGTGGAGGACGACGAGGACTGGGCGCAGATCTGCCGCGACGACCTGCCGCACCTCGAGGTCGTGCGGCGCTCCCTCATCACCCTGCGGCTGATGACCCACGAGGAGACCGGCGGCATCGTCGCGGCGCCCACCACCTCGCTGCCCGAGTGCTTCGGCGGGGCCCGCAACTGGGACTACCGCTACTGCTGGTTGCGCGACGCTGCCCTCACCCTCGGCTCGCTCCTGGAGGCAGGGTTCACCGAGGAGGCGATGCTCTGGCGCGACTGGCTCCTGCGCGCGGTCGCCGGGGACCCCCAGGACCTGCAGATCATGTACGCCGTCGACGGTGCGCGCCGCCTGCCCGAGGAGGAGCTCGACCACCTCCCGGGCTACGAGGGCTCGCTGCCCGTCCGGATCGGCAACGGGGCGGTCGAGCAGCTCCAGCACGACGTGCTCGGCACCGTCATGGAGGCACTCACGCGGGTCCGCGAGCAGGGCGACGACCCCGACGGCAACGCGTGGTCCCTCCAGCGCGCGCTCGTGGACAACCTGGCCGAGCACTGGGACGAGCCCGACAGCGGCATCTGGGAGATCCGGGGCGAGCCGCAGCACTTCACGCACTCCCAGGTCATGGTCTGGGTCGCCTTCGACCGTGCTGTCCGTGCGGTCGAGGAGTACGGCCTCGAGGGCGACGTGGAGCGGTGGCGGGAGATCCGTGACCGGGTGCGCGAGCAGGTGCTCGAGCGCGGGTACGACGAGGAGCGCGGCACCTTCGTGCAGGCCTACGGCAGCACGGAGCTCGACGCCGCCCTGCTGCAGATCCCCGCTGTCGGCTTCCTGCCCGGCGACGACCCGCGCGTGCTCGGCACCATCGCCGCCGTGGAGGAGGACCTCGTGCGCAACGGGCTGGTCCTGCGCTACCGCACCGACTCCGGTGTCGACGGCCTCGACTGCGACGAGAACCCCTTCCTCGCCTGTGCGTTCTGGCTGGTCTCGGCGTACGCCGGCGCCGGCCGCCTCGACGACGCCCACGCCCTCTTCGACCGGCTGGTGGGCCTGGTCAACGACGTCGGCCTGCTCTCGGAGGAGTACGACCCCGACGCCGGCCGGATGGCCGGCAACTTCCCGCAGGCCTTCAGCCACCTTGCCCTGGTCCAGGCGGCCTTCGACCTCGCCGACGCGACCGCCCCGGCCACCGGCTGAGCAGCCCACGCGCGACGGCGCCGGCCGCACCGCGAGGGTGCGACCGGCGCCGGTGCTGCGGAGCGCCGCGTCAGCCGCGGACCCGGACCTCCACGGTCTCCTCCGAGGCAGCCGTCGCCTCGTCACCGGAGTAGCGGACGGTCACCGGGTAGGTGCCGGCCTGCTCGAACGGGTTGCGCATCGTCACGACGACCTTGCCCGAGCGCTTCAGCTCCGCGGCGACCTCCTCGCCACCGGCGGTGGCGGTGACGGTGCCGGACGGGGTGCCGGCCGCGCTGTCCACCTCGACCCGGAGCACCAGGCGGCCCTTGCCGGCCTTCGGCTCCCGCGGCCGCACCTCGACCTCGACCGACGAGGGGGCGAGCTCGGGTGCGTCGTCGACCAGGTCGAGACCGATCTTCACCGGGTCGTGGTCGCTGGAGCGGAACGGACCGGACTGGTGGAAGTCGGTCGCGTGGACGTTGAATCGGCTGTACTCCAGGGCCACCGACTCACCGGAGTTGATGTTCCAGGTGTCGACGCCGGTCAGCGCCTCCATCGCAGCGCCGTTGGCGAGGACGTGGTCCAGGGAGCCGGAGAGACCGCTGAAGGAGTAGGACCACTCCGGGGTCTCGGCGCTGTCGGTGGTGTTCTCGTAGCCCGCCTCGTAGAGGACCTGCATGGGGTCCTCCTGCGCGTAGCTGTTGAAGTCGCCGAGCAGGACGATCGCCTCGGTGCCGGTGTCGGCGGCGATGCCGGGCACCCAGTCGCGCAGGGCCGTGGCCTGGGCGACGCGGTCGGGGTTGGCGTTGCCCTGGCCGGTGTCGTCGTCCTCGCCCGAGCCCTTGGACTTGAAGTGGTTGACCACGACGAGGAGCTCCTCGCCGCCGCCGACCGGGGCGAAGACCTGACCCAGCGGCTCCCGGGCGTTGTCGAAGGCCTCGCCGGCTCCCGACTGCTCACCCAGGGCGCGCGACTCCCCCACCCGCTCGACCGCGGCGGGCTGGAAGATGATCGCGTTGGTGATGACGTCCTGCTCCGAGGTCGCGGGCAGCTCGCTCGAGGACGGGTTGGCCGCCCACTTCTCGAAGCCGGCCGCAGCGTTGAGCGCCGCGACGAGCGAGCGGGTCGCCTCGTCGGCCTCCTCGCCCAGGCGCGCGGAGTTCTCGATCTCCATCAGGCCGACCACGTCGGCGTCGAGGGCGTTGATCGCCGCCACGATCTTCTCCTGCTGGCGGGAGAAGTCCTGCGGGTCCCACGCGCCGCGCTGGTCGCAGCCACCGCGCACGTTGTTGCCGTCACCGGCACGGTCGGTGAAGGCGGTGCAGCCGCCGTCGCCGACGTTGTCGTCGTCGGCGTCACCGAGGGTGGTGAAGTAGTTGAGCACGTTGAACGAGGCCACCGAGACGTCCCCGCCGACCTGCTCGGGCGCCGCGGTGCGGGTGTCCTCGAAGACCGCCGGCGAGGTCGCGGTGTAGTCGGGCCCGCTGACGCTCACCGTCGGCTGGAAGCGGTACGTCGGGTTGCTGGGCGAGCCGCCCTCGGTCAGCACCACGGGCTCAGTGAAGGTGGCCGAGGCCCCGACCCGGACGGGCGCGGTGGTGGAGACGTACGGCGGGGTGAGGCTGCCGTTGCGGGTGTAGTCGGTGCTCGACCCGTCGTCGAGCACGATCGCGCGCGCGGCGTTGTCGGCCACGACCGCGGCGATCGCGGCGGTGTCCTGGGCGTCGGCGACCTCGGTCGGCTGCAGCAGCGGGGTGTCGCCCAGGGCCAGGCCGACCTCGCCGAACTGGTTGGTGGAGTAGGTGTTGGTGACGGTGAACTCCTCCGCCGACACGTCGACCAGCATCCCCTCCAGGGACTCCTTGGCCGCGTCGGTGGCGGGCCACTCCCCGGCGTACGCCGTCACCGGCTCGGCAGGGGTGTCGAGCCGCTCGACGTCGGCCTGGGAGCTGACGACCTGCGTGGCACCGGCGAACTCGGCGACCTCACCGGTGACCCGCACGTGCTGCCCCGGCTGCACGGTGACGTCGCCGGCGCCCCGCGGGAAGTAGACGAACACACCGTCGGAGGCCGCGCCCTGGGCGCGCTCGGCGCCACCGGTGCCCGGGGTCTGGAGGTAGAAGCCGAAGAGGAACTCGGGGACGGCGGTGACCACACCGGTGGTCACGACCTCGGTGCCCACGAGCGGGCTCTCCTCGCCGGTCCCCTGGATCTCGGGGATCGTCGCCGCGGTCGGGTCGGGGTCGGGCTCGGGCTCGGTGGGACCGCTGCTGCTCTGCGGCGTGAGCGTGCTCGAGGTCGTGAAGTCGGTGGCGTTCTGGTCGGTGTCGGCCCCGGCCGCGTCACGCGTCGAGGCTGCCGTCGCGCTCTGCGCGGGCGCGGGCCCGGTCCCCTCGTACGCCGCTGCGCTGCCGTAGCCGAGGTAGTCGATGAAGGCCGGGTTGCTCACGGTCCCGGCCGGGACCGGCGTGACGGCCGCGGTGCCCTGCACCAGGGCGAGCTGTCCGCTGCCCCCGGCCATGTTGATGCTGCTGGTCGTGTCAGGGGCTACCGGCAGCGGCGCGCCGTTGGTGCCGGACGCGCCGGCGACCAGGTACGTCGCTCCGGGCGCCAGGCTCACGTCGGGCAGGGCGAACACGTTGTTGCCGGTCGTGAATCCGCTGGTGTTGGAGGACGAGCGGTACTGCAGGCTCTTGCCCCCGAGCGAGATCGGAGCGGTCGAGGTGTTCCGCAGCTCGATGTAGTCGGTGGTGTACGTCGCGCCGGGGTTGCCCCCGGCACCGTAGACCTCGTTGATGACCAGGCCGGGCCCCGCGGCGTGGGCGGGGGCCAGGGAGAAGCCGGTGGCGAGGGTCGCGAGGCCGAGCGAGCCGGCGCCGAGCAGCGCGAGCGAGCGCCGGCGGGCGTCCCGAGAGGTGGTGGGCACGGGTGATGCCTTTCCGAGAGGGGGCCGAGATGGAGGCCGAGACGGGGGGGCCGAGACGGGGGGTGCGAGATGGGGGGTTCGCGCCCGAGGCTGCCAGCGCAGGTGCCGGGCCGCGGGAACGACGTGGGAACGCCTCCCGGACGTGGTGTGGACATCCGGGAGGCGTCCGGAGGAACAGCTGGGGCTCAGCGGACCTTGAAGCGGAGCGTGTCCGAGGCGTCGCCGTAGGAGACGGTGACGACCTGGGTGCCCTTGTCCTCGAAGGGACCGATGCGGGTCACCGCCCGGCCCTTCTCGTCGAGCTCGACGCGCTTGCGCACGTCCTCGCCGCGGAGCAGGACCTCGCCGGAGGCGGGCTCGCCGTCCAGGCGGACCTTGATGGTGACCTTCAGCTTCTTCGTGCCGGCCTTGAGCGGACCCTTCGGGTTGCGCTTGGCCGTGACGACGGCCTCGGCCTCGGGGAGCGGGGCCGCACCGACCACGGTGCCGCTCGGCTCCGCGACCACGCCGACGTCCCAGGTGCCGGTCAGCGAGGAGGGCGCGGTGAAGGCGACCTCGGCGATGCCGTCGGCGACCGGGAACTCCCCGATGTCGACCTGCTCCTCGCCCTGGCGCAGGTAGACCGAGACGGTCGAGTTCTGCGGCGAGCCGAGGGAGGTCAGGTCGAGGGTCTTGGCGTTGATCGGCACGACGGGGGCGGTGGTCTCACCGGCACCGAGGGTGAAGGCGACCTCCTCACCGGCGGTGACGCTCGGGTCGAACCCGGACTCGAAGACCTGCTGCCGACCGAAGTCGGGGCTCAGCGGGGCGTTGTCGGCGAGGTAGTCGCGCCACATCTGCGCGTCCAGCAGACCGGTGTCGACGAACTCGGCGTCGGTGAACGCGCGGAAGTTGTCACCGCCCTGGGCCAGGAAGGTCAGGGTCGAGACGGTGTACGTCGCCGCGGGGTCCAGCGGCTCGTCGTCGATGCGCACCGAGGTGATCCGCTCGCCGGCCGGCGCGGTCGGGTCGGCGGTGACCCGGACGTTGTCGGAGAGCCCGAGCTGGAGGTAGGGCCGGGAGGAGACGGTGCCGTCGGCCTGGGTCTGCCACTGCTGCTCGAGGACGGCCTCGATCTGGGCGCCGGTCATCTCGACGATGGCTACGGTGTTGTTGAAGGGCAGCACCCCGTTGGCCTCGGCGAAGGTGACCACACCGTCGGTGTTGGCGGGGTTCGAGGAGGTGTCGCCGGCGAAGAGCAGCTCGGCCCGCAGACCGCCGGGGTTGGTGATCCCCAGGTCGGGCTCGGCGAAGTCGCTGACGCCGTCGCGCAGCGCGTTGGCGACCAGGCCGCCCAGCGTGGACTCGCGGCTGCGGTCGTCACGCGTGCCGGCCTCACCGGCCACGTACCGGCCGTCGACGTAGCTGCCGCCGGCGAAGGCGGTCGTGATGTCGGCGGTGATCTCGCTGACCGGCCGGTTGCCGACCTCGGCCGCGAACGCCAGGGCGGCATCGGTGATCTCCTTGACCTCCGCGACGCGGGGCAGCGAGAGGTCCTCGGCGGCCGCCCGGGCCACGTTGCTGCCCTCGGCGGCGCTCACCTCGCCGGTGTCGGGGTCGACGGTGAGGTCGACGACGCCGACGTTGGCGCCGTAGGAGCCGGTCTGCACGACCGGGCGGCCCTCGATCTCCCAGGCGTACTCCTTGTGGGTGTGACCGGTGAAGATCACGTCGACCTCGGGGGCGGTCTGGAGCGCGATGTCGGCGAAGGCCCCGCCGGCCGCGACCTCCTCCTCCGGGGTCGACCCGTCGGGCGTGCCGGCGCCGGCACCCTCGTGGTACTCCGCGACGATGACCTCGGCCTCGCCGTTGCCCGGGTCGCCGTCGCTCAGCTGGGCGGCCACGCGGTTGACCGCCTCGACCGGGTCCCCGAACTCGAGGTCGGCGATGCCGCCGGGCGAGACCAGGGAGGGGGTCTCCTGGGTGACCGCGCCGATGACGCCGACGCTCACGCCGGCGACCTCGTAGACCTCGAACTCGTCCAGGGCGGGGGTGGTGGTGCCCTTCTCGTAGACGTTGGCACCGAGGATCTCGAAGTCCGAGGCCGGGACGACCCGGTCCTCGAGGTCGGCGAAGCCGCCGTCGAACTCGTGGTTGCCGACGGCCGAGGCCGCGAGCTCCAGCGCGTTGAGGACGTCGATGGTCGGCTGGTCGTCCTGGACGCTGGAGGCGAAGAGGGAGGCGCCGATGTTGTCGCCGGCGGAGAGGAAGAGCGTGTTGGCCTCGCCGCGGTCGGCCCGCAGCTGCTCGACGGTCGTGGCGAACTTGGTGGTGTTCGCGTCGATGCGACCGTGGAAGTCGTTGATGTTGAGCAGCGTGATGGTGACCGGGTCGGCGGCCTGGGCGGCGGGAGCGAGGGCGACGACGGAGGCCGAGGTGGCGGCGACCGCGAGACCGACTCCGATGGCCGCAGCGCGGCGGCGCTGCGGCGAGGACCCTGAGCGTGAGTGCACTGTGGGGGACCCTTCGGGTGTGTGAGGGGTGGTATGGACCGGCGCACCATAACCGCGCCAGGGGACGGTTCGGTCGCCTGGCACGTGAACGTCGGACGACCCCCGCGGGGCACTCCGGGATCCCGTGAAGGGTTGCCAACGCGCGCGCGTCGACCTCGACACGTTTCGCCACTGGCGGCCCCGGGTGGGCCGTGGTGAGGTGGCAGGTCAGCCGCGGAGCTGGTGCCGCTGGCGCCAGACGTCGCGGTAGAACTCCCAGCCCGACCACAGGGTCAGGGCCACGGCCACCACGAGGAGGGCCTGGGAGACGTAGAACAGCACCTCGCCCGGCGTCTGGAGCGCCTGGGGGAGGTCGGGGTCGCGCAGGGGCAGCACGAGACCGGCCAGCGCCACGCCCTGGACGGTCGTCTTGAGCTTGCCGAGGTCCTTGGCGGCGATGACCACCTTGGAGAGGATCGAGAGCCGCAGCAGGGTGACGCTCCACTCCCGCACGAGCACCACGATCGTGACCCACCACCAGATGTCGCCGACGATCGAGAGCCCGATGAAGGCCATGCCGGTGATGGCCTTGTCGGCGATCGGGTCGGCGATCTTGCCGAAGTCGGTGACCAGGTTGCGGGCCCGGGCGATGTCGCCGTCGATCTTGTCGGTGACCATCGCGACCGCGAAGAGCACCCACGCCACGGTCCGCCAGGTGCCGGACTCGCCACCGTCGACCAGCAGGGCCGCGCCGAAGAAGGGCACCAGGACGATGCGCAGCGTGGTCAGGGCGTTGGGGAGGTTCCAGTTGCTGGGCTTCTCCCCCGCCGGGACGGGCGTCGGCTCGCTCATGCGCGCTCCTCCAGGGCTCGGGCCACCAGGTCGATGCCCTCGGACGCGACGATCTCGGCGCGCACCAGGTCGCCCGGGCGGGCGCTCTCCTCCCGGACCTCCAGCCCCGTCAGCAGCGTCGTCCCGTCGACCTCGGGCCCCTGGAACGCCGTCCGTCCGACGACCTCGGGCCCGTCCGGGCCGTCCTCGACGTGCTCGACGAGCACCTCGACGAGCTCGCCGATCCGCTCCTCGGCACGCTCGGACGTGAGCTGCTCGACCAGCGAGGTGACGTGCTCGGCGCGGGCCCGCACCTCGTCCTCGTCCAGCTTGTCCTCGAAGCCGGCGGCCTCGGTGCCGTCCTCGTCGGAGTAGCCGAAGACGCCGGTGACGTCCATCCGGGCGGCGACCAGGAAGTCGCACAGGGTCTGCAGGTCCTCCTCGGTCTCCCCGGGGAAGCCGACGATGACGTTGGAGCGCACTCCCGCCTCGGGGGCGAGTCCGCGCACCTGCTCGAGCAGGCCGAGGAAGGAGTCGGGGTCGCCGAAGCGGCGCATCCGCCGCAGCACGGTGGCGCTGGCGTGCTGGAAGGAGAGGTCGAAGTACGGCGTCACGCCGGGCGTGGTCGCGATCGCCTCGACCAGGCCGGGCCGGGTCTCGGCGGGCTGCAGGTAGGACACGCGCACCCGCTCGACGCCCTCGACCGCCGCCAGCTCGGGCAGCAGCGTCTCCAGCAGCCGCAGGTCGCCGAGGTCCTTGCCGTACGACGTGGAGTTCTCGCTGACCAGGAAGAGCTCCTTCACGCCCTGGCCGGCGAGCCAGCGCGCCTCCTCCAGGACGTCGGTGGGTCGCCGGCTGACGAAGGAGCCCCGGAAGGACGGGATCGCGCAGAAGGAGCAGCGCCGGTCGCACCCGCTGGCCAGCTTGAGCGAGGCGGTCGGCCCGGAGTCCAGGCGCCGGCGCACGGACGCGGGGCCGGAGGCGTGGCCCGGGACGGCCGCGGTGGACAGCGTGCGCTCGACCGGGCTGATCGGCAGCAGCAGCCGCCGGTCGCTGGGCACGTGCGGCTGGTGGGCCTCCCCCGCCAGGATCGAGCGCAGCCGCTCGGCGATGTCGGGGTAGTCGTCGAAGCCCAGCACCGCGTCGGCCTCCGGCAGAGACTCGGCGAGGTCCTTGCCGTAGCGCTCGGCCAGGCAGCCCACGGCGACGACGGCCTGGGCCTTGCCGCCGTGCTCGGTCTTGAGGTCGGCGGCCTCCAGCAGCGCGTCGACGGAGTCCTTCTTGGCGGCCTCGACGAAGCCGCAGGTGTTGACGACGACCGTGTCGGCCTCCTCGGCGTCCTCGACGAGCGTGAAGCCGCCCGCCTCCAGGCGGCCGGCCAGCTCCTCGGAGTCGACGTCGTTGCGTGCGCAGCCGAGGGTCACCATCGCCACCGACAGCCGAGGGTGCCGGGGCGTGGTGGTGTCGGTCGACGCGTCAGTCACAACGCACGAGTATGGCGGCCGGGGCGGCCGGGGTGCGAACCCGCGACCGCCCCGCTCCTCGGCTCAGCGCGCCCCGCGGGCGGCCTTGACCGCCAGGACGGGGCACTCGGCCTCCAGCAGGATCCGCTGCGCGACGCTGCCCATGAGCAGCTTGCCGACCGGCGTGCGCCGTCGCAGGGCCACGACCACGAGGTCCGCGTCCAGCTCCTCGGCGACCGCCACGACTGCGTCGCCGACGTCCGGTGCGACCTCCTGGCGGACCTCGACGGCCAGGCCGGCGTCCTCGACCGTGCGCCGGGCGAGTGCCAGCTCGTCGTCGTCGGCCCAGCGCGGGTCGACGTAGGCGTCGCCGCGGGTGGCGTTGACGAGCACGACGCGCCCGCCGTGCCGCACCGCGGCCTCGACCGCCGCCCGGCCCAGCTCGCCGGGCGTCCAGGCCACCACGACCGTGCCGCTCATCGCAGCGCCTCCTCGTGCTCGCGCACCGGTCCGTCCGGTCGGGTCGGCCCCGACGCGGCCGCGGCCGAGGCCGGCGGGAGCAGGCGTCGCAGCACCGTGGGCACCACGACGACCAGGGCGGTGAGGACGTAGATGACGACCGCCAGCGGCTCGGACCACAGCCCGGCGGCCTCCCCACCGGAGATCGCCATGGCCTCGCGCAGCTTCGTCTCCAGGATCGGGCCCAGGATGACGCCCAGGACCAGCGGCAGGACCGGGATGCCGAAGCGACGCATCGCCAGGCCGAGCAGGCCGAAGACGACCAGCAGCGCGACGTCGAAGGGGTCCTGGTTGGTGGCGTAGGCGCCCAGGCAGGCGAAGAACAGGATGCCGGCGTAGAGCTGGGGCCGCGGGATGCGCAGCAGCCGGGCCCACATCGGCGCCAGCGGCAGGTTCAGCACCAGCAGCAGCGTGTTGCCGATGAGCAGGCTGGCCAGCAGCGTCCAGACCAGGTCGGACTGCTCGGTCATCAGCTGCGGGCCCGGCTGGATGCCGTAGCCCTGCAGCGCGGCGAGCATCACCGAGGCCGTCGCCGTGACCGGGACACCGAGCGCCAGCATCGGCACGAACATGCCCGCCGCCGAGGCGTTGTTGGCGGCCTCCGGGCCGGCGACGCCCTCGATGGCGCCGCGCCCGAACTCGTCCTCGCCCTGTCGCCGCCGTGCCAGCCGCCGCTCGGTGACGTAGGACAGGAACGTCGGGATCTCCGCGCCGCCCGCGGGCACCGCGCCGAAGGGGAAGCCGTACGCCGTGCCGCGCAACCACGGGTTCCACGAGCGCCGCCAGTCCGAGCGCCCCATCCAGGGGCGACCGACGGGGATGACCTGCAGCGGGCGCCGGCGCAGGTGGGCCGCGACCCACAGGGCCTCGCCGAGGGCGAAGATCCCCACGGCCACCACGACGATGTCGATCCGGTCGACCAGCTGCGAGACACCGAAGGAGAGCCGGGGCTGGCCCGTGTTGAGGTCGAGCCCGACCAGGCCGATCGTGAGCCCGAGGAAGAGCGCCACCAGCCCCCGCAACCGGCTGCTGCCCAGGACGGCGGTCGTCATCACCAGCGCCAGCACGATGAGGGCGGTGTACGACGGTGCGCCGATGTCCACAGCGACGCCGGCCAGAGCGGGGGCGAACAGGGCGACGAGCAGCGTGCCGATCGTGCCCGCGATGAAGGAGCCGATGGCGGCGGTGGCCAGCGCCTGGGCGGCGCGCCCGGCCTTGGCCATGGCGTTGCCCTCGAGCGCGGTCATGACCGACGCCGACTCCCCCGGCGTGTTCAGCAGGATCGAGGTCGTGGAGCCGCCGTACATCCCGCCGTAGTAGATGCCCGCGAACATGATGAAGGCCTGCGTGGGCTCCAGGCCGAAGGTCACCGGCAGCAGCAGGGCGACGGCCATGGCCGGACCGATGCCGGGGAGCACCCCGACGAAGGTGCCGAGCAGCACGCCGACCGCGGCGAAGAGGAGGTTCTCGGGCGTGGCGGCGGCCTGGAGGCCACCCCAGAGCAGTCCCAGGTCGCCCATCAGAGGATCCCGTCCAGGACGCCCGGCGCGAGGGGGACGCCCAGTCCGACGACGAAGGCGTACCAGCTACCGACGGCCAGTGCGAGCCCGACGAGGACGTCGCGCACGAGCGTGCGCGAGCCGAGGGACCAGGCGGCCCCGGCGAACAGCCCGGCACCGGTCAGCGCCCACCCCAGCCAGGAGACGGTGAGGACGGTCAGGACCAGCACGCCGACCAGCCGGCCCACGGTCTGCCAGTCCGTGGACTGGTCGAGGTCGACGTCCTCGCCGCCCTCGACCTCCCCGCGGGAGCCGGCCAGCGCGGCGACGCCCAGCGCGAGCCCGAGCAGCAGGCTGCCGGTGCCGACGACGTACGGGAAGGCCTGGGGCCCCACCGGGTCGGCGAAGCCGACCTCGAGCCGGGTGGTGTCCCAGAGGGTCACCACCCCGACCAGGACCAGGAACCCCGCCAGGCCCAGCTGGGCCAGGTCGCGGTCCTCGTGCACGATCTCGCGGGTCGTCACAGCAGACCCACCTCCTCCAGGGTCTGGGCGACGCGGGCGTCCTGCTCCTGCAGGAACTCCCCGAAGTCGTCGCCGGTGATGAAGGCGTCGATCCAGCCGTTGCGGGCCAGCGCCTCCTGCCACTCCTCGCTCGCGTGCATCTCCTCGACGTAGGCGATCAGCTCGGCCTGCCGCTCCTCGGAGATGCCGGGGGGCGCGACCAGGCCGCGCCAGTTGGTGAAGACCAGGTCGATGCCCGACTCCACCAGCGTCGGGACGGTGCCGAGCACGTCCCCGTTCAGCCGCTCCTCGCCGGAGACGGCCAGCGCGCGCAGCTCGCCGGCCT
Source organism: Nocardioides ginkgobilobae (assembly GCF_054781275.1). Classification (NCBI taxonomy): domain Bacteria; kingdom Bacillati; phylum Actinomycetota; class Actinomycetes; order Propionibacteriales; family Nocardioidaceae; genus Nocardioides; species Nocardioides ginkgobilobae. Next base: position 44,175 of record NZ_BAAGUS010000004.1, on the reverse strand, counting down.
CGATCTGGCCCTCGAACTCCCCCAGCCCGGAGAAGCCCACGTCGATCTTCTCGCCGAGCAGCGCACTCGTGAGCGGGCCGCCGCCGTCGTACGGGACGTAGCGCTCCTGGACCTGCGACGGCTCGATCCCCAGCGCCGCGGCCAGCTGCATCGGGAAGAGGTGGTCCGGCCCACCCGGGCTGGAACCGCCACCGACGACGATGCCGCCAGGATCGGCGCGCCAGGCCTCGACGAAGTCGTCGATGGTGCGGAACGGCGAGTCCGCCGGGACCAGCACCGCCTCCTGGTCCTCGATGAGCTGGGCGATCGGCGTGGCGTCGCTGAGCGAGTACTCCTGGGCGAAGGAGTACGACGAGCCGACGACCCCGAGACCCACGGTCATCAGCAGGTGCTCGTCGCCCTCCTGGCCCATCAGCCGCGACAGCGCGACCGAGCCGCCCGCGCCCAGGATGTTGGTCACCTCGAAGGTCCCCCCGGTGACGTCCTCGGCCTCCATGACGCCCACCGCGGCCCGGCCGGTCTGGTCGTAGCCGCCGCCGGGGCTGTTGGGGATCCACATGGCCAGGTCGCGGTCGTCCTCGCCGCGGGTCACCCCGCAGCCGCTGGCCAGCAGCACCACGACGGCCGCCAACGAGGCGGCGAACCGGGTGCGGGTCAGGTGGGACACCATGACTCCCTCTTCCGACAGACTGGGCACCGGTCGCGAGGGCCGCGAGGCCCACCGCTGCCGGTGGCCGGGTCGACGACACCGGCCCGCCCACTGTGGCCGCCGTCACGTCGCGTCGTCACCGTTGAGGAAGCAAGGGAGGTTGTGGAACTTGTGGTCCCCGCGCCGACCGCGCCTGGCCCCCTCCACGCTGGTCCCCTCCACGCTGCGTCCCTCCACCCTGGCCGGGCAGCTGCTGCTCCTGCAGGTCGCCGTCCTCGTCGTCGTCCTGGCCGTCAGCGCCGTGGTCTCGGTCCGCCAGGCGGTCGCCGACTTCCGCGACACCCGCAGCACCCGCTTGACCGCGGCGGCCGAGGCGCTGGCCGGGATCCCCGCCGTCCAGGACGGGCTCGACGGGACCGTCGACCGCCGGGCGCTGCTGTTCTACGTCCAGCAGCGCAGCGACCAGGTGGGTGCCAGCGCCGTCCACCTGACCAGCCCCGACGGCACGGTGCTCGTCTCGACCGACCCGACCCGCGAGGGCGAGCAGGCCGACCTGGGCGAGGGTGACGCCCTGCGCGGGCGGCGATGGGTCGGCGACGTCCGCGAGCGCGACCGGCCCGCGCTCGCCGCGACCGTCCCCGTGCTGGCCAACAACGCCCCGGACGAGCCGGGGCCGAGGGCGGGCACGGTCGTGGGGGTGGTCAGCGTCGTGGAGGACGTGCCGCCGCTGCGCGAGCGCCTCGGGCGCACCTTCGGCGACCTGGTCCTCTTCCTCGGGATCGGTCTCGCGCTCGGGCTCGCCGGGTCCCTGCTCCTCTCGCGCCTGATCCGCCGGCGGACGCGAGGCCTGGAACCGGCCGAGATCGCGGCACTGGCCGACCAGCGGGAGGCGCTGCTGACCTCGATCCGCGAGGGACTGGTGGCGCTCGGCCCCGACGACGAGGTGGTCCTGGTCAACGACAGCGCCGTGCGGCTCCTCGGGCTCCCGCAAGGAGCCACCGGGCGCTCGGTCCGCGACCTCGACCTCCCGGACCGGGTGGTCGACCTGCTCGCGGGGCCGGGTGACGTGCTCGACGAGCCGGTCGTGGTCGACGGTCGCCTGCTGGTCCTCAACCGGGCGCACGTCCGGCAGCAGGGGCGCGACGCCGGCACCGTCACCACGGTGCGCGACCGCACCGAGCTGAGCGCCCTCCAGAGCCGGCTGTCGGCCCGCGAGAGCGTGACCGAGACCCTGCGGGCCCAGACCCACGAGTTCGCCAACCAGCTGCACACGATCTCCGGCCTGCTGCAGCTGGGTGAGCCCGAGGAGGCCGCGAGCCTCATCGGCACCCTGACCCGCAGGCAGGCCGAGATCTCCGACGCCGTCCGCTCCCGCGTCGCCGACCCGGCCGTCGCGGCACTCCTCGTGGCGAAGGTCAGCCTGGCCTCGGAGCGCCGCGTCTCCCTGGCCCTGGACCCGGGCTCCGCGCTGCCCCGGCTCCACCCCGGGCTGTCCGCGGACGTCCTGACCGTGCTCGGGAACCTGGTCGACAACGCCGTGGAGTCGAGCGCGGACCAGGTGGTCGTGCGGCTCACGGTCGAGGAGCCGGCCGGCGGGCCCTCCGTCGTGGTCGTCCAGGTCGCCGACACCGGCCCCGGCGTGCCGCCCGAGCACGTGCCCGACCTCTTCCGCCGCGGCTACTCCACCAAGCCCGCCGACGCGAGCGGGCGCGGCGTGGGGCTCGCGCTGGTGCAGCTGGTGTGCGAGCGTCGCGGGGGCTCGGTGTCGGTCCACAATGACGCGGGCGCCGTCTTCACCGCGCGCCTGGTCGACACGTGGGAGGAGCAGGCATGAGCGCCACCGGCGCCAACGGCGGACCGCTCCTGCGGGTCCTCGTCGTCGACGACGACTTCATGGTCGCCTCCATCCACACCCGCTTCGTCGACCGGGTCGAGGGGTTCGAGGTCGTCGGTGTCGCGGCCACCGCGAGTGCCGCGCGCGAGGAGGTCGCCCGGTTGCGTCCGGACCTGGTCCTGCTCGACGTGCACCTCCCCGACGCCAGCGGGATCGACCTGCTGCGGTCCTGGCGCGCCGCAGGCGAGGACGTCGGGGTGCTGGTCGTGACCGCCGCCCGGGAGGCCGACACCGTCCGGGCCGCCGCGGCCGCGGGGGCCGCGCACTACCTCGTCAAGCCCTTCGAGTTCGCCGACCTCGAGAGCCGGTTGCAGCTGTTCCGACGCACCCACGGCGCGCTGGGCGCCGTCACGACGGCCGACCAGGAGGTCATCGACAGCGTCTTCGCGCCGGTCGGCACCGGGCGCACCGCGCTGCCCAAGGGGTTGAGCGTCGAGACCGCGGCCGCGGTGCTCCGGGCCCTGAGGGAGTCGGAGCTCTCGGCCACCGAGTGCGCCGACGCGGTCGGCGTCTCCCGGGTCAGCGCCCGCCGCTACCTCGAGCACTTCGCGGCGACCGGTCAGGCGGTCGTCCGGCTGCAGTACGGCGGAGCGGGCCGGCCCGAACGTCGGTACCGGCCCGCGTGAGCCCTGCTCGGGGCCCGTCCTACTCGCTGACGAAGGTGTCCTGCGCCGCCCGCCCCGTGGCACCGAGGGCGCCGTGGTCGGTGTCGCCCACCTGCACCTCGAGGGAGCCGTCGGAGGACTGCACCCGCACCGGCTGGGAGACCTTGTCCAGGACCTTGACCTCGCCGAACGCGAGCGTGCCCTTGTAGACCAGCTCGTTGGCGCCGTCGCGGACCCACACCTCGGCCCCGCCCCCGGCTGCGGTGAGCACCACGGGGACCTTCGCCCCGCCGGTGGAGCCGCTGGTGGTGGTCAGGCTGGGCACCGGGTCGCGGAGCTGGACGGGGCTGTCGGTGACCAGGCGGGCCACCGACCAGGCCAGCACCAGCGCCATGACGGCGGCCACCAGCACCGACCAGTTCGGGCCGCCGCGGGTGCCGCGCAGGGCACCGCCCTGGCCGAGCTCGGCCTCGAAGACCCGGCGCGGGCTGACCGGCGCGTCGGCGTATCGCTCGTCGTAGGAGGCGACCAGCGGGGCGGCGTCGATGCCGAGGACCCGCGCCAGGGTGCGCAGGTGGCCGCGGGCGTAGAAGTCGCCGCCGCAGGGGGCGAAGTCGTCGACCTCGACGGCCTCGATGACGTGCGGGCGGATGCGGGTGCGGTCGGCCAGCTGGTCCACGCTCAGGCCGAGCCGGGTGCGGGCGGCGGCCAGCTCGGGCCCGATGACCGGGTCCGGGGCGGGCTCCTCGGCCTCCTCGAAGACGATCGGGTCGACGACCTGGCCCTCGCGCGCGATCGGGCGCACCCGCTCGCCCCAGACCTCGGTGTCCTCGACCAGGTCGACGCTGCCCGGGCGGCGCAGCTCGCGGGCCTCGGGCAGGCGGACGGCGGTCGCGTCGGTCTCCTGCTCCCCCGCGTCCAGGCGCAGGGCGGTGGCGCCGATGACGACGTCGCTGCGGATCTCCGCGCGGACGGCGGTGACCGGCTCGCGCAGGGCCGACGGGGTCGCGCTGGCCACGACGGTGGACGCGGTGGGCACCGGCCCGGCCGCGGACGCGGTCGCACCGGTCGCACCGGTCGCGCCGGAGCCGCCGGCACCGCGCTCGGGCAGGAACCGCGCCACGCTGTCGATGGCGTGCGCCAGCATCGGGCGCAGCCCGGCGGCCAGGCGCTCGGGCGCACGGGTGCGCGGCTCGTCCTGCATCACGGCCTCGGTTGAGCGGCTGGACCCGCCAGTGCCCCGGTCGTCGCCGTCCCGGTCGTCCCCGTCGCCGTCCCGGTCCTCGTCCCGGTCCTCGTCCCGGTCCGCGTCGGCGTGCTCCTCGACGACGTCGACGCGGACGTCGTGGGGCGCAGCGTCCTCGAGCCACTCCTCGTCGGCGACGTAGGTATAGCCGTCGATCTCGGCGACCTCGCAGCGCCCGGCCGCGAGCCGGTCCAGCGCGTCGACCAGGTCGCCGTCCTCGAGCCCGGTCACCCGGGTCGAGAGCGACAGCGGGACGCGCAGCGGCTCCTCGCCGCTCAGCACGTCGACGGAGCCGTCGCGCAGCACGCGGCGGCGCGGCAGCACCTCGACGGCGTCGATCTCGGTCCACGGCAGCCCGCGCCACTCCTTGCCGCGGCGCAGCCGCACGCCGAGCTCGTCGGCGACGAAGAGCGGGGCCCGCGCGTCGAGCACCCCGACCGCGTGCACGGCTGCGATGCCGAGCAGCACCACCGCGAGGACGCCGTCCAGCGCGGTGCCGCCGCCGAGCAGGCGCACGACGTACGCCGCTCCCACGAGGCCCGCGAGCACGCCGGTGCTCGCGGTGAGCAGCGTGTTGCGGTGCACCTCCACGGGCACCGGCCCTGCAGTCGCGTCCGACCCGTCCTGCCCGTCGATCATGTCCGTCCCGGGCACCTGCTCCTGAGCGTTCACATCTCCCCCTGCAGCACAGCGATGAGTCCATCGACCTCGTCGGGCTTGATCAGCACGTCGCGTGCCTTGGAGCCCTCACTGGGACCGACGACGCCTCGGGACTCCAGGATGTCCATGAGGCGTCCGGCCTTGGCGAAGCCCACGCGCAGCTTGCGTTGGAGCATCGAGGTGGAGCCGAACTGGGTCGACACGACCAGCTCCACGGCCTGGATGACCAGGTCGAGGTCGTCGCCGATGTCGTCGTCGAGCACCTTGTTGGAGGCCGCGGGCGCCGTGACGTCCTCGCGGTACGACGGCTCCAGCTGCCCCTTGCAGTGCTTGACGACCTGCGCGATCTCGGCCTCGGTGACCCAGGCGCCCTGCACGCGGATCGGCTTGGAGGCCCCCATCGGCAGGAAGAGCCCGTCACCCTGGCCGACCAGCTTCTCGGCTCCGGGCTGGTCCAGGATGACGCGGCTGTCGGTGACCGAGGAGGTCGCGAACGCCAGCCGCGAGGGCACGTTGGCCTTGATCAGGCCGGTGACCACGTCGACCGAGGGCCGCTGGGTGGCCAGCACCAGGTGGATCCCGGCCGCGCGGGCCAGCTGGGTGATCCGCACGACCGCGTCCTCGACGTCGCGCGGGGCGACCATCATCAGGTCCGCGAGCTCGTCGACGATGACCAGGAGGTAGGGGTAGGGCTGCAGCTCCCGCTCGGAGCCCAGCGGCAACTCGACCTTGCCCGCCCGCACGGCCTTGTTGAAGTCGTCGATGTGGCGGAACCCGAAGTTGGCCAGGTCGTCGTAGCGCAGGTCCATCTCGCGCACGACCCAGGCCAGCGCCTCGGCGGCCTTCTTGGGGTTGGTGATGATCGGGGTGATCAGGTGCGGCACGCCCTCGTAGGCGTTCAGCTCCACCCGCTTGGGGTCGACCATGATCATCCGGACCTCGTCGGGCGTGGCCCGCATGAGCACCGAGGTGATCATCGAGTTGATGAACGAGGACTTGCCCGAGCCGGTGGCGCCGGCCACCAGCAGGTGCGGCATCTTCGCCAGGTTGGCGACCACGAAGCCGCCCTCCACGTCCTTGCCTAGGCCGGCCACCATCGGGTGGTGGTCGGCGCGGGCACGGCCCGAGCGGAGGACGTCACCGAGGGAGACGATCTCCTTGTCGACGTTGGGGATCTCCACACCGACCGCGGACTTGCCGGGGATCGGGCTGAGGATCCGCACGTCGGCGCTGGCCACCGCGTAGGCGATGTTGCGCTGGATGTTGGTGATCTTCTCGACCTTCACGCCCGGGCCGAGCTCGACCTCGTAGCGGGTGACGGTCGGGCCCCGGGTGTAGCCGGTGACCTGGGCGTCGATCGAGAACTCCTCGAGCACCTGGGTCAGCCGCTCCACGACGTCGTCGCTGGCCTTGGACCGCGCCTTGTGCGGCGAGCCCTCCTTGAGGACCTCGTTGCCGGGCAGGGAGTAGGTGATGTCGCCGGACAGCGCGAGCTGCTCGACGCGCGGCGGCAGCGGCGTGTGCGGGGGAGGCTCCAGGTCGCTCTTCTCCTCCGTGCCCGCACCAGGGGCGGGCACGGCGGCCATCGCCTCGGTCGGCACGTCCTCGAAGATCGCCAGGCCGGCATTGCTCTCGTCGCTGACCTCCGAGGACTGCTCGAGCGCGACGTCGAGGGCGTCCTTGACCCGGCGCTTGCGGGTGCGCGAGGCGGTCTCCTCGACCAGGGGCGTGTCGTACGCCGGGTAGCCCTCCGGGTCCACGTCGAGGTCCTTGCGGCTGCCACGGCTGCCGGCGTCCTCCTCGTGGTGGCGGCCCAGCGCCCGGTCCCGCAGCGCGGCGAGCCGGTCGGGGACCTGGTAGACCGGCGTCGCGGTGATGACCAGCACCCCGAAGACGCCCAGGAGCAGCAGCAGCGGCACGACGAGGTACGACGTGCGCAGCAGGTCGAGCAGCAGCGAGCTGACGACGTACCCCACCGCTCCCCCGCCCTCCTGCAGCGGGGTGGCGTCCCCGGCGATCGGCTGGGGGCTGCCGTTGGCGACGTGCACGATGCCGAGCAGGCCGAAGGACAGGGCGGTCCAGCCGATGACCTGGCGTCCGGCGGGGCCGTGGCCGACCGGGTCGCGCATCGTGCGCCACCCCGCCCAGACCAGGGCCATCGGGACGAACCAGCCGATCTTGCCGACCGTGCCGGCGACCGCGACCCGCACCGGGTCGGTGACCGGGCTCTGCACCTGGAACCACACGGCAGCGGCCGAGACCAGCGCCAGCGCCACCAGCGCCAGGCCGGCCCCGTCGCGGCGGTGCTCGGGGTCCAGGTCGCGGGCGCCGCGACCGATCCCGCGGGCCACCGCGCCGATGCCGTGGGCGATCGCGAGCCAGAAGGCGACGACCCCGCGCAGCAGCGCGCCCAGCGCCAGCGCGACCGGGTTCGGCCCGCTGCGCACCGAGCGCGGGGCCGGACGCGCGCTCGAACCCTTGCGCGGCGCGGGCTTGCGCGCCGGGGGCCGCTTCGCTGCGGTCTTGGTGGTCGACGTCCTGGTGGACGTACTCCGTGGTCGGGTGCCCGTGCTCGATCCGGAACTGCTGCGGTTGCTGCCGCGGGTGGACGTGCTCGTGCTCCGCGACCCCGGCGGGGAAGACGTACGGGTCGCCATGGTCACGACCCTAGGTGACCGCCACACAGGTCACAGGGATTGACTCGTGTCCCACCCTCATCTTTTTGTTGAGGGTTGCTCAGGGAGCCTCGACCGGGACCACGAGGGTGAAGGTGCTCCCGCGGCCCAGCTCGGACTCCACGCGGACGTCGCCCCCGTGCAGCCGGGCGATCCGACGCGCGATCGCCAGCCCCAGGCCGGTGCCCGGGATGCTCAGGGCGTCGAGGTTGCTCGAGCGGTGGAAGGCGTCGAAGAGGTGGGCCTGGTCGGTGGCGGAGATCCCGATGCCGGTGTCAGTGACCGCGACGGTGGCCATGGCCCCGTGGCTGTCCACGACGACCTCGACCCGACCACCGGGGCGGGTGTACTTCACGGCGTTGCCACAGATGTTGTCGACCACCCGGCCCAGCTCCTCGCGGTCCCCCTCGACCACGACCGGGCCCTCGGCGCGTAGCGAGACCTCGAGGCCGCCCGCACGAGCCTGCATCGACAGCAGGTCGATACTGGCCCTGGCCAGCTCCACGAGGTCGACCGGACCCCGGACGATCTCGGGTCGCTCCTGCACGCGGGAGTAGCTCAGCAGCTCGGTGATGAGCCGGTCCAGCCTCCTGGCGCTGCGCATGATCGCGTCGGTGGACGCACCGCCCGTGCCGTCGTCCTGGAGCATCTCGGCGTGCCCGATGATCGTGGTCAGCGGGGTCTTGAGCTCGTGGCTGATGGTGGCGATCAGCTCGCCCTTGTAGCGGTCGAGCTGCTGCAGCTCGGCCAGCAGCCGGCGCTCCCGTTCCCGCACGCGGGCGTCCTGGAGGAGCCGGCCGAGCTCGCGGCCGACCGTCTGCACGGCGGCCACCTCCGCCTCGGAGAAGGCCGGGTCGCCGGCGCTGCGGGAGAGCCCGAGGTAGCCCAGGACCGCCCGTCCCATGACCAGCGGCGAGACCAGCCCCTCCTCCCAGCCGCGGCCGTCGAACATGACGCGCAACCGCTCGGCGGTGCGCCCCAGCAGCTGCCAGTCGTCGTGGTCGCGGCGCAGCCGCACTGGCCGCTCCCCCTCGCGGTCGACCAGGTCCGCGAGGTCGGCGAGCAGGTCGACCACCCAGTCGCCCCCGCGCGCGTCCCCGGGGTGGCCGACCGCCAGCTCGGAGCGGTCGCCGGACTCGTCGAAGCAGCGCAGCGTCACCTGGGTGACGCCCAGCCCGTCGTGCAAGGTGGCGGCGGCAGCGGCGAGGACCTCCTGCAGGTCGCGCTCGCCACCCAGCGCCGAGACCGCCTGCACGACCCCGCCGAGCCGCACCCGGTCGGCGAGCTCCTCGCGCTGCTGGGCGTTGGCGATGGCCAGTCCGGCCTGCACGACGAACATCTCCAGCAGCTCGCGCTGCGGGGCCGACGGCACCCGGCCCTCCGGCGGCAGGTCGACCGACATGTTGCCCAGCACCCGCCCGCTCGCGCTGAGCAGCGGGGCGTAGAGGGTGTCCATCGGGTGCCAGGCGTCCGGGTCGTCGACCGGCTCGTAGTCGGGCCGCCAGGCGTAGGTGGTGGTCTCGGGGTCGAGCCGGTGGTGCGGGACGTAGCGGAGGATCCCCCACTCGTCGGCGTGGGCGTACTCGTCGAAGACCTCCGCCATCGGCGTCCGGTAGCCCAGGATCGCCTCGCGCACGTCCTCGGGCCCGGCCACGGCCGTCATCACCAGCGTGTCCCCCTCGAGCACCGAGATCGCCGCCACGCCGTAGCCCAGCCCCTCCACGACGCCGTGGACGGCCTCGTGCAGGACCTCCGAGAGCTCGTGCTGGGAGTTGACCCGACGCATGAGCTCGTAGAGTCGCCGGATCCCGTCCGGGGACGCGGCGGTCGGGGTCGTCATGGGAACGGTCATACCCACTCAGGCTTGGTCTACCGGTCCTCGCCACGCGTGGGGGGGACCGGCGGAGCCGGCCTCAGGCCTCGATCACCACCGGGATGATCATCGGACGGCGACGGTGGGTGTTGGAGACCCAGCGACCGATGACGCGGCGCACGGTCTGCTGCAGCTGGTGGGCGTCGGTGGTGCCGTCGGCGACCGCACGGTTGAGCGCGTCGATGATCGCGGGCTTGACGTCCTCGAAGACCGAGTCGTCCTCGGCGAAGCCGCGCGCGTGGATCTCGGGCCCGCCGGCGACCTTGCCGCTGACCGAGTCCACGACCACGATCACCGAGATGAAGCCCTCCTCGCCGAGGATGCGGCGGTCCTTGAGGTCGGACTCGGTGATGTCGCCGACCGAGGAGCCGTCGACGAAGACGTAGCCGCACTCGACCTTGCCGGCCACCGACGCGACGCCGTCGACCAGGTCGACCACGACGCCGTCCTCGGCGATGACGACGTTCTCGACGCCGGTCGCGCGGGCGAGCGCGGCGTTGGCCTGCATGTGCCGGATCTCGCCGTGCACCGGCAGCACGTTGCGCGGCTTGACGATGTTGTAGCAGTAGAGCAGCTCACCGGCGCTGGCGTGGCCCGAGACGTGCACCATCGCGTTGCCCTTGTGCACCACGCGCGCGCCCCACCGGGCCAGGCCGTTGATCACGCGGTAGACCGCGTTCTCGTTGCCGGGGATGAGCGAGGAGGCCAGCAGGACGGTGTCGCCCTCCTCGATGTGCACGAAGTTGTGGTTGCGCTGGGCGATCCGCGACAAAGCCGACATCGGCTCGCCCTGCGAGCCGGTGGAGATCAGCACCTGGTGCTGCGGCGGCAGGTCCGCGAGCTCCTTGGCGTCCACGATCGTGCCGGGCGGGACCGTGAGGTAGCCCAGGTCCTTGGCGATGCCCATGTTGCGCACCATCGAGCGGCCGACGAAGGCGACCTGGCGCTCGTGGGCGTACGCCGCGTCAAGCACCTGCTGGACACGGTGCACGTGCGAGGCGAAGCAGGCCACGATGATCCGCTGGCTGGACTCGCGGAAGACCTGGTCGATGACCGGGGTGATCGCCTTCTCGGTCGGGGTGAAGCCCGGCGTCTCGGCGTTGGTGGAGTCGGTGAGGAAGAGGTCCACGCCCTCCTCCCCCAGCCGCGCGAAGGCCCGCAGGTCGGTGATCCGACCGTCCAGCGGCAGCTGGTCCATCTTGAAGTCGCCGGTGTGCAGCACCATGCCGGCCGGCGTGCGGATCGCCACCGCGAGCGCGTCCGGGATCGAGTGGTTGACCGCCACGAACTCCAGCTCGAAGGGACCGAACGAGACCCGGTCGCCCTCCTTGACCACGTGGTGCACGGTCTCGCGCAGGCGGTGCTCGCGCAGCTTCGAGCCGAGCAGTGCGAGGGTCAGCTCGGAGCCGACGAGCGGGATGTCCCCGCGCTCGCGCAGGAGGTACGGCGTCGCGCCGATGTGGTCCTCGTGGCCGTGGGTCAGCACGAGCGCCTCGACGGTGTCGAGCCGGTCGCGGATGGAGGACCAGTCCGGGAGGATCAGGTCGACCCCGGGCTGGTGGTCCTCGGGGAAGAGCACGCCGCAGTCGACGATGAGCAGCCGACCGTCGTACTCGAAGGCGGTCATGTTGCGACCCACCTCGCCGAGCCCGCCGAACGGGGTGACCCGCAGGCCTCCCTCGGCCAGCGGAGCAGGTGCGGTGAGCTCGGGGTGCGGGTGCGACATGAGGTCCTTGCTGTCGGGTGCGTGGTGGTGGGGCCCGGGTGGGCTCAGAGCAGGCCGGCGGCGTCGAGGCCGGCGCGCAGGGCGGCCAGCTCCTCGTCGTCGAGCTGCACCAGGGGGGAGCGGACCCGACGGTTGTCGAGCACGCCGAGCAGCTCCAGGGCTGCCTTCGCGGTGGTGGCGCCGTAGTTGGCGGGGCCCATGACGGCCTCGAAGGCCGGCAGCAGCCGCTGGTAGGTCGCCAGGGCGGCCGCATGGTCGCCGCCCAGGAAGTCACCGATCATCGAGGCGATCTCGGAGCCGGCCGCGTGCCCGACGACCGAGACCAGCCCGCAGGCGCCGTGGGCCAGGAAGCCCAGGGTGTTGACGTCGTCGCCGGAGTAGACCGCGTAGCCCATCTGCGCGAGCCTCGCGGCCCGCGGCATGTCGCCGACGGCGTCCTTGACCGCGACCACCGGCTCCCAGGCCAGCGCCTGCTCGTAGGTCTCCAGGCCGATGGTCGACCCGGTGCGCCCGGGCACGTCGTAGAGCATCACCGGCAGCTCGGCGGCCTCCACGACCTGGCGGAAGTGCTCGAGCATGCCGCGCTGGCCGGGCTTGTTGTAGTACGGCGAGACGAGCAGGACCCCGGTCGCGCCGCGCTCCCGCGCCTGCCGCGCGAGCACCAGGGAGGTGCGGGTGTCGTTGGTGCCGACCCCCGCGACGACCGGGACGTCGGGCCCGACCGCGTCGCGCACCGCGGCGAGGGTCTCCCCGTCCTCCTCGGTGGTGGTGGTCGGGGACTCCCCCGTGGTGCCGGAGACGACCAGGCCGTCGTGGCCGTGGGCGAGCAGGTGCTTGGCCACGCGCTGGACCCCGTCGAGGTCGACCGCGCCGTCCTCGCGGAACGGCGTGGCCATCGCGGTGAGCATCCGCCCGAAGGGCGCGGCTGGGACGGAGGCGGTCATGCGGCCAAGGTTATGGGATCTGCGGGACGACCTGCTCGGCGACCAGCCGCAGGTGGTCCAGGTCGCCCAGGTCGAGGGTCTGGAGGTACAGCCGCTCCTGCCCCGACGCGGCGTAGCGACCGATCTTCTCGACGACCTCAGGCACCAGACCGGCCAGGCCGTTCTCGCGCAGCTCCTCGACCTCGCGGCCGATCGCGGCGGCGCGTCGGGCCAGCTCCTCCTCGGTCTCCCCGACGCACAGCACCAGCGCGGAGGACATCCGGATCGAGCCCGGGTCCCGGTCGATGGCCTCGCAGGCGCGGCGCACCCGGTCCAGCTGCTCGAGCCCCTCCTCGAAGGGCGCGAACGGGAGGTTGAACTCGTCGGCGTACGCCGCGGCGAGGGCGGGCGTGCGGCGCTTGCCCATGCCGCCGACGAGGATCGGCGGACCGCCACGCAGGCCGTCGCGCTGCACCGGCTTGGGCAGCCCGGGCGAGTCGGTGACCGAGTGGTGGCCGCCCTCGAACGTGAACCCTGCCTCGGGGTCGGCGGTCCACAGCCCCGTGATGATGGCGAGCTGCTCCTCGAGCCGGTCGAAGCGCTCCTTGGTGTCGGGGAAGGGGATGGCGTACTTCTGGTGCTCCTGGAGGAACCAGCCCGCGCCGATGCCGAGCTCGACCCGGCCGCCGGACATGTCGTCGACGTTCGCGACCGAGATCGCCAGCGGGCCCGGGTGCCGGAAGGTCGCGCTGGTCATCATCGTGCCGAGCCGCACGGTGCTGGTCTCGCGCGCCAGCCCGGCCAGCGTGATCCAGGCGTCGCTGGGCCCGGGCAGGCCGGGGGTGCCCATGCCGAGGTAGTGGTCGGAGCGGAAGAACGCCCCGAACCCCAGCCGCTCGGTCTCCTGGGCGACCCTGAGCAGGTCGGCGTACGTCGCGCCCTGCTGGGGCTCGGTGAAGATGCGCAGCTCCATGCGCCCGACCCTAGGGCCGCTGCTCAACGCCGACGCAGCCACACCCGGTCGAAGCCGTCGAGCTCGTCGCGCCGGGTCTCGGTCCAGGCGTGCCGGTCGAACGCGGGGTAGTGCACGTCCCCCTCGGGCTCGAGCGGGATCTCGCTGATCACCTGCTCGGTGGCCAGCGGCATCGCGGCGGCGTACACGCTCGCTCCCCCGGCGACGACGATCTCGCCGGGCAGCCGGGTCGCCTGCAGCAGCGCGTCGTCGAGCGAGTGCGCGACGTGGACGCCCCCCACGTCACCGGCGGACCAGTGGGGGTCGCGGGTCAGGACCACGGTCTCGCGCCCGGGCAGCGGACGGCCGATCGACTCGTAGGTCGTGCGGCCCATGACCAAGGTGTGGCCCATCGTGAGGTGCTTGAACGCCGCCTGCTCCCCCGGCACCTTCCAGGGGATGTCGGGGCCGTTGCCGATGACGCCGTTGCGGGCGACCGCGGCGACCAGGACGATCCGCCGGCTGCTCACGGTGCCGCCCTCATACCGAGATCGGCGCCTTGATCGCGGGGTGCGGGTCGTAGCCGGCCACCTCGATGTGCTCGAGCTCGAAGGCGTCGATCTCGGTCACCGTCGGGTCGAGCACCAGCGTCGGCAGCGGTCGCGGCTCGCGCGTGAGCTGCAGCCGCGCCTGCTCGAGGTGGTTGAGGTAGAGGTGCGCGTCGCCGAGGGTGTGCACGAAGTCGCCGACCCGCAGCCCGGTCACCTGGGCGACCATGTGGGTCAGCAGGGCGTAGGAGGCGATGTTGAACGGCACGCCCAGGAAGACGTCGGCCGAGCGCTGGTAGAGCTGGCAGGAGAGCCGGTCGGGGCCGCCGTCGGCGTCGGGCGCGACGTAGAACTGGAAGAGCGCGTGGCAGGGCGCGAGCGCCATGTCGGGGATGTCGGCGACGTTCCACGCCGAGACGACGTGGCGGCGCGAGGACGGGTCGCGGCGCAGGGCCTCCACGACCTGGGCCAGCTGGTCGACGTGGCGGCCGTCGGGGGTCGGCCACGAGCGCCACTGGGCGCCGTAGACCGGTCCGAGCTCGCCGTCCTCGTCGGCCCACTCGTCCCAGATCGAGATGCCGCGCTCCTGGAGCCACCGCACGTTGGTGTCGCCTCGCAGGAACCACAGCAGCTCGCCGAACACCGAGCGGGTGTGGACCTTCTTGGTCGTCACCAGCGGGAAGCCGCCGCCCCGCGCCGGGTCCAGGACGTAGCGCGTCTGGTGGCCGAAGACCGAGAGCGTCCCGGTGCCCGTGCGGTCGGTGCGCTCGACGCCCTCGTCGAGGATCCGGCGGAGGAGGTCGAGGTAGGCCTGCACGGGGCAGACGCTACCCCGCGGCGGAGGACGCCGGGCGCAGTCCCGTCGGGCGGGTCAGGCGGCCCGCATCGTGGCGCGGATCCAGCTGAGGATCGTGGGGCTGTTGATCTCGGCGTACACACCCGGGAAGAGCGGGAGGGCGCAGCCCAGGCCGTAGGAGACGGCGCCGAGCTGGACCACGCGGCCGTCGGCGCGGGTGCCGAAGATCGGACCGCCGGAGTCGCCCTGGCAGGAGTCGCCACCCAGCTCGGCGGCGCAGAACTCGGTGGCCTCGGTGAACCCGAGGACCACGGTGTTGGTCACGCACTCCAGGTCGCTGGTGACCCGCACGTCGAGGGTCTTGAGCCGGTCCTGCACCGAGCCCGCCTGGTAGACCTCGTGGCCCCACCCGGCGACGGTCAGCGTGCTGCCCGGGGCCTCGAGGGCGTCGTCGGCGGCCGTCGGCAGCGCGATCCGGGGGGCCTTGATCTTCTTCGTGGTGCGCCATAGCGCGACGTCGCTGGAACCCGTGTCGGCGTAGTCGGGGTGGACCTCCATCCGGGCGATGCGCAGCACCTGGCCGCCGCCGGAGGTCAGGTCGGTGCGCCCGACGACCGCCTGGACGTCACCGGGCTCGAAGATCGTGCAGTGGGCTGCGGTGAGGATCCACCGCTTGCCGACGACCGAGCCACCGCAGAAGTGGCCGTCGCTGCCCCGCGAGCCCGCGGTCTGCAGGGAGACCATGAAGGGGTGCTGGCCGTCACGGGCCTGGCTGCCGCCCACGATCGCGGTCGCGGGCGCGGTGGCGCCGACCAGGGCGAGCGGGAGCGCCAGGCCGAGTGCGGCCAGGGCGGCGAGGATCAGGCGTCGGGTCCGCTGACGGGTGTCCATGGTGTGACCAACGGTCCCACCCCGTCCAAGTCACGGTCCCAGCCGCAGCGATCCCGCGGTGGTGGTCACGGTGGCGCCTCCGACGAGGACCGCGCCGTCGCGCTCCTCGACGTGCACGCGGCCCCGGCGGCGCAGCGCGGCGCCCTGCGCGGCGACGTACGGCGTCGTCAACCGTCCCGTGGCGGTGAGCCACTGCGCGAGGCCTGCCTGGAGGCTCCCGGTGACCGGGTCCTCGGTGATCCCGAGCCCCGGGCAGAACGCGCGCACCTCCAGCTGGACGTCGCTGCCCTCCGGGTGCAGGCCGGCCACCCCGATGTCGAGGCCGTCGAAGGCGGCCCAGTCGGGATGCAGCGCGGTCACCGCGGAGGCGTCCGGGAGCAGGACCCCGACCCAGCCGGGTCCGTTGTCGACCCAGGCCGCGTCGACGACGTCGCCGACGTTCAGGCGCAGCGCCGCGGCGATCCGCACGAGGTCGTCGGGGTCGACCGGTCCCGAGCGGCGCAGCGGCGGCGCCTCGAAGGAGAGCCGCTCCCCGGTGTGCACCCGGACCAGGCCCGCCGCGCACTCCTGCACCACCACGCCGTCCCGCCGCGGCGTGCCGCCGGCCTCGAGCCAGGCGTGCGCCGACCCGAGGGTCGGGTGCCCGGCGAAGGGCAGCTCCTCGCCCGGGGTGAAGATGCGCAGCCGGTAGTCGGCCGCCGGGTCGGTCGGCGCGAGGAGGAAGGTGGTCTCCGAGAGGTTGGTCCACCGCGCGAAGGCGGCCATCTGCTCGTCGTCGAGGCCGTCGGCGTCGTGCACCACCGCGACCGGGTTGCCGGTCAGGGGGCCGGAGCCGAAGACGTCCACGCAGCGGTAGGGGTGCTCCACTGTGCCCACCCTGCCACCTCGCCTCCGACGGGTCAGCGGGGTCAGCGGGGTCAGCGGGCCAGCAGCGCCGCGGTCTCGCCGAACCCGGGTCCGGAGGCGTGCACGACGCAGAAGTCCAGGCGGACCTGGCAGGTCCGCACCTCCACCGGACCGGTGCCCGACGCCCGGCCCACCCCGGACCCGTCGGGCAGGGAGGCCCGGTCGCCCAGGAGGTAGGTGATCTCGTCGGCCCCGGTGAAGCGCACGTCGAGGACGAGGTCCTCGGGCGTGGTGCCGGACGCGCGCTCCTCGCCGGTGCCGGCCTCGAAGACCCGCACGCCGAGGCCGCCCTCGCCGGTGCGGGTCAGCACGAACTCCTCGCTCGGGGAGACCTCTCCCCCGTCACCGGGCACCACCACCCGCGGACCGAAGGGCCCGTCGACGGCGACCCTGCCACCGTCGAGCTGGCGCAGCTCGG
The DNA here is from genome assembly GCF_054781275.1 of Nocardioides ginkgobilobae. Classification (NCBI taxonomy): domain Bacteria; kingdom Bacillati; phylum Actinomycetota; class Actinomycetes; order Propionibacteriales; family Nocardioidaceae; genus Nocardioides; species Nocardioides ginkgobilobae. The sequence continues at coordinate 27,413 of NZ_BAAGUS010000004.1, read as the reverse complement.
TGCTGCCGACCACGTCCACGAGCGACCCGCGGCTCGCGGAGGGACCCACGCTCTCGGTGCCCCCTTCCTCGGGCACCCACGCGGTCTCGCCGTCGGCCTCGGTGAAGCGCAGCACCGGGCCGACCATCCGCAGCAGCCCCACCTGCTCGGCGTCCCCCACCTCCAGCCGGTCCACCACCCGCCCGGTCCCGACGTCGGCGACCTCGACCTCGTCGTCCTCGGTGACCCACGCGACCCGGCCACGCACCGCGCTGCCCACCAGGCCCGGCCCGACCACCGCCTGGCCCAGGAGCGTGCGCTCCCCCGTGCCGGAGAGCGCCACCACCCGCCCGTCGACGTCGAGGTACACCGCCCCGGCCCCCATCTCGACCAGGGCCACCACGTCCGGCACCACGGCCGACCCATCGTCGAGGTGGACCCGGCCGGCGGCGTACCACGCGACGGGGGCGGGGTTGGGACGCCCACCGACGTCGACGGGGCCGAGCGGCGGCTCGGCGACGGGTCGCTCGTCCGGCCCGAGGACGGGCACGAGCAGCCCGACCGCCACCGCGGCGGCCGCAGCGCCGAGGACCAGCCGGCGCGAGGAGCGGGACCGCAGGGGCGTGCGCACCACCTCCGGCGGCACGGGTACGCCGGCAGCGACCCGCGCCACGAGGCCCGGCAGCCCCGGGTCCAGCGCACCGTGGTCGCCCGAGCCGGGCACGCCGGCCGGGTCGCGGCCCAGCGCACCCCACACGACCGCGGCCCGGGTGCGCGGGTCCAGCCGGTCGAGGGGTGCCAGCTCGGGCGGCAGCACCTCGTCGGGGCGGACGCGGTCCCACCACGCGGTGCGGTCGAGCGCGCGCTGCTCGAGCAGCAGGTCGACCAGCTGGTCGTCGGGGTCGCCCGCGATCAGCTCGGACCACCCCGCCCGGACACCGGCGAGGGTGCGGTCGGCCAGCACGGCGGCGTGGTCCGGCGGGGAGCCGAGCAGCACGGCGAGCCGCACCAGGTCGGGGCGGCGGGCCGCGGCGTACTCCTCGGCCTCGCCGGCGGCCTGCGCCCGGGCGCGGCGCGCCGGCCCCTGGACCACTGCCTGGACCGGCCGGCTCAGGCGTGGAGCGACATCGGGCCGTAGACCCGTCGGTCGAGCTCGAAGAGGGTGACGGCGTCGACGCCCTCGCGGGCCAGGTCGGCCCAGGTCTCGCCCACCCACGACTCGGCGTCGCCCTGGCTGGGGAAGCGCTGCCCATCGAGGTCGGCGGCGGCCTCCCCGGTCAGGCGCACCTCGGCGCCGGTCGCGTCCTCCAGGCGCCACCACCAGGGCAGCTCGGCAGGGGTGGGTGCGCGGAACGTGGCGGGCTGCTCGGGCAGCGACATCTCAGACCTCCCGGACCGAGGGCTCGACGAAGGGGGGCTTGGTGAGCTGGAAGACCTCGCGGCGCCCGCGCACGTCCACCGACACCTCGGCGTCCGCGGCGACGGTGGCAGCGACGAGCGCGAGCCCGACGCCCTTGCGCAGGGTCGGGGAGAAGGTGCCGGAGGTGACCTCGCCGACCGGCACGTCGGCGCTGAGCAGCACCCGCATGTGCGGGCGCGGGATGCCGCGGCCGGTCGCGACGATGCCGCGCAGCACCCGCTGCGGGCCCTCCTCGCGCTGGCGCAGCAGCGGCTCGCGGCCCCAGAACTCCGGCTTCGACCACCCGACGGCCCAGCCGAGGCGGGCCTCGACGGGCGTCACGTCGAGGGAGATGTCCTGGCCGTGGAGCGGGTAGCCCATCTCGGTGCGCAGGGTGTCGCGGGCGCCCAGCCCGCACGGCAGGATGCCGTGCTCGGCACCGGCCTCGAGCAGGGCGTCCCACAGCGACTCGGCGGCGGCGTTGGGGGCGAGCAGCTCGTAGCCGCGCTCGCCGGTGTAGCCCGTGCGGCACACGACGACCTCGTGGCCGGCGTGCTCCCCGAGCCCGAAGGCCATGTAGTCCTGGTCGACCGGAAGCCCCAGCGCGGTGAGCACCTCGTCGGACCGCGGGCCCTGGACGGCCAACACGACCATCTCGCGGTGGCGGTCGGTGACGGTGACGCCCGCGGGGGCCGCGGCGGCCAGTCGCCGCACGACCTCGGCCGTGTTGGCGGCGTTGGGCACGAGCAGCACGTCGTCGTCGGCGTGGAGGTAGGCGATCAGGTCGTCGACCACGCCACCGGTCCGCTCGTCGCAGCACAGGGTGTACTGCGCGCGCCCGGGGCCGATCCGGCCCAGGTCGTTGGTGAGGCAGGCGTTGACGAAGTCGGCCGCGCCCGGCCCGGAGACGGTGGCCTTGCCGAGGTGGCTGACGTCGAAGAGGCCCACGGCCTCGCGCACGGCGGTGTGCTCCTTGACGACCCCGGACCCGGCGTACTCCAGCGGCATCGACCAGCCGCCGAACTCCGCCATCTTGGCCCCGAGCGCCTCGTGCCGGGCGTGGAGCGGCGAGGTCAGCAACGGCGTCGACATGGCGTGGAACCTACCCCAGCGGGCACCGCGGGCCCCGTCCCGTCGTGCCCTGTCTCCTAGGCTGCCCGGGTGACCTCCTTCATCCTGCGCAGCGCCAGTCCCGCCAAGACCAAGGTCGACGCCGTGGTGGTGGGCGTCCTCGCCGGGGAGGACGGCGTCTCCCTGGCCGACGGCGCGCAGGACGTCGCCTCGGCGTACGGCCGCAAGCTGCGTCCGCTGCTGGCCTCCCTCTCGATCAAGGGCAGCCTCGGCGAGACCACCCGCATCCCGACCGCCGGCGCCATCAACGCCCCCGTGCTCGTGCTGGTCGGCCTGGGCCGCACCCCCTCGACCGCCGACCTGCGTCGCGCCGCCGGCGCTGCCGCCCGCGCGGTGCCCAACGCGGCGACGGTGGCCCTGGCGCTGCCGACCCCCGGGGCCGCCGAGGTGCGGGCCGTCACCGAGGGGTGGCTGCTCGGCGGCTACCGGTTCACCGCCTACCAGCGCGACACCGCGACGCCCACCGACGGCCCCGGCGAGGTCGTCGTGCTCACCCCCGCCGCCCGCAAGCAGGAGGTCGTCGACGCGCTGGCCCGCGCCCAGGTGGTCGCGCAGTCCGTCGCGGACTGCCGCACCTGGGTCAACACGCCCCCGGGCGACCTCACCCCGCCGCTGTTCGCCGAGGCCGTCCAGGCCGCGACCGCCCCGCTGGCCAAGGGTCGCGGCAAGGTGCTGACGGTGACCGTCCACGACGAGGTCGCGCTGGCCGAGATGGGCTGCGGCGGCATCCTCGGCGTCGGCCAGGGCTCCGACGCCCCGCCGCGCCTGGTCGAGATCACCTACGCCCCCAAGGGCCTGGCCAAGGACGCCCCCCACCTCGCCCTGGTCGGCAAGGGCATCACCTTCGACTCCGGCGGGCTGACCATCAAGCCGGCCACCTCGATGCACGAGATGAAGAGCGACATGGCCGGGGCCGCCGCGGTCGTGCAGGCCACGCTCGCGATCGCCCGCCTCGGCCTGCCGCTGAAGGTCTCCACCTTCGTGCCGATGGCCGAGAACATGGTCTCCGGCAACGCCACCCGCCCCGGCGACGTCCTGCGCCTGTACGGCGGCACGACCGTCGAGATCCTCAACACCGACGCCGAGGGCCGCCTCGTGCTCGGTGACGCGCTCGGCCGCGCCGTCGAGGTCTCCCCCGACCTCGTCGTCGACGTCGCCACCCTCACCGGCCACATGGTGCTGGCGCTCGGCACCCAGGTGGCCGGCGTCCTCGGCACCGAGGAGACCGTCGACCAGGTGCTGGCCGCCGCCGAGACCGCCGGCGAGGCGATGTGGCCGATGCCGATCCCCGAGGAGATGAAGCAGCGCATCACCTCCTCCAAGGTCGCCGACCTCGCCCAGCACGACTGGGTGCGCTGGGGCGGCGGGCTCTTCGCGGCCGCCTTCCTGCGCGAGTTCACCGGCGGCCTGCCCTGGGCGCACCTCGACATCGCCGGGCCCGCCTTCGCCAGCGGCGGACCCTCGGGCCACGTCACCAGCGGCGGCACCGGCTTCGCGGTCGCGACCCTGGTCGACCTCGCCGACGCGCTGGTCGCCTCCTAGGGGTCCGGCCCGTCCTAGGAGTCCAGCTCGTCGCGCAGCGCCTGCTTCTGGGCCTGGCGCTGCCGGGAGTTGTACTCCCGCATCCGCTGCGGAACCCCCACCACCGCGGCGTCGTACGACGGGACCTGGTGGCGGTTGCAGAAGTCGTGGGCCCACTTCACCGAGGGCACCCGGCGTCGGGTCCACTCCCCGTCGTGGGCCACCAGCAGCAGCGTCACGTCGCTCACCGCGGTGCGCGGCTCCACGAACCCCTCGACCCCGCGACGCTCACCCACCCAGGCGTTGAGGTGGTCGACGTCGGCGCCGTCGGCGGCGCGCACGCGCGTCGAGCCGGTGCGGTAGGCGTCCCGGGCAGGCTTGCGCATCTTCGCCCCGGAGCCGCGACGGAAGCGGTCGAGCAGTCCCATGGCACCAGTCTGCCCGACCCACCCTCGGGTCGGTGTCGGGAGCGGTCGCAGTAGTGCAAGGATGGGCGGCGCTCGCGGCAGACCCGTCGCCGCGGCAGCCCAGCCCGACACGAGCCGAAGGACCACGGTGGCCGACCCCGGACACGCACCCGCACACGGCACGGAGTTCGACGTGCTCATCCTCGGGGCGGGGTCGGGCGGCTACGCCTGTGCCCTGCGCGCCGCGCAGCTCGGTCTCTCGGTCGGGCTGGTCGAGGCGGACAAGGTGGGCGGCACCTGCCTGCACGTCGGCTGCATCCCGACCAAGGCCCTGCTCCACGCCGCGGAGGTCGCCGACTCCGCGCGCGACTCCGAGCGCTTCGGCGTCCGGGCCACGCTCGAGGGCATCGACATGGCCGGGGTCAACTCCTACAAGGACGGCGTCGTCGCCCGGCTGCACAAGGGCCTCACCGGCCTGGTGAAGGGCCGGGGCATCACCGTCATCGAGGGCCGCGGCACCATGACCGGCCCGCGCGAGGTCACCGTCGACGGCACGGCGTACTCCGGTCGCCACCTCGTCCTCGCCTCCGGCTCCTACGCCCGCACCCTGCCCGGCCTCGAGGTCGACGGCGAGCGGGTCCTCACCTCCGAGCACGCCCTGCGCCTGCAGCACGTCCCGGCCTCGGTCGTCGTGCTCGGCGGCGGCGTCATCGGCTGCGAGTTCGCCAGCGTGTGGCGCTCCTTCGGGGCCGAGGTCACCATCGTCGAGGCCCTCCCGCGCCTGGTCGCGGCCGAGGACCCGGCCTCCTCCAAGGCCCTGGAGCGCGCGTTTCGCAAGCGCGGCATCGCCTTCCGCACCGCCACCCGCTCCACCGGTGTCGAACGCACCGACACCGGCGTCCGCGTCGGCGTCGAGGACGACAAGGGCGGCACCGGCTCGATCGAGGCCGAGCTGCTGCTCGTCGCCGTCGGTCGCGGCCCGGCCACCGACGGCCTCGGGTTCGCCGAGCAGGGCGTGGCCATGGAGCGCGGCTTCGTCCTCGCCGACGAGCACGGCCGCACCAACCTCGAGGGCGTGTACGCCGTCGGGGACATCGTCCCCGGCCTCCAGCTGGCCCACCGCGGGTTCCAGCAGGGCGTGCACGTGGCCGAGCACATCGCCGGCCTCGACCCGGTCCCGGTGCCGGAGTCGAGCATCCCGCGTGTCACCTACTCCCACCCGGAGATCGCCTCGGTCGGGCTCGACGAGGAGACCGCCCGCGCGACCTACGGCACGGACGCCGTCGAGACCCTCACCTACGACCTGGGCGGCAACGGCAAGAGCCAGATCCTGCAGACCCAGGGCTTCGTGAAGCTGGTCCGCCAGGTCGACGGCCCGGTCCTTGGCGTCCACATGGTCGGTGACCGCGTCGGCGAGCTGATCGGCGAGGCCCAGCTCATCTGCGCCTGGGAGGCCCACCCCGAGGACGTCACCCCGCTCCTGCACGCCCACCCCACCCAGAACGAAGCGCTCGGCGAGGCCCACCTGGCCCTCGCGGGCAAGGCCCTGCACGCGCACGGCTGACCGCCGACCGCGCACAGCGACCCGCACCACCCACAGCAGACCGCAGACCCACGCAACCCGCTACCGAAGGAATCGCATGGCCACCGAAGTCACCCTCCCGGCGCTCGGGGAGTCCGTCACCGAGGGCACCGTCACCCGCTGGCTCAAGCAGGTCGGCGACACCGTCGCGGTCGACGAGCCGCTGCTGGAGGTCTCCACCGACAAGGTCGACACCGAGATCCCCTCCCCCGTGGCCGGCACCCTGCTGGAGATCAAGGCCGCCGAGGACGACACGGTCGAGGTCGGCGCGGTCCTGGCGATGATCGGCGAGGAGGGTGAGTCGACCGGTGGGTCGACCGACAACGCCACCCCCGAGGCCGAGCCTGCCGACGAGCAGGAGGCGGAGAAGAAGGCCGAGCAGGAGGAGGAGGTCGAGGCCGAGACCGGCGAGCTGCCCCCCGGCGACGAGACCCCCGAGCGCGAGAAGCAGGACGAGGCGCCCGCGGCGTCCGGCTCCGGATCCTCCGGCGGTTCCGGCGGTGGCGGCGGTGGCGGCGGCGGCACCTCGGTGACCCTGCCCGCGCTGGGCGAGTCGGTCACCGAGGGCACCGTGACCCGGTGGCTGAAGCAGGTCGGTGACGACGTCGCCGTCGACGAGCCGCTGCTCGAGGTCTCCACCGACAAGGTCGACACCGAGATCCCCTCCCCCGTGGCCGGCACCCTGCTGGAGATCAAGGTCGAGGAGGACGAGACCGTCGAGGTCGGCGCCGAGCTCGCCGTGATCGGCGACGGCTCCGCCGCGCCCGCCGAGGCCCCCCAGGAGGAGGCCCCCCAGGAGGAGAAGCAGCCCGAGCCGGAGCCGGAGCCTGCGAAGGCCGAGGAGCCCGCGAAGGCCGAGGAGCCCGCCCCCGCCGCCCAGGAGACCCCCTCCGAGCCGGCCGCGCGTGCCTCGGAACCCCCGAAGGAGGAGGCCCCGAAGCAGGAGGCCCCGAAGCAGGAGGCCCCGAAGCAGGAGGCACCCCAGCAGTCCGCGCCCGGAGGCGACGGCCCGGGCTACGTCACGCCGCTCGTGCGCAAGCTCGCCGGGCAGCACGGCGTGGACCTGTCCACCGTCGAGGGCACCGGTGTGGGTGGCCGCATCCGCAAGCAGGACGTGCTCGCCGCGGCCGAGGCCGCCAAGAAGCCGGCCGCTGCGCCTGCCGCACCGGCCCCGGCCGCCTCCGGCGGGTCCGCGCAGCGCGGCTCCTCGGGCACGCCGGTCCCGGTGAACCCCTCGCCGCTGCGCGGCACCACCGAGCCGCTGTCGCGGCTGCGCAAGATCATTGCGGCGCGGATGAACGAGTCGCTCGCGACCTCCGCGCAGCTGACCCAGGTCGTCGAGGTCGACGTCACCAACATCGCGCGGCTGCGCGAGGCGACCAAGGCCGAGTTCGCGGCCCGCGAGGGCGTGAAGCTGTCGTACCTGCCGTTCTTCGCCAAGGCGGCCGTCGACGCGCTCAAGCAGCACCCCAAGCTCAACGCCACGATCGACGACGAGGCCGGCGAGGTCACCTTCCACGACCACGAGCACGTGGCGTTCGCCGTCGACACCGACAAGGGCCTGCTGACCCCGGTGGTCAAGGACGCCGGCGACCTGTCGATCTCGGGCCTGGCCAAGAAGATCGCCGACGTCGCCGACCGCACCCGCACCAACAAGATCACCCCCGACGACCTGTCGGGCGGCACCTTCACCATCACCAACCTGGGCAGCGTCGGGGCGCTCTTCGACACCCCGATCATCAACCAGCCCCAGGTCGCCATCCTCGGCCCCGGCGCCGTGGTGAAGCGTCCGGTGGTGATCGACGACCCGAACCTCGGCGAGACGATCGCGGTGCGCCACATGGTCTACCTCGCGCTGACCTACGACCACCGCCTGGTCGACGGCGCCGACGCCGGTCGGTTCCTCCAGGAGGTCAAGCAGCGCCTCGAGTCGGGTTCCTTCGAGGTCTGAGCCTGTCCCGAGCTCGCTCGGGACAACGCGAGGAGGTCGAGCAAGCGCCACGACCGAGCCTGCGAGGTCGTGACGCGCGTGTCGAGACCCGGTCGATGAACTGAACAGCACCACCGCACGGCCCGCCCGGGACTCCCGGGCGGGCCGTCGCGCGTCCTCGCCCGCGTGCCGCCGCAGCGCCGTGACCCCACCGTTATTGTGGAGCGCATCGTCGGTGCCAGGACTTACGGTGCAAGCACCGTGACCAGCACCGTCTCACCGCCCACGAAGCGGCCACCCCAGCCCCGTCCGCCCGCCACCGCCCACCGCCAGCCCGTCGACTGGCGCCGGCTCCGCGGGCCGGTCGCCCTCGCCTGCGTCCTCGGCGCGTTCCTGGCCGCCGTCGGCACCAGCCTCGGCACGGTCGTCGCCGGCCAGCTGGCCGAGGACCCGACCACGGGCCTGGTCGGCCTGCTCGCGCTCTGCGTCGTCGGTGGCGCCCTGGTCGACACCGTGGCCCGCACCGTCTGGGCCGGGGTCGTGGACCGGGCCGCCGGGCGGCTGCGCGGCGACCTGCTCGACGCCGCCATGGCCCAGCCACTGGCCGAGCTGTCCGAGCAGGCCGTCGGCGAGGTCCTCGACCGCGTCGACGACGACACCCACGAGGTCGGCACCCTGCTGCGCCAGAGCGTGTGGATGGCGATGCGCACGCTGCTGGCCTCCGGGCCGCTGTGGATCGTGGCCGGCCTGACCTGGTGGCCGGCGTTCGTCCTCTTCCCGGTCTCGGCGGTGGCGACGTTCTCGTTCGTGAAGTCCCGGCTGCCCGAGATCTCGCGCCGCAAGGTCATCGAGGAGATGGCCTGGACCGACCACGCGGCGGCCATGGAGGAGGGCATCGCCGCCCGCGACGACCTGCGCACCAGCCTGGGCCAGGCCTACGTCGTACGCCGGTGCACCGAGCTGGCCGCGACCCTGCACCGCCGCTTCGACGAGGTCCTGGCCATGGAGGCCAGCGTGGGTCGCCGCACCGGCACCCTGCTGCACGCGATGCTCGCCGCCACCGGCGTGGCCGGCGTCGCGCTGGTGGTGGACGGGCGCCTCTCGACCGGGGCGCTGGTGACGCTCTTCCTGGTGACCACGCAGTTCGTCGGCCAGGTCGACCAGCTGGCCCGGCACCTGCCCGACCTCCAGGCCGGCTTCGGTGCCGTCCTCCGGCTGCGCCAGCTGCTCGCGGCCGCGCCCGAGCCGACCGGTGGCCTGCCGATGCCCGACCGCGTGCCCGAGGTGCGCTTCCGCGACCTGCACTTCAGCTACGGCGGCAACGCCACCTTCGCCCTCGAGGGCGTCGACCTCACCGTGCGCGCCGGCACCACCTGTGCCCTCGTCGGGCGCACCGGCTCCGGCAAGTCCACGCTGGCCTCGCTGGTCTCGCGCGCGGTGGAGCCGCGCCCCGGCACCGTGCTGCTCGACGGCGTCGACGTGCTCGACGTCGACCTGCAGCAGCTCCGCGCGCGGGTCGGCGTGGTCACCCAGCGCACCGAGATCCTCGCGGGCACCCTCGCCGAGAACATCACGCTCTTCGCCGACCTGCCGCGCGAGCGGGTCGAGTCGGCCGTCGCCGAGCTCGCCCTCACCGACTGGGTGGCCGGCCTCCCCCAGGGCCTGGACACCGCCCTCGGTCCTGGCGGCCTGACCCTCTCCGCCGGCGAGGAGCAGCTGGTCGCCTTCGCCCGGCTGCTGGTCCGCGACGTGCACGTGGTCGTGCTCGACGAGGCGACCGCCCGGATGGACCCGGTCACCGAGGCCCGTGTGGTGCGCGCCGCCGACCGGCTGCTGACCGGGCGCACCGGCCTGCTCGTGGCCCACCGCCTCAGCACCACCGCCCGCGCCGAGCAGGTCGTGGTCATGGACCACGGCCGCGTGGTGCAGGAGGGCACCCGGGCCGAGCTGGTCAGCCGTCCCGGCCCGTTCCGCACCCTGCTGGAGGCCTCGAGCACCGGCCCGGGCCACGACGCCCTCGACGACCGGGGCGCCGGCGACCCCGGCGACCCGGCGTCCGACGGCGACGAGCCGGTCGCACATTCCTCGCTGGACGTCGGCATCGGCACCGCGCGCCGCATCGGCACCCCGCCCGTGCCGCCCGCCCTGAAGCCGGTCCCGAGCCTGACCCGGGGCACCTGGAACGCGCTCATGATCGAGCCCCGGTGGGGCTTCGTGGCGATCTGGCTCTTCCTGCTCTCCGCCCTCACCGGGGCTTTCGGTGCGGTCACGGGCTGGCTGTGGGGCCTCGTGATCGCCGACCTGCAGGCCGGCGGCGCCCCGTGGGCACTGACCGGGGCGCTGGTCGTTTCGATCCTGGTGGCCCCGCAGCTGCTGGCCTCCGCCATCCGCCGCTACCCCCGCTGGTGGGTCGCGGTGATGCTGCGGGTGCGTGCGGCGGTCCTGCAGGGCCAGACCGACCAGCGACGCCTGCACCGGACGCCGCCCGGCGAGGCCGTGGCGCGCGCGATGGACGCCGACCGCTTCGCGCGGTACGCCGACCGCTGGGTCGACTTCAGCAACGGTCTGCTCATCGCCCTGGTGACCTCGCTCATCGCCCAGAGCCTGCTGGCCGGCGGCATCCTGCTGCTCGTCATGGTCGTCTCGGCCCTGGCCTCCTCGCTGGGACGCCGGGTGGCCGGTCGCTCGGCCGCCGCCTCCTCCGCGGCGCGGGCCCGCTTCGGCCGGTCCCTGGTCTCGGCGCTGGAGTCGGTGCGCACGGTGAAGCTGGCCGCCGCGACCCCGGCGGTCCACCGGCACCTGCGCGAGGTCGACGACGGCCGCGTCGAGGCGCAGGTGCGGGAGCACCGCGTGCAGGCGATGCTCGACGGCGTACCCATCGTGATGGTGCAGTGCGGCGTCGTGGCGGCCTGGGCGGTCTTCGTCGGCGGCGGCTGGGGCCTGGCCACCGCGCTGCTGGTGGCCAACGCGGTCAGCGGCTTCGACTGGTTCGGCCGGGTCGCCGGCGCCGTGGTCACCGAAGCCCCGGGCACGAAGGCCTGGATGCGCGCCACGAGCGAGCTGGCCGGGGGCGGCGACCTGATGGACCTGCCCGAGGGCCTGGACCTGGTCCACGGCACCTCCCCCGCTCCCGCCCCGGTCGAGCGCGAGCCGTTGCGCGCGCTGCGCCTGCGTGGCTTCACCGCGGTCCACGACGACGGCACCCTGGGCGTCGAGGACGTCGACCTCGACGTCGAGGCCGGTCAGCTGGTGCTCCTGCTGGGCCAGGTCGGGTCGGGCAAGTCCTCGCTGCTGGCCGCCCTGGCGGGTCTGATCGGCAGCACCGGCGACCTGCACTGGAACGGCCGGGCCCTCGACGACCCCCAGGTCCAGCTGCGCCCGGGTCGGGTCGCGCACGTGGCCCAGGTGCCGAGGGTGCTCTCGGGCACCTTCCGCGGCAACGTCGCCCTCGACCACCCCGACCGCTCCGTGGAGCCGGCCGTCGCGGCCGCGCGGCTGGGGTCGGACGTCGCCGAGGCCGGCGGGGTCGACGCGCTGGTCGGGCACCGCGGGGTGCGGCTGTCCGGCGGGCAGGTCCAGCGCCTGGCACTGGCCCGGGCCCTGGCCTGCGACGCCGAGCTGCTGCTGGCCGACGACGTCTCCTCCGCCCTCGACGCCGCCACCGAGATCGAGCTGTGGGAGTCGCTGCGCGAGCGCGGTGCCACGGTGGTCGGTGCGACCTCGAAGGCTGCCGCGCTCGCGCGGGCCGACCAGGTCGTCGTCCTGGCCGAGGGCCGCGCCGTGGACGCCGGCCCGTGGGACGAGCTGTCGGCACGCTGGTCGCACCTGGCCGGGTGAGCCGGGCCCCTGGCACGCTGGCGGCATGGCTCTCCACGTCGTCGTCGCCGGTGCCTCCGGGTTCCTGGGCACCCACCTGACCGCAGCACTGGACCGGGCCGGGCACCGCACCACCCGCCTGGTGCGGCGCCCGGCGAGCGGTCCGGGCGAGTCGACCTGGGACCCGTACGCCGACGTCTACGACCGCGACGTGATCGCCTCGGCCGACGTCGTCGTCAACCTGGCCGGCGCGCCGCTGGTCGGCAACGTCCACTCCCAGAAGTGGGCGCGCGACGTCATGGAGAGCCGGGTCACCACGACCCGGCTGCTGGCGCGCGCGATCGCCGAGGCTCGGTCCGACAAGCCGCCCGTCTTCCTGGCCGGCAACGGCATCGCCTACTACGGCGACCGTGGCGAGGAGGTCCTCACCGAGACCTCCGACAGCCGCGGTGACGCCCTGCTGACCCGGGTCACCCGCGAGTGGCAGGACGCCACCACCGTCGCCCGCGACGCCGGCGCGCGGGTCGTCGTCCTGCGCACCTCCCCGGTCATGGACCGGCGCAGCGCCCCGCTCGGCCCGCTGTCGACGCTGTTCAAGACCGGGCTGGGCGGCAAGCTGGGCTCCGGCAAGCAGCGGATGCCGATGATCTCCCTGCGCGACTGGGTCTCCGCTGTCCTGCACCTCGCCGAGGACGACGACGCCCACGGCCCGGTCAACCTGTGCTGCGTGGAGACCCCCACCAACGCGGAGTTCACCAAGACCCTCGCTAAGGCGCTGCGCCGTCCCTCCTTCGCCACTGTGCCGGCCAAGGTGCTGGAGGTCGCCGCCGGCGAGATGGCCCCCGAGCTGCTCGGCTCGGTCAACGCCCGACCCGCCGCGCTGCTGGACCAGGGCTTCGTCTTCCGCGACCCCGACGTCGCGAGCGTGGTGCGCGCGGGTCTGGACCGCCTCGACCCCTGAGCCCGACAAGGCGGCCCTTCGCGGGCGTAGGGTCGTGGGCATGACCGCCTTCCAGGTCGTCGGGCTCGGCGACTCCCCCGCGCGCGCCGTGGACTACCTCGAGGCCTGGGACCTCCAGCGTGCCGTGCACGCCGAGGTCGTCGAGGGCACGCGGCCCGGCACGGTCCTGCTGCTGGAGCACCCCCCGACGTACACCGCCGGCAAGCGCACCGACCCGCACGAGCGGCCCGCCGACCCCGGCGGCGCCCCGGTGATCGACGTGGACCGCGGCGGCAAGATCACCTACCACGGCCCCGGCCAGCTCGTGGCCTACCCGATCGTCCGGCTGCCCGACCACGTCAAGGTCGTCGACTTCGTGCGCCGGATGGAGGAGGCGATGATCGCCACCTGCGCGGCCTTCGGGGTCGAGACCGCCCGGGTGCCGGGCCGCAGCGGGGTCTGGCTGCGGGCCGACGCCACGCGTCCCGAGCGCAAGATCGGCGCCATCGGCATCCGGGTCTCGCGCGGGGTGACGATGCACGGCATCTCGCTCAACTGCGACGTCGACATGTCGTGGTACGACCGGTTCGTCCCCTGCGGCATCAGCGACGCCGGCGTCACGTCGCTGACCCTCGAGACCGGTCGCGAGGTGACCGTCACCGAGGTGCTGCCCGTCCTGCAGCGAGAGCTGGAGCGCCTCCTGCGCTGGGAGGAGTACGCCGCCACGCCCGACTACGAGGCGCGCCCCGAGCCCGGGCGCGCCGCCGTGAGTGGGCCGCGCATCGAGGTCCTGTCGCCCTCCAGGACCCCCTGACCACGGCTGACACGCGGGCGGCGCCGCTGGCGCCCGGCGGCGTCGCCCGCGTGGGACGCTGCGGCGGTGAGCAGCCACTCGGGGCCGGTCATCGAGACCACAGGCCTGCGCAAGGAGTTCCGGACCCGCCGCGGCACGCGGCTGGCCGTGGCCGGCCTGGACCTGCACGTCGAGGCGGGCGGCGTCCACGGCTTCCTGGGCCCCAACGGGTCGGGCAAGACCACGACGATCCGGATGCTCCTCGGGCTGGCGCGCGCCAGCGCCGGCACCATGCGGCTGCTCGGCGAGCCGGTGCCCGACCGGCTCCCGCACGTGGTCGACCGCGTCGGTGCCGTCGTGGAGTCGCCGAAGTTCTCCCCGAACCTCTCCGGCCGGCGCAACCTGCTGCTGCTCGCGCGCTCCATCGGGGCGCCGGACTCCCGCGTGGACGCCGCCGTCGAGACCGTGAGTCTGGCCGGTCGCGAGGGCGACCGCTACAAGGCCTACTCCCTGGGTATGAAGCAGCGGCTCGCGATCGCCGCGACCCTGCTCAAGCAGCCGACGCTGCTCATCCTCGACGAGCCGACCAACGGCCTGGACCCGGCCGGCATCCGCGAGGTGCGCGAGACCATCCGCACCCTCGGGGAGTCCGGCACGACGGTGCTGCTGAGCTCGCACATCCTCGCCGAGGTCCAGCAGGTCTGCTCCTCGGTCACCATCATCGGCCAGGGCCGGGTGCTGGCCTCCGGCGCGGTCGAGGGTCTCCTGGGCGCCGCCGACCGCTTCCGGGTGCGCAGCACCGACCCCGCGGCCGCCGCAGGCATCCTGCGCACGGCGGGGCTCGCGGTCACCGGGGGCGATCCCGACCAGCCCGCCGACGCCCTGGTGGTGCAGACCGACGACCCCGCGGCCGTCACCCGGCTCCTGGCCCGCGAGGACGTGTGGGTCACCGAGCTCGCCCCGGCGCGCCAGGACCTGGAGTCCTACTTCCTCTCCCTCACCGCCGGCGAGGGCCTGGCCGGGCAGGGCACCGTCGGCCGGGAGCAGGCCTCGTGAGCGCCTCGACGTCGGGACAGCTCCGGGTCGAGGTGACCCGGCTGCGCTGGCGACGCGCGGTCCTGCTGCTCCTCGTCGCCGCCGTGGTCCTGCCCGCGCTGCTGCTCGCGGGCACCGCCTGGGGCAGCCGCCCGATGACCGAGGCGGAGGTCGACGCGCTGCTCGCCGACCGGTACGCGCAGCGGGAGGTGACCCGGTGCGAGCGACGGCCGGAGGCTTACCTCGAGGCCGGCGCCGAGCCGGGTGCCTGCCGCGACGTCGTCGCCGGCTGGTACGGCGGTCGGCAGCCGCTCTCGGTCCAGGGCGAGCTCGACGACGGCCTGCTGGCCGCGAGCACCCTCGTCCTGCTCCTGCTGGTCCTGGCCGGCACCACCTTCGTGGGCCACGACTGGAACACCGGCTCGATGAGCAACCAGCTGCTCTTCGAGCCGCGACGCGGTCGCGTCTGGGCGACCAAGGCCGCAGCCCTGGTGCTGGTCGCCGGCCTGCTCGGGACCGCCGTGCTGGCGGCGTACTGGTCGGGACTGCTGGGCCTGGCCGCCAGCCGGGACCTGCCGGTGCCCGACGGCGTGGTCCGCGACGGCTTCGAGCAGGTGCTGCGCACCGGCGCGCTCGGCGCGGCCGCGGCGCTGGCCGGCTACGCCCTGACGATGCTCTTCCGCAGCACCGTGGCGACAGTCGGCGTGCTCTTCGCCCTCGCCGTCGCCAGCGGTGCGGTCCTCGGCATCGTCGGCCAGAGCAGCGCGCGCTGGACCCCGCCGCTCAACGTCCTGGCCGTCGTCCAGGACGGGGCCTCCTACTACGACGAGTCGTCGGTGCCCCCCGAGTGCTTCACGGGCCGCGGAGGCGGTCCCGAGTGCGACGGCGAGCGCACCATCAGCGCCGCCGACGGCGGGCTCTACCTCGGCACCGGGCTGCTGGTCGTCGTCGCCGCCTCGGTCGTCTCGTTCCGCCGCCGCGACGTCCCCTGAGCCGCCTCCTGGGCGCCGCCCCGGACATGCCGGCGGGCACCCCCTCACCGATGTCCGGTGACCTGGCCCACCGGCGTAGAGTCGAGGCCGTGGCACAGGCACCGGCACCCGACGGCAGGAAGCTCCTCCGACTGGAGGTCCGCAACGCGGAGACCCCGATCGAGCGCAAGCCGGAGTGGATCAAGACCCGGGCGAAGATGGGCCCGGCGTACAAGGAGCTCCAGGGCCTGGTGAAGTCCGAGGGCCTGCACACCGTGTGCCAGGAGGCCGGCTGCCCCAACATCTTCGAGTGCTGGGAGGACCGCGAGGCGACCTTCCTCATCGGCGGCGACCAGTGCACGCGACGCTGCGACTTCTGCCAGATCGACACCGGCAAGCCCGAGCCGCTGGACCGCGACGAGCCGCGCCGGGTCGCGGAGTCGGTGCGCACGATGGGGCTGCGCTACGCCACCATCACCGGCGTCGCCCGCGACGACCTCGAGGACGGCGGAGCCTGGCTGTACGCCGAGACCGTCCGCGCCATCCACGAGCTCAACCCCGACACCGGGGTCGAGAACCTCATCCCCGACTTCAACGGCAAGCCCGACCTGCTGGCTGAGGTCTTCGAGTCCCGCCCCGAGGTGCTGGCGCACAACGTCGAGACCGTGCCGCGGATCTTCAAGCGGATCCGTCCGGCCTTCCGCTACGAGCGCTCCCTCGACGTGCTCACCCAGGCTCGCGACTTCGGTCTGGTGACCAAGTCCAACCTCATCCTCGGGATGGGCGAGACCCGCGAGGAGGTCAGCCAGGCGCTGGTCGACCTGCACGCGGCCGGCTGCGAGCTCATCACCATCACGCAGTACCTCCGCCCGTCGCTGCGCCACCACCCCGTGGAGCGCTGGGTCAAGCCCGAGGAGTTCGTCGAGCTCGCGGCCGAGGCCGAGGAGATCGGCTTCTCCGGTGTCATGTCCGGACCCCTGGTGCGTTCGTCCTACCGCGCTGGTCGGCTGTACCGTCAGGCGATGGACGCCCGCCAGGGCGCCACCGTCTGACCCGTCCGCCCACCGGGCGTCCGCCCCCGGACCGCCAGAGAAGAACGAGGCACGCACCGCCGATGGCACGCAGCGAGAAGTCCGCCCGCACCCCGAAGGCCGCGAAGGGTGAGCAGTCCGCTCCCCCGGCGCCCGGCTCGATGAACCGCCGCCAGCAGCTGGTCGAGACCTACCGGATCACCAAGCGCAGCGACAAGCACATCGGGCTGGTCCTCCTGGCGGTCTTCCTGGTGGCGGGCCTGGCCGGGTTCGGGCTCTTCTGGATCCTGCCCGGCAGCGGCGTCCTGGAGTGGATCCTCGCGGTCGTCGGCGGCACGCTCTTCGGCACCCTCGCGGTGCTCATCGTCTTCAGCCGGCGCGCCCAGAAGGCGGCGTACTCCCAGATGGAGGGGCAGCCGGGCGCCGCCGCCGCGGCGCTCAACATGCTGCGCCGCGGCTGGAAGGTCGACCCCGCCGTTGGCTTTACCAAGCAGCAGGACGTCGTGCACCGCGTGGTGGGTCCCCCGGGCATCGTGCTCGTCGGGGAGGGCCAGCCCAGCCGGGTCCGCTCGCTGCTGGCCGCCGAGCGCCGCAAGCACGAGCGGGTCGCCTCGGAGATCACCATCCACGAGGTCGTCTGCGGCCGCGGCGAGGGCGAGGTCCCGCTGCCCAAGCTGATGCGTCACATCCAGAAGAAGAAGCGCACGCTGCGCCCCGCGGACATGACTGACGTGCTCAACCGGATCAAGGCCCTCGACGCCACCCGCTCGGCCGTCCCGCTGCCCAAGGGCCCGGTGCCGACGAGCATGAAGGGCCTGCGCTCGCAGATGCGCGGGCGCTGACCCTCCTCCGGCCCTCCTCCGGCCCTCCTCCGGCCAGGGCTCAGCTGGCGCCGGTCATGGCCCCCATGTCGGTGACCTGGCTGGCCGGCGGGGCCTCGATGTCGACGTCGGTGCCCCAGTTCTCGAAGCGCATCACGACCTCGCCGGCCGTGGCGCCCATGTCGACGACCATCTGGGCGAAGCGGCCCTCGTCGTCGAACCACAGGTCGTAGGTGACCTCCTCGGGCAGCGCGCCCGCGGCGGCGGGGTCGAGCTCCATCTGCTCGAACATCGCCTCGGAGTCCACGACCGCGGTGTAGCGGTCCCGGTCCTCGCCCCCGACCTCCTCCTCGCCGACGTACGTCGCGGAGACCAGACCGGCCTCGATGACCTCGGCCTGGGCGCGCGGGTCGAGCTGGTTGGTGAAGGTGTCGCCCATGGGGTTGGCGGGGTCGTCGAGGTCGAGCTTGATGAACTTGTCGTCCATCTGCGCGACCCGCATGTAGATCACGTTGTCGACCATGATCATCGTCATCTCGCCCATCCCGCCCATGCCGCTCATCTCCATCCGCATCGACGGCGGCTGGGTGCGGTAGTCGGCCTGGCCGTCGGACTC
The DNA here is from genome assembly GCF_054781275.1 of Nocardioides ginkgobilobae. NCBI lineage: Bacteria > Bacillati > Actinomycetota > Actinomycetes > Propionibacteriales > Nocardioidaceae > Nocardioides > Nocardioides ginkgobilobae. Next base: position 9,441 of record NZ_BAAGUS010000004.1, on the reverse strand, counting down.
GATCTCCTGGCCGCCGGCGGTCATCTCCATGGTGATGTCGGCGGTGGTGGCCTTCTCGAACGCGGAGACCATCAGGTCGGTGAACTCCTCGGCGCTGATCTCCTCGCCCGCGGCGACCGAGACCTCCTCGGCGTCGCCGTCGTCCTCGGGGTCCGCCTCCTCCTCGGCACCGGTGCTGGAGCCGGCGGGAGCGGCGTCCTCGGCGGCGTCGTCACCCCCGCACGCGGTGAGGGCGGCGAGGCCGAGCGGGACGGTGAGGGCGAGCGTGGCGAGACGGGTGCGCATGGCCTCGAGCGTAGGCCCTCTGCGGGACCCGTAGGCGCCGTGGCGTCCCCGGCTAACGGACGGGTGCGGTCCGTCCGAGCGCCGTCTGCAGGGTCACGCACACGGTGCCGGTGGCCATGTCGTGCAGGCCGCGCCCGTCGGGGCGGAAGACCAGCGGCGGGATGACCAGGCCCACGAGCAGCTGCCGGCCGAGGGCCGGCAGCAGGTCGACGGGGCGGGGGTCGCCGTTGGCGCGGACGACGCGCAGCCGGGTCGCGACCTGGCCGAAGGAGCCGCCGACGGTCGCGGTGAGCAGGGCCGACTCCACGACGAAGATCCCCAGGACGACGAAGTTGGTCCAGTCACCGTCCAGCCACACGTCGCTGCCGACGAAGAAGATGAGGATCAGCGTGCACGCGAACCAGTCGACGGCCAGCGCGAGCATGCGGCGCGGCCAGCTGGCGGCCTCGAGAACGACAGGAGCGGTCACGGGCCCAGCCTAGGTGGCGGTCGGGAAGGCATCGTCGCGCAGGGTGGCACCAGCCCGGACATGCTGTTACATGCCGGAAACACTTCCGATACGGTCGAGAAACCCCCGCCCTCCTAGGGTGAGGGCACACGTCTGCGGCAACGGTGCCGAGGGCTGTCCACTCTTCACAGATCGGCCGGTTGCGCTGCTGGGGCGCGCCACAGGAGGACGAATGTTCCAGAGCTTCGACGAGCTCCTCAAGTACGTGAAGGACGAGGGTGTCGAGATGATCGACATCCGCTTCTGCGACCTTCCCGGCATCATGCAGCACTTCACGGTCCCGGCCTCCTCGTTCGACGAGTCGGTGGCCACGGACGGTCTGGCCTTCGACGGCTCCTCGATCCGCGGGTTCCAGGCGATCAACGAGTCCGACATGTCGCTGTTCCCGGACCCGACGACGGCCTTCATCGACACCTTCCGCACCGCCAAGACCCTCGCGGTGAACTTCTTCATCCACGACCCGATCTCGGGTGAGGCCTACTCCCGCGACCCGCGCAACATCGCCCGCAAGGCGCTGGCCTACCTTTCCACCACCGGCATCGCCGACACCGCGTTCTTCGCCCCCGAGGCGGAGTTCTACATCTTCGACTCGGTGCGCTACTCCACCGGTCCCAACGAGGGCTACTTCCACATCGACTCCGAGGAGGGGTGGTGGAACTCCGGCAAGGAGGGTGACAACCGCGGCTACAAGACCCGCTTCAAGGGTGGTTACTTCCCCGTCGCCCCCTACGACCACTACGGCGACCTGCGCGACGACATGGTCAAGAACCTCGAGGGCGCCGGCCTGCTCGTCGAGCGCGCCCACCACGAGGTCGGCACGGCCGGTCAGGCGGAGATCAACTACCGCTTCGACACGCTGCTCAAGGCCGCCGACGACGTGATGAAGTTCAAGTACATCATCAAGAACACCGCCTGGCACGCCGGCAAGTCGGTCACCTTCATGCCGAAGCCGATCTTCGGCGACAACGGTTCGGGCATGCACGTGCACTCGTCGCTGTGGAAGGACGGGGAGCCCCTGTTCTACTCCGAGACCGGCTACGGCGGCCTCTCGGACACCGCCCGGTGGTACATCGGCGGCATCCTGGCGCACGCCCCCTCGCTGCTGGCCTTCACCAACCCCTCGGTGAACTCCTTCCACCGCCTGGTGCCCGGCTACGAGGCCCCGATCTCGCTGGTGTACTCCTCGCGCAACCGCTCGGCCTCGGTCCGCATCCCGATCACCGGTGCCAACCCCAAGGCCAAGCGCGTCGAGGCGCGGTTCCCCGACCCGTCGGCGAACCCCTACCTCGCCTTCTCCGCGCTGATGCTCGCCGGCGTCGACGGCATCAAGAACAAGATCGAGCCGCCCGCGCCGATCGACAAGGACATCTACGAGCTCCCGCCGGACGAGATGGCCGAGATCGCCCAGGTCCCCACCAGCCTGGGGGCCGTCCTCGACGCGCTCGAGGCCGACCACGACTACCTGACCGTGGGCAACGTCTTCACCCCGGACCTCATCGAGACCTGGATCGACTACAAGCGCACCCACGAGATCGCGCCCGTGCAGCTGCGTCCGCACCCGCACGAGTTCGAGCTCTACTACGACATCTGATTCCGGGGTCTTCGTGACCTGCGGCTAGATGCCTGAAACGGCGTCTGACCTGCGAAAACGTCTTCCGACGTCTTCCAGCGTCAGGCGCCGTTTCTCATCCTTGTGCGTACCCACTGCACCCCACGCGGCGTAGGCATCAAGCGCCGGGTCGGGGGTTTAGACAGCGACGCGGGCGACGCCTCTAGAGGTCCGCGAGCAGCACGTTGAGGAGGGCCTCCTCATGGACTGCAACTCCGATGCGCGACATACTTACCGCGAGTTGCGGGTCCCAAGGTGTCGCACCTGGGGTCCCTGCGAGCGGCAGCTTGTTAGCCGAGCTAGCCGCCGCGACAGCGTCCTCGTAGTCGCTGGCGCCCATGCGCCACGGCTGCACCCCCGCAGCCAGGATGCGTCCGGCGATCACGACTCCGGGCCAGTCGAAGTCGCCGTGATAACGAACCAGTGCGCCTTGCCCTACTAAGCCGCGGAGTAGAACCCAGGCGGCGCTCGCGGGGTTGCCGGAGGTGCACACCAGAGCGCCCGCCGATCCTGCTCGTGCAGCCGCTTGGAGGACCTGCGGGTTCTCGCAGACCGACACGGTGGTCCCTGCGACCGTCCAGGCCAGCTTGGCGGCGACGCCGTTCAGTTCGTGCAACGTCAGGTGAGTGACCAAGCCAAGATCGGCTCGGGCGCGCATCATGACGGACCAGGGATCGTCGCCCGGTGGCCGTAGCGACCAGACCAGCACTGTTCCGGAAAGCTCATCAGGCACCACCCCGAGAAGGGTCCACATGCTCCGGACCTCGGCCGCCGACTCCGGTGGATGGAGACCGTGAGCGGCGGCCGCGGCACGCAGCACGAGGGCGGCGGCGACGCGGCCCGAGTCGAGCCCGTGCGCGTCACCGGTGCACTTGGTCGCCAGTTCAGCCAAGCCCCACTCGGTTGGTCGCTCGGACGCGGACCTTGATGGCTCAAGTACACCGGATGCCGCAAGCTCGGCCAGGACGGCACCCGCGTGCACGACGGCGGCGTTGGCGCCATCGCCGGCCTTAGTGAGGATGCCTGCCTGCCGGGTTCCCTGAACGAAACCCGCGACCCACTCCTGATCGCCGACCCCTGCGGCGGCGAGCGCACCGTCAAATAGGGCGGCTGTGCTGGCTCGCGCCTCGGTCCGAGCCACACGGGCGGCCTTGCGGTCCACGAGCGGCCCGATGAGCGCCTCGATGACGGTCACCAGCCCAGCTGCTGCAGCGGACCGCCGCAGGGCCGCGTCCACGTCTGCGAGGCGCACGCGGGCGGGGCTTGTCACGCGCCTGCCGAGGAGGCCGCTGAGACGGTCGACGCCCTGTTCGTTCAGGGTGACACTCACAGTGCCGGTGACCTGGATACCGTTTCGTTCGAGCCTGCCGCGAACGGCATCCCACAGGGGCATCAGGTCGAGGTGGAGCAGGTACTCGCGTGTCGCCGGCGGCAGGGCATGGTCGGTCATCGCGGCGCTGCCCGGAGGTGTCGGGTGTGTCCGTCCCAACGGACGTGGGTCGTCACAGCGGCCGACCCTTCGACTCGGCGGACTTCGTAACAGTCCAGCGCCGGCACCTGCGGGTAGTCACCCCACAAGGCGTGCCCGGTCATAGCGAAGTCGACGTCGAGCCGGACCAGCAGCCCCATGAGCTCACCGATGGTGCGGTTGTCGACCTTGGCGAACGCGTCGTCCAGTAGCAGCAGCCGGAGCGCACGCCCGGTGTCGGGCAGACCGGAAAGGTAGGCGTCGATGGCAGCGAACAGGGCCACGTAGGACACGAACCGCGTCTCGCCCTGCGAGAGTCGCGCCTTGCGGCTAATGCGTCGCTCCTGGCCCGGCTTCGGACCGAGAATGATGACCTCGACTGTGTGCCAGGACCGATAGTCCAGTGCGTCGCGCAGGTGGGTGGCGTAGCCCGCGGACTCATCGAGCTCGAACGCCTCGTTGACGCGGTCCTTAAGGAGCTCGGTCAGTTCGGCGGTCTGGTCGGCGGACCTCACCGCACCGGCGGTGGACACGAGCTCCTTGATGCGCACGACGGCCGGGTCGGAACTCTCCGATACCTTCCACCGCAGCTTGACCCCGATGCCGTGCGAGGTGCGGATGGTGGCCAGTGACGCGTTCATCGCGGCGATGAGCTCGTCGGCCTGGTCCAGTCGGCGGCGAAGCTCTTCGGCGACTCCGCCGAGCACGAACTCGGTGAAGACGCTCCGCTCACGTTCGCTGAGCGCGTTTCGGCCCTCTTCGACGGTCCGGGCGAGTTCGGCGGCGGCGGCGATGCTGCGTCGTCCGGTCGCGTCGGACAGTTCGACGAGGCGAACACCGTCGCGGACCTCGGTGATGACGTCGTAGGAGCCTGACAGGTCTCGGTCCAGGGTGCGCTGCGGACCGAAGAGCGAGTTCTCATCGGCGCCCTGGCTGTGTCGACGCAGGCCGGCGGCAACGCGGGTCACTGCCTTGCGTACGGCGGCCGGGGTGACCTCGGGTAGCTCGATGGGCTCCGGCGACTCGGCGAATGCTGCTGCTGCGATGCCCGGCAGCGCCAGCCGTCGACGGAACTTGTCGAACGCGGCGACAAGCTCCGCTTGGGTTGTTGTGACTCGTTCGGCGGCAGCGCGAGCCTCAGCTTCGGCGGTGCCGACCTCCACACCCAGACGGGAGTCGAGGTTCCGTGCGGACTCCAGCTCACCTTCGAGGGCCGTGCGGGTGGTCTCGCATTCGCGCAGCTCGGCCTTCGCCGCGGCCGCCTCCCGCCCGATGCTGGAACGGACCGACTCGAGCTCGGACGCCTCTCGATGCCAGACGGCCCACTCCGTCGCGGCGCGCGACTCGTCCTCGACCCGTTCGCCGGCGCGGTCTCTGACCTTTCCGACGGCCCCCGTGTGGTGGGCGACCGCGCTGATCAGCTGGCCGAGCAGGTTGCTCAGGTCACGGCATGCCGTCTCCGCTTCGCCGGTGGCCTGCCGGACGACATGTAGGTCGTCAGCGGTGTGCGGAAGGCTGAACTCGGCGCAGATCGCGCGGTGTTCGCTGACCTCACGGGACCAGGCCGTGCGCATCTCGCCTGCTTGCATTGCAGCGTCGTGGGCTCGCGACCGTTCCTTCGCGGCTCGGTTGGTCGCGTCGGTGACGCGGACCCTGGCGGAGGAGACAGCCTGTGTCCGTGGAGCGTTGTGGGTCGCGGCGCTGAGCCGGTCCCGGGCAGCGCGAGCCTCGGCCCGGGTAGTGGCCCGAACCTCGGCGGCGGCCGTGAGCTGGGCGAGCTCGACCTCGATGGCTGCCAGGCGCACCCGCCGCGCGTCTGCGCGGGCGGTAGCGCCGATGTGGCGGGCTATGGCGGGCAGGTGTCGGCCGGTCAGCGGACCTGAGCCCCACGACCCGCCTGGAGCCACCCACACCCCGCTAGGCGACGTGGCCCCTCCTCCGCGGCGGTCACCGAACCCGATGCGCGCAAGGACCGCTTCGACGACTTCGACGGGCATTGGGCTCCCCGGGTCGGCGACCAGCTTGCCTGTCACTGGGGTTTCGTCAACCGGACCGGTCGGGGTCAGAAGCAGCTGTCCGTCTTCGGCGTGCAGGGTCCCGTCTCGGTGCAGGTCGGCGAGAAGGAGTCCGGAGGCGAGGAGTGCTCCTTCGAGGCCGGCGCGGTCATTCGCATCGAGGTCGTCGCCGAAGTCGATCGCTCGCCACAGCGGGACGGAGTCGTCGCGACGTGGCCGGACCCAGGTCGGCGTGGCCGGGCTCGGGTCGATCGCGGACTCCAGCTGGGCGCGTTCTGCCTTCAGGTTGTCACGGACCGCGTTGTCGACCTGGTCGGCGGCGTCGAGTGCGGCGAGAGTGTGCGTGTGTCGTTCGCGCACGGGGTCGGCAAGCGACCCTGCGACGTGGTCCAGCTCGACCAGGTCGTCTTCGCTGAGGTCACCGATGAGGACAGTTGCGTCGGCGAGAACATCATCGATGCCTGTGCCGGTCAGGTCGGGCTCTGCGCCGAACGCAGCGACCGTCGCTTCGGAAGAGACCCAGTCGCGCCACCGGTTCGCGTACAACTCGACGGACGTCATGAGCTCGGACTGACGCTCAAGCTCGACCTGCTCGGCTTCGCCAGCCCGCTGGTCGGCTTCCTCGGCGCGCCGCTCGGCCGCCTCGACCTTCCCGTGTTGCACGTCGAGCGCCTTCGCCTTACCCAGACGCCCCGCAGCCTGGCGACCACGTTCGGTTGCGCTGACCTGCACCAGCCGCACCTGCTCGATCGCACTGCCGAGGTCGTCTGGGGTGACGGATAGCTGAACCGGGACCGGACGGTCCAGCGGGGTCGGGTCGCCGTCCCGGGTGAGGCGCACCGGCTCGGTGAGGACGCTGGCCGGAGCGGTCGTAGCGGCGATGCTCGCCGGGAGCCCACCAGAGACGCCAGCGGCGCCAACCTTCGCGCGGGCCTTCTCGACGGCTGCTGCGACTCGCGCACTCGTGCTGACCGCCCTCGCGGCTACCTCGTCGGTGGTGCGGACCTCACGAACCTCCGCGCCGCGTGCACGCTCTGCGGAGGCAAGCGCGGCGTCGGCAGCCGAGCCGAGGGCCTGGACCTTCTTCTCGCGCTCATCGAGGTCGCGGGCGTCGGCGTACGCGGAGGACTGCTTGATACCGGCGATGGTTCCGGTCAGGTCGGCGATCGTCTCGTCGAGTTCGCCCATGCGGGCCTTGTTCTCGGCACGTGCCTTGGTGTCTCGTGCCGGGTCTGATGGAGGCTCTCATTCCACGGAAGGATGAGAGTCATGGCAGCACCAAGGAAGTACCCCGAGGAACTTCGGGAGCGAGCGATCCGGATGGCGGTCGATCTGCGGCGTGATCCGGCCACGAGGTCCGGGGCGCTGCGTCGGGTCGCTGAGCAGTTGGGGATCAACCCCGAAACGTTGCGCAACTGGGTCGGCCAAGCCGAGATCGACGAGGGCCACCGCTCGGGGGTGACCACTGCGGAGGCGCGGCGCATCGCTGAGCTCGAGCGTGAGGTGCGTGAGCTGCGGCGGGCCAATGAGATCTTGCGGACGGCGTCGGCGTTTTTCGCCGCGGCGGAGCTCGACCGCAAGCTGAAGTGAGTACCGCGGTGCTGGTCGACTACATCGACTGCCACCGTGAGCGGTTCGGGGTCGAGCCGATCTGCCGGGGGGGCCTGACCCTGGTTCTTGGACACGCTGAATCCAGCACCTGCTGGGGAAGCGAGATGATCCAGGAATCATGGCCAGGAAGAACTACTCCGAGGAGTTCCGTCGTCAGGCCGTCGACTTGTACGAGTCCACCCCGGGCGCCACGGTCCGCGGCATCGCCGAGGACCTCGGCATCGTGCGCGGCACGCTACGGGGCTGGCTCGAGGTCTACGGGACCGGCAAGAAGACCGCCGCCGACGGAACGCTGACCTCCAGCCCGCTGCAGTCCAAGCCCTCGACCACGAGCCCGTCGGCGCCGGCTGATGAAACAGGCTCTTCGCAGATGAGGGTGTAGCGGACGACGCGGCTGGGGTCGGCGCGTCGGTACCGGGATAGAGGTCGAGGTCTTCCGAAGATGGCGGTTCCTACGCCAGCCACCCGAAAGACCTCGACGTGCACGACGCTACCCGTGCGGGCGCCTTCGCCTGCGCTGATCTGACGACCTTCTGCCGCCTCGATGAGCTGGGGCTGGTGGTGACCGGACAACGCCTCGAACCGAAGCGGGCGGTCCTAGCCTGCAAGGTCGTCGAACCCGAAGGCTCCCTGGAACGGTGGTGCCGTCGCTGTGGAGCCGAAGGCCTTCCGCGCGACACTGTGACCCGCGAGCTGGCCCACGAGCCGTTCGGGTGGCGCCCCACCACGCTGCGCATCACCGTGCGCCGCTACCGCTGCACCGGATGCGGGCACGTGTGGCGCCAAGACACCCACCGCGCCGCGCAGCCGAGGGCCAAGCTCTCGCGCCGCGGGCTGCGGTGGGCACTAGAAGCGATCGTGGTCGGCCACCTGTCCATGAGCCGCGTCGCCGAGGCCCTCGGGGTCGCGTGGGGCACCGCCAACGACGCCGTCCTGGCTGAAGGCAGACGGGCGCTGATCGAAGGCGAGCACCGCTATGACGGTGTCACCGCGATCGGGGTCGATGAGCACGTGTGGCGCCACACCAGGCGCGGCGACAAGTACGTCACCGTGGTCATCGACCTGACCGCGGTGCGCGCCGGCACCGGCCCAGCACGGTTGTTGGACATGATCGAGGGCCGGTCCAAGAAGGTGTTCAAGACCTGGCTCGCCGAGCGCCCCGAACAGTGGCGTCAAGGCGTGGAGGTAGTGGCGATGGACGGGTTCACCGGCTTCAAGACCGCCGCGGTCGAGGAACTACCCGACGCGGTCGCGGTCATGGACCCCTTCCACGTCGTGCGGCTGGCGGGCGACGCCTTGGACCGGTGCCGCCGCCGGGTCCAACAAGACCTCCACGGCCACCGCGGCCGCCGCAACGACCCGTTGTACCGCGCCAGGCGGACCCTGCACACCGGGTCTGGGCTGCTCACCGAGAAGCAGGCCGACCGGCTGCGCGCCTTGTTCGCCGACGACAGGCACGTCGAGGTCGAGGCGACCTGGGGGATCTACCAACGGATGATCACCGCCTACCGCGAACCAGACCGCCGCCGCGGCCGGGAACTGATGACCAAGCTCATCGAATCGGTCAGCACCGGTGTCCCGGCAGCGCTGGTCGAGGTCATCACCCTGGGCAGGACCCTGAAGAAGCGAGCCGAGGACGTCTTGGCCTACTTCGACCGCCCCGGCACCAGCAACGGACCCACCGAAGCCATCAACGGACGCCTCGAGCACCTACGCGGATCAGCACTCGGGTTCCGCAACCTGACCAACTACATCGCCAGAAGCCTCCTCGAGACCGGCGGCTTCAGACCCCAACTACACCCCGGATTGTGAAGAGCCATGAAACATCCGAACAGAAGATCGCCCGACTCGAAGCAAGAGTGAACGAACTCGAGGTCGAGACCACGAAGCTCGCCACCGAGCGGGAGATTCTCCAGCGGGCGGCCAAGTATTTCGCCGGGGAGAC